>NZ_JAMXRU010000026.1 GCF_024124745.1 Aeromicrobium sp. CnD17-E
CAGGTCGACGCGCTCGCGTACGTGGCGGCGCTCGGCGCCGAGGCCGTCGCCGCCGGAGTCGACGTCCGGCTCGGGCGGCGCGTCCGCCAGGTCGGCGGCGGCGCGCACCCTTGCGTCACGCTCGAGGACGGTGAGGAGCTGAGGGCTGCCCACGTGCTGGTCGCCACGGGCATCCCCGTGCTCGACCGGACGGCCGCCTTCGCGACGGTCAAGCCGCACCGCTCGTACGTCGTCGCCTTCGAGACCGGTCAGGAGGTGCTGCCGATGGCGGTGTCGGTCGGGTCGCCGTCGTGGACGGTGCGCGGGGTACCGCGACCGGGTCGAGCGCCGCTCGCGCTCGTCGGCGGACACGGCCACGTGGTCGGCAGGTCCGGTCCCGCAGGGCGCCACCTCGAGGCGGTGCGCCGGTGGGCCCGCGAGCACCTCGACGTCGGCGCCGAGGTCGCCGCGTGGTCGGCGCAGGACTACCTGACGCCCGACGAGGTGCCCATCGCCGGACGGGCCCCTGGACGGGCCCCGGTGCACGTGGTGACGGGTCTCGGAGGGTGGGGCCTCCTGGCCGGGGTGGCGGGAGCGCGGGCGGTCGCCACCGCCGTCGCCCACGGTCGTCGGCTCCCGCTCGTCCCGCCCGGCCGGCTCACGGGACCACGCTCCATGACGTCGCTGGCCCAGTGGAACGCCGCGGTCGGCGGGCATCTCGCGTCGGGCTGGCTCGGCGCCCTCGCGCGCCCGGGCGATGTGCCGGGGGAGAGCCAGGGCGTGGTCACACGGGGTCGCCCTCCGGTGGCGACCTCGACGGTGGACGGGTGCGTCCGCTCGGTGTCGGGCGTCTGTCCGCACCTGGGCGGGGTCGTGCGATGGAACGACGTCGAGCGGACGTGGGACTGCCCCCTCCACGGGTCGCGGTTCGAGCCCGACGGGACGCTCCTCGAGGGTCCGGCGACGCGCGGGCTCGGCCCTGCGTCGGCTCCTCGTCCCGCGCGGTGACGCGCCGGCTAGGACTCGTCGACGTCGGGTCCGTCGGGGTGACGTGAGGTGCGACGGTCCGTCGCGGCCTTGGCCTTCAGGGTCGTGACGACGCGTGAGGCCGCCGCCGCGACGATCGCGACCGGGAGCACCGCGTAGGCCCAGGCTCGGGGCAGCACGTCCTGGTCGACGAGCACGATCACGACGATCGCCGCCACGACGAGCACCGCGATGCCCAGCACGGCCCAGCGCCACGCACCGACGCCGGTCTCCGAGCCACCCTTCCGCATCGGGGGGTTGTACCAGGGGCGACGGGTGCTCCCGCTCCAGTCGTCGTCGGGCTGGTCGTCCATGGGATCCTCCTCGGTCGGGGTCGCCTGGTGCGTACCCCGGCGGGGCCGGGGCGTGCGGGTGACCGCCTCAGTCGTCGACGCCGTGGGCGCGCATGACGAACAGCAGCGTCGTGCCCACCGTGCCGAGCGCGGCGAGGGCGAGGAACAAGTAGCCCCATGGCTGGGTCAGCGGGCCGTAGCGGACGACGGCGGAGCCGACGAGGCCCGCGACGGCGAGCACCAAGGTCGCCGAGACGCCCAGGTTCCAGCGGAGACGGGGTGATGGCACAGGACCTCCAGACGTGAGGGTGCGGACCCGCCCGGAAGCGGGCCCGCACCGTTCGGGGCCCGCCAGGGGGGACAGGCCCGTGTCGTCCCGGTACCCGAGGCGGTCCGAGTCATGCGTCGTGCTGCTCGGAGGGTGCCTCGAGGCGCGAGGTCCGCCTACGATCGAGACATGGCTCCTCGTGCTCTCCTTGCCGCCGGCGCGGTGACCGCTGCCCTGGTGGCGGGCTGCACCAGCACCGTGGAGCCTGGCGGCGGGGAGTCGTTCTCCGCCGCGACGCTGCCGACGCTCGACGCGCCGTCAGTGTCGCCGCCTCCGCGTCCGGACGTGCGGCGGACGATGTCGGCCGCCGCCACGCTCACCACCTTCGAGGCACCGCTGGACGCCTGCCGCGGACCGGTGGCGATCGACGTGGGGGAGGCCGGGCGTCCCCTGCTCGTCTCCGAGCACGACTACTGCGGGGGAGCGGCGTGGATCCCGGGGCTGGGTCGCGGTGACGTCGTCGAGCTGGACGGCCCCGGCGTCGACGCCGGTCTCTACCGGGTCGATGTCGTCGACCGGCACCAGCGTCGGGACGTGTTCGTGCGCGACCTGCGACCGAGTGCCGACGTCGTCCTGCAGACCTGCGTGTCGCAGACCCAGCTGGTGCTCGTGGCCCTGACGAAGGTCCCCAGACAGGACGTCTGAGCGTACTTTCTTGCAGGTTTGGGCACCCTTGCCGGACTAGTTCGCCTACGGTGACGATGTCCGGAGGAGGGCACGATGACCCATGACGAGCGCGGCGCGACCGCTGTGGAGTACGCGTTGCTGGCGGTGTTCATCGCCGCGGTGATCGCTGTGACCGTGGGCATCTTCGGCCAGGACGTGCTCGAGCTGTTCGAGCGCGTTCCCCCGTTCTGAGACCCGGCCCACACCATCGATGTGACGAACGCCATAGTCCGACCGGACTAACAAAAGATGGCCCGTAACTCGCATGACAAACAGGACTTTCGGACTTAACTTTTTTCTCAGGGAGCGTCACCAACAGGGGTGACGGAGCAATCGGGGAACCGGGGCTCGAAACATCTGAGGGAGTTACATCATGTACGCACTGTCGACCATCCTGGCCTACATCGCCACCGCCAAGGACCGCCGTGACGAGAAGGGTGCGACCGCCGTCGAGTACGGCCTGCTGGTCGCCCTGATCGCCGCCATCATCATCGGCGTCGTGACGACGATCGGCCAGGACGTCCTGACCGGCTTCAACAAGGTCGCGAACGCGCTGCCGAACACGTGATCGGGAACGGCGGCGCCGCGTAGCTCGGGCTCGCGGCGCCGCCGGCTCACGCAACGGACGACTCGAGGGATCTGAGTCCTCGTCTCGTCCCCGCCACCCACCGGAGAGGGAGCCCGGAGGGCGGCACATCAGGCAACAGGGTGAGGGACCGTCCCGCGACGGGGTGCAGCAGCATCTCGGGGCGTCCTGTCGTGATCCCCACCGCCCCCGCGTCCCGGGGTCAAGGGACGCACGCTTCACGGGAACAGGGAGATTGTCGTGAACAAGCAACGACTGGCCATCGGCGCTGCGGTGCTGCTGGCGGTGCTCGGCTTCGCCGCGCTCGTCGTCTACGCGCAGGGCGCCGACGACCGCGCCTTCGAGGGCACCGAGCGCACCACGGTGCTGCGGGTCACCCAGGAGGTGGCCACCAAGACGCCGGCGAGCGAGCTCGCGAAGAGCGTCGAGACCGTCGAGCTGCCGAAGGCTGCGGTGGTGCCCGGTGCCCTCACCGACCTCTCGGACGTCGAGGGCGAGGTGACCCAGGGCGTGCTCGTCCCCGGTGACCAGCTCACGGCGGCCAAGTTCGCCGCGCCCGACGACGTGAAGGGCGACACCGCCGTGCCGAAGGGCATGCAGGAGCTCGCCATCCAGCTCGAGGGTCAGCGGATCGTGGGAGGTGCACTGGCCCCGGGCGACCTGGTGGGCGTCATGGCCAGCTACGAGGGACGGACGGCCAACGCGGCCAACCGCGTCCGCGTCCTCGCCGTCTCCGCGGGCGTCGGCGACGCGCAGGTAGCGTCCGGCGCCACCGTGACGGTCGCCGTGCGGACGATCGACGCCGAGAAGATCGTCAACGCCATGGAGTTCGGCAAGGTCTGGCTGACGAAGCAGACCACCGACACCGACACCGGCGGAGGCCGGACGGTCGACAGCCGGGTGGTGGCGCCATGAGTCTCGTGCTGATCGTCGGCGGCGACGACGAGCTCGCCGGGCGGGTCGAGGCGACCATCGGTCACCAGTGCGTCGCGCTCGGGGCTGACGCCATGCAGGGCGACTCCTCCAGCTTCCTGCGCGGGCTCGACCCGACCGTGATCCCCGACGCGATGATCCTCACCGCGGCCGTGCCGCTGCAGGCCTCGATGGCCCTGGCGCGCGAGGTCGCTGCGGTCCGACCCGACGTCGACCTCGTGCTCGTCGCGGCCACCGAGAAGGAGGTCATGCTCGAGGCGATGCGCTCGGGCATCCGCGACGTCGCACCGAGCATCGACGACCCCAACCTGCTCGCGGGTCTGCGAGCACGGCTCGACGCGCGCACGCCGGCGACGGCGGGCGACCCGCTCAAGCTGGCCAGGCCCACGGCGCCCGTCGACTTCCGGTCGCGCACGTTGACCGTGCTCTCGCCCAAGGGCGGGGTCGGCAAGACCAGCATCGCCACCAACCTGGCCGTCGCGCTGGCGCAGCAGTCGCCCATGGAGGTCGTGCTCGTCGACCTCGACCTGCAGTTCGGCGACGTGTCGACGGTGCTCGACCTGCGGCCGAGCCACACGCTCGAGGACGCGTTCGGGCCGGGTGCGCGCGACAACCTGCTGCTCAAGACGTACCTGACGGTGCACACGGCCGGGTTCTTCGTGCTGTGCGGCGCGGAGTCGCCGGCCGCGAACGACCACGTGACCTCCGAGCAGGTCACCGCCCTGGTGCGTCAGCTGCAGGAGCAGTTCCGCTACGTCGTCGTCGACACCGCGGCCGGGCTCGACGAGGCGACCCTCGGGGCGCTCGAGGCGAGCGACGACGCGGTCCTGGTCAGCACGATGGACATCGCCTGCCTGCGGAGCGTGCGCAAGGAGGTCGAGCTGCTGAGCGAGCTGGCGATCCTGCCGGCGTCGCGTCACGTGGTGCTGAACTTCGCGGACAAGCAGTCCGGGCTCAAGGTCAAGGACGTCGAGGCGATGCTCGGCATCCCGGTCGACGTGGTCATGCCGCGCGCGAAGGAGGTGCCGGTCGCCTCCAACAAGGGTGTCCCGCTGGTCGTCAGCAGCCGGTCGAACCCGTTCGTGAAGTCGGTCAAGGCTCTGGCCAAGAAGGTCTACGACCGGGCCCGCGCCGCCGAGGGCAAGCCGGGCCACAAGCGGCTGGAGGTGGCCTGACATGCGGTTGAGCGACCGGCTCGCCAGCGCCCGGGAGGCCAGCACGTTCACCAGCGCCGTCGTGGAGACGGAGGAGCTGGAGGACGTCGACGGCTCGGGTGCGCTCGGCGACGCGTACGCGTCGATGAAGGCGCGGGCGTCCGAGGCCCTCATGGGGCGCATCGGCGCCCGCATCAACGACCCGAGCCTCACCGAGGACCAGCTGCACGCCTTCGTGCGGGAGGAGCTCACGTCGGTCATCGAGGGCGACCAGCAGCTGCTGCTCACCTCCGACGAGCGGCGTCGGCTGGTGCGCGACGTCGAGGACGACGCGCTGGGCCTCGGCCCGCTGGAGCGGATGCTCGAGGACGACAGCATCAGCGAGATCATGGTGAACCGGTACGACCAGGTGTACGTCGAGCGGCGCGGGCGGCTCACGCAGGTGACGGCGCGCTTCGCCTCCGAGGACCACCTGCGTCGGGTCATCGAGCGCATCGTCAGCAAGGTCGGCCGTCGCATCGACGAGTCGTCGCCGCTCGTGGACGCCCGGCTGGCCGACGGGTCCCGCGTGAACGCCGTGATCCCGCCGCTGGCGGTCGACGGGTCGTCGCTGACCATCCGCAAGTTCAGCAAGGACCCGTTCACGGTCACCGACCTCATCGGGTTCGGCAGCATGACCGAGCAGATGGCCCACCTCCTGCAGGCCTGTGTCCAGGCCAAGCTGAACATCCTGGTCAGCGGCGGTACCGGCACCGGCAAGACGACGCTGCTCAACGTGCTGAGCCGCTTCATCCCGGCCGGCGAGCGGATCGTCACCATCGAGGACGCCGTCGAGCTCAACCTGCAGCAGCCGCACGTGGTGCGCATGGAGGCCCGGCCGGCGAACATCGAGGGCCAGGGCGAGGTGACCATCCGCGACCTCGTGCGCAACTCGTTGCGCATGCGACCCGACCGCATCGTGGTCGGTGAGTGTCGTGGCGGCGAGGCCCTCGACATGCTGCAGGCCATGAACACGGGCCACGACGGCTCGTTGTCGACCCTGCACGCGAACTCCCCGCGCGACGCGATGTCGCGCCTGGAGACGCTCGTGCTGATGGCCGGCATGGACCTGCCCCTGCGCGCCATCCGCGAGCAGGCGGCCAGCGCGGTCGACCTGATCGTGCAGATCCAGCGGCTCCGCGACGGGTCGCGACGTGTCGTGAACGTGACCGAGGTGATGGGCCTGGAGGGCGACACGGTGGTGCTGCAGGACATCTTCACCTTCGACTTCGCCGCCGGCGTGGACGAGCACGGACGGTTCCGCGGCAACGCGGTGCCGACCGGCATCCGACCGCGGTTCAGCGAGCGCTTCGCCGACCACGGCATCGCGTTCGACCTGGACAACCTGGTCCGCCAGGGAAGGGTGGGGTGAGCGCGATGCTGGTGATCGGTGCGGTGCTGGTGATCGGGTCGCTCGTGTGCGCCTACCTGGCCGTCGTCGGGGTGCCCGAGACACGTGGGACGCGCGGCCGCGTGGCCGCCTACGCCGTGACGGAGCAGAAGCCGCTGCTCCGACGCGCCAACGACGGAGCGGTCGAGGCCGTCGAGAAGGTGCTCAGCCGACGCGGCTGGCGACCGTTCTCGGCCGAGGAGCTCGAGCTCGCCGGCATCCGGCGGTCGGTCGCCTCCCTCGTCGTCACGGTCCTGGTGCTCGGCGGGGCCACCTTCCTCGGCCTGCTGGTCCTGCAGCTGCCGGTCGTCGCGGCCTTCCTGCTGTCGCTGCTGGTCCCGCTGGTGGCCAAGGTCGCCGTGCGCGTGAAGGTCGCACGACGTCGCAAGCGGTTCGCCGGCCAGCTGGCGCCGCTGCTGCAGATGATGGCGTCGTCGCTGCGCGCCGGCCAGAGCCTGCCGCGTGCCATGGACGCCGCGTCCCACGACGCCGAGGTCCCGATGTCGGAGGAGCTGACCCGGGTCGTCAACGAGTACCGGATCGGGCGCGACCTCGTCGACGCGATGGAGGACGTGGCCGATCGCATGCAGTCCGAGGACTTCCGGT
This sequence comes from Aeromicrobium sp. CnD17-E, assembly GCF_024124745.1. Lineage (GTDB taxonomy): Bacteria > Actinomycetota > Actinomycetes > Propionibacteriales > Nocardioidaceae > Aeromicrobium. The sequence goes on from NZ_JAMXRU010000026.1 coordinate 7,001, forward strand.
GGATCGCGCAGGCCATCGAGTCCCAGCGCGAGACCGGCGGCAACCTCAACGAGATCCTCGACCAGGTGGCCGAGACCATCCGCGAGCGCCACCACGTGCGCGAGCAGGTGATGGCGCTCTCGGCCGAGGGTCGGCTCTCGGCGTACATCCTGATGGCGTTGCCCGTGGGTGTGGGCATCTACTACTCGATGGTCGCGTCGACGCAGATGGGCGTCTTCGTCGACTCCGGGATCGGCAAGGTGATCATGGTGGTTTGCGGGCTCATGTACGTGCTCGGCGGCTTCTGGATGCGTTCCGTCGTGAGGATCGAGTTCTGACATGGTGATGCTCGCAGCCTTCCTGCTCGTCTGCTCCCTCCTGCTCGTCCTCATGGGCACCGGCGCCGTCGCCACGCCTGGCGGGAGTGGTGTACGGAAGCGCGCACGCAGCCTGTCGGCGGCGGCCGACGCGGCTTCCGACACCGGCGTGGTGAAGGTCGACCGCACCCGCGCGGACCTCTGGGAGCGGCTCACGCCCAGCTCCACCCTGCGCCGACTCGAGCGGAACCTGGTGCTGGCGGGGCACCCCGAGGGGTGGACGCGTGAGCGCGTGGTGCTGATGAAACCGGCCGCCGCGGCGCTCGGCCTGCTCTTCGGCGCGCTGCTCGTGAGCAAGACCAGCAACCCGCTCATGCCGCTCGTCGCCCTCGGCATCATCGGCTTCAGCTACATGGTCCCGGACCTGCTGGTCTACAACCAGGCCACGAAGCGCCAGGACGAGATCCAGAAGCGGCTGCCGGACATGCTCGACCAGATCGTCATCTCGCTCGAGGCCGGCGTCGGGTTCGAGGCCGCGCTGTCGAAGGCGGCGGAGCGGGGGACCGGACCACTCGCCGAGGAGGCGTCGCGGCTCATGCAGGACATGAGCCTCGGCATGGCGCGTCGCGAGGCCTACCTGGCCCTCGCGGAGCGTACGTCGGTGGAGGAGCTCAGGACGTTCTGCAAGGCCGTCGTGCAGGCCGAGGAGTTCGGCGTCTCCGTGGCGTCCGTCGTCCGCAGCCAGGCGCAGGAGATGCGGCTCAGCCGTCGCCGTCGGGCGGAGGCCAAGGCCCAGCAGGTGCCGGTGAAGATCCTCGTCCCGTTGATGACCTGCATCCTGCCGGTGCTGTTCGCGATCGTGATGGGCCCCGCCGTCGTCTACGCCTACGCCATCAACTGACACCGCGCCCGACCACAACCGAAGACACCGGCTCGTCCGGTCCCCAGACACCCCGGACCGCGGTTTCCCTGTTGCCCCGGTCCGGGGCCCTCAGCGGGCCGTCCCCGATCTCCCAGTCGGGGGCGGCTCGCCCCTGTGCCCGCATGTCTCGGCGTCGAGGTGACGCCCGTCACTTGACACTCATCGGGGGGTTGTCAAGTCGCTTGACATTCTGTACCGTCCTGTCAAGTGATCCACGCCGCACCCCGCCGCGGCGTGACCGGCACCAGGAGGTACCCATGACGCTCTCGACCACGGTCGACGGCCGCACCGTCGAATGGACCGACAAGAAGCGCTACCTGTGGCTCATCGGCGCGATCGTCCCGCTGATCCCGCTGGTCATCTGGGGCGCCGTCGCCGCCACCGGCTGGCACGTGTGGTGGTACTTCGGACCGTTCTTCCTGTTCGTCGTGGTCCCGCTGGTCGACCTCGTCGCCGGGCTCGACCCGAACAACCCGCCGGACGAGCTCATCGAGTCCCTCGAGGAGGACCGCTACTACCGCTGGGTCACCTACGCGTTCATCCCGCTGCAGCTCGCCGGCTTCCTGTGGGGCTGCTTCCTGCTCGGCGACGGCACGATCTTCGGCTGGGACCCGTTCTCGGCCAGCGTGCTCCCCGGGATCACCGAGCCGCTCACCTGGTACGACAAGCTCGGCCTGGCCACCGGCATGGGCATGGTCGCCGGCATCGGCATCAACACCGCGCACGAGCTCGGCCACAAGAAGGAGGAGCACGAGCGCTGGTTCGCCCGCGTCGCCCTCGCCCAGACCTTCTACGGCCACTTCTACATCGAGCACAACCGCGGCCACCACGTCCGCGTCGCCACGCCCGAGGACCCCGCGAGCAGCCGGCTCGGCGAGAACGTGTGGGAGTTCATGCCGCGCACCGTCGTCGGCAGCCTGCGCAGCGCGTGGGAGCTGGAGAAGAAGCGCTTCGGACGGCTCGGCAAGAGCCCGCTCAGCCTCAAGAACGACCTCGTCAACGCCTGGATGTTCAGCGTGCTGCTCTGGGGGTTCGCCCTCGCCGCCTTCGGCTGGCAGCTGCTGCCCTACCTGCTCGTGCAGGCGGTGCTCGGCATCTGGCTCCTGGAGTCGGTGAACTTCCTCGAGCACTACGGCATGAAGCGCCAGAAGCTCGAGTCGGGCCGGTACGAGCGCGTCAACCCCTCCCACAGCTGGAACAGCAACAACATCGGCACCAACGTGCTGCTCTACCACCTGCAGCGGCACAGCGACCACCACGCGAACCCGACGCGTCGCTACCAGGCCCTGCGCGACTTCAAGGAGGCGCCGGTGCTTCCCACCGGCTACGCCGGCATGATCGTCGCGACCTGGATCCCCGCCGTCTGGCGCAAGGTCATGGACGAGCGGGTGCTGGCTCACTACGACGGCGACGTCGAGCGTGCCAACCTGCACCCGCGGATGGCCGAGGCCTACCGCGCCCGCTACGGCGACCGTCGCCGCGGCGCGCACGAGGCGGCGGCCTGATGGCGCGGTTCATCTGTCCCAACTGCGAGTACGTCTACGACGAGGCCGTCGGCGACCCCCGGGAGGGCTGGCCCGCCGGCACGGCGTTCTCCGACGTCGACCCCGACTGGACCTGCCCCGACTGCGGCGTGCGTGAGCAGGTCGACTTCGTGCCGGAGGCGGAGTTCACGCACAACGACCAGGATGGCGACATCATCAGTGCCGAGACCCGGGCCGCCCGGGCCCGGCAGGCGGAGCAGGGAGCGCAGCAGTGAAGGTCTGGGAGTGCCAGCAGTGCGGGTTCATCTACGACGAGGCGCAGGGCTGGGAGGAGGAGGGGTTCCCGCCCGGCACCCGCTGGGAGGACATCCCCGACGACTGGACCTGCCCCGACTGCGGTGCGGCCAAGGCCGACTTCACGATGACGCAGGTGGGCTGAGGCGTGGGTCGTGACACCGACCGCCTGGTCGTCGTCGGCGCGGGTATCGCGGGCGTGAGCGTCGTCGGTGCCGCGCGGCTCGCCGGGTTCGAGGGCGAGGTCGTGCTGCTGGGCGAGGAGCCCGAGCTGCCCTACCGCCGCCCGCCGGTGTCGAAGGAGGTCGTGCGCGGGGAGAAGGGCGCGGACGACATCCGGATCCGCAAGGCCGACTGGTACGAGGCCCAGCGGGTGCACCTGCGCACGGGCGAGCGGGTCGCCGCCGTCGACGTCGAGGCGCGCCGCGTCGCGCTGGCGTCGGGGGAGGAGCTCGACTACGGCAGCCTGGTGCTGGCCACCGGCGGTCGGGCCCGGACGCTCGACGCGATCACCGCACCCGACGCACCCGGGGTCCGGACCCTGCGCGACCTGGCTGACGTCGAGGGTGTGCTCGAGGTGCTGCGTCCCGGCGCGCGGCTCGTGGTCGTCGGGGCGGGGCTGATCGGGTCCGAGATCGCCGCCAGCGCCCGGGAGCTCGGCGCCGAGGTGACCCTCCTTGAGGCGGCCGCGGCGCCGCTGCAGCACCTCCTGCCGCCCGACCTCGGTGCCCTGTGCGCGGAGCTGCACACGACGCACGGCACGGACCTGCAGCTCGGCGTCGAGGTCACCGCGATCGTCGCCGGCGACGACGGTGAGACGGTCGTGGAGGCGGCGGACGGTCGGCGCTGGTCGGCGCCCGTGGTCGTCGTGGCGGTCGGGATGGCACCGAACGGCGAGCTCGCCGCCGCCGCAGGCCTCGCCGTCGAGCGCGGCGCCGTGGTCGTCGACGACCGCGGTCGCACGAGCGCCCCCGACGTCTACGCCGCGGGTGACGTCGTGCTGCGTCCCAGCGCGCTGCGCGGCGGTCCCGAGCGGGTCGAGCACTGGCAGGGCGCGCAGAACCACGGCACGGCCGTCGGCCGCAACGTCGCCGGCCAGGACGCCGCCTTCGACGAGGTGCCGTGGTGCTGGTCCGACCAGTACGGGCACACGCTCCAGGTGACGGGCTGGCCCACGGCCGCCCACGAGCTCGTCGTGCGGGGCTCGCTCGAGGAGCGGGACTTCACCGCCTTCCTGCTCGACGACGGGGTCCTGCGCGGCGCCGTCTCGATCGGCCGCCCCGCAGAGGTGCGGGCCGCTCGCCAGGCCATCGGCGTGGCGGCCCGTCCCGACGCGTCCGTCCTGGCCTCGACGGACGACCTGGCCTCCGCGCTGCGGGCGACATGACCGGCGTCGCGCTGGGCGCGGGGGCGTACCGTGCGGGTGTGCCCTCGACCCGCGAACGCCTGCTCGACGCCGCCCAGCACGTGGTGGAGGACGACGGGTGGGCGGCCGTCACCATGGCGCGCATCGCGCGGCTCGCCGGGGTGAGTCGTCAGACGGTGCACAACGAGCTGGGCACGAAGCACGCGCTCGCCCAGGCGCTGGCCCTGCGGGAGCTCGACCGGTTCCTCGCCGTGGTGCGGGACCGGCTGCGGGCCGCCGACGACGTGGTCGAGGCCGTCCGGTCCGCGTGCGAGGGCGCGCTCGAGCTCGGCGAGCGCAGCCTGCTCGTCCGCACGATCGTCACGTCGGTGCCGTCGGAGCAGGACGGCGACCTCCTCAGCGTCCTCACCACCGAGTCGGGCGAGATCGTCGAGGCCGCGTCGCTCGTCGTGCGGCAGGAGCTGCTGGACCGCTTCGCGCCGCTGCCGTTCGACGACGCCGAGCTCGTCGTGGCCGTCGAGGCGGTGGTGCGGCTCGTGCTCTCCTCGATCACGCGACCGTCGAAGCCTGCGGCCGTCGCCGCGCAGGAGATCGCCTGGATCCTCGGCCTGGCGCTCGAGGGTCGGACCGCGACCCGGGCCGCCGCGCGCTGAGCGACGTCCTGGCCCTAGGGCCTCAGATCCAGCGGCGGAACCACATCCGGTCGAGCCACGCGTCGTAGGGGATGGTCCGGTCGGTCCAGATCGGCAGGAAGTACCAGAAGCACACGACGACGGCGACGACCAGCAGCCCGACGCCGAGGCCGACCGCGTAGCGGCGCTGGGCGGTGTCGGCCCAGCGTCGGGCCTCGTCGACGAGCAGGCACAGCGCCACGATCATGAACGGCACCACGAGCACGGCGTAGAAGCTGAAGATCGGTCGGTCGGTGCTGCCGAACCACGGCAGCCAGCCAGCCGCGACACCGACGACCGGCACCGCCCAGCGACCGTCGCGCGTCCGGACCCATGCGACGACCGCGGCCACGACGGCGACGGCGGCCGGCCACCACACCGCCGGGTTGCCGAGCGCGGTGACCTCGCGGATGCACGTCGAGCCCTCGGGGGCCCCGCACGCGGTGGCGGGGAGCTTGAACTGGGCGTCGAACGCGACGGGTCGCTCCAGCAGCAGCCAGCCGGCGGGGTTCGACGCGTACGGGTGGGTCTTGCCCGCGAGGTAGGAGCCCGTGTGGAAGTCGAAGACCATGACGTGGAAGTGCCACAGGGAGCGGAACGCGTCGAGGACCCCGCCGAGGAAGCCCGGGGTCGGCGAGCTGACGTACGACCCCCACGACGGGTCGCCGAGCCCGTACCGGACGGCGTACGCCTCCTGGTGCAGCAGGAACCCGGTCCAGGTGAGCAGGTACACGACGAGGGCGACGAGGACGAGGTAGCCGAACGCGGGCAGGCCCGTCGCGAGGGTCGTGCGGACCCAGCCGAACCGCGGGGCAGGCGACGCGCCCTCGTCGCTCGCGCGGTCTGCGGCGTGCGTCCGGGCGTGGGTGCGGCGGGCCAGCACCTCCCACACGACGACGACCACGCCGAACGCCGCGAGGACGTACAGACCGCTCCACTTGGTGCCCACGGCCATGCCGAAGCACACGCCGGCGGCCAGCTGCCACGGTCGCCAGCGGACGTAGGCGTCCAGCCGAGCGCGCACGGCGTCACGGTCGGCCACGAGACAGGCCACCCCGGCGACGACCCAGAACGTCAGGAAGACGTCGAGCAGCGCCGTGCGCGACATGACGAAGTGCAGCCCGTCGAGGCAGAGCAGGAGCCCCGCGAGGCACCCCACCCACACGGAGCCGGTCAGGCGCAGCACCAGGCGGGCGAGCACGAGCACCGTGAGCGCGCCCACGACCGCGGCGCTGATCCGCCAGCCGAAGGAGTTCATCCCGAAGATCGCCTCGCCGACGGCGATCAGCCACTTCCCGCCGTCCGGGTGCGCGATGTAGGCCGGCTGGCCGTTCGTCAGTCCGGTCAGGACGCCGTCGACGATCTTCTCGTTCGCGTCGGACACGAAGTCCTGGACGTAGCCGTGCTGCAGCAGGGAGTAGGCGTCCTTGGCGTAGTACGTCTCGTCGAAGACGAGCAGGTTCGGCCGGCCCAGGTGCCACACCCGCAGCCCGAGCGCCAGCAGCGCCACTGCCGCCGGCCCCAACCAGCCCACCACCCGATCGCGTGCCTCCACGGGCACATCCTGTCATCCACCCGAGCGGTGACTCCTCCACCGAATGGTGTGTCCTCGTGCCGAGCGGTGGATCGACCACCCGAACAGGCCTCAGAAGGTGGCGAGAGCACCGCCGGATCCGGGGGCGCTGACCAGGGGAGCAGCCAGGAGGGCGTGCCACGTCCGGCCGAAGTGTGGTGCCGGTCCGTCGTAGCCGGCGCGCACGAGTGCTCGGTGGACCTCCAGCACCGTGGTCCGCGGGTGGGCGAGCATCTCCGACGTCACCTGGACGTACGCCCACGCCTCCTCGCGCAATCGTCCGTAGCGGTGGACGTCGTGCTGGAACTGGCGGACGTCGAGTGCATGCTGACGGCCCTCGAACTCGAGGAGGAGCCGCCACACCACGTAGACGAGGTCGCCGCGAGCGAGGAACCGCCCCGCCCTGTCGTGGAGGTCGACGTTGACGGCGGGCCGGGGCAGCCCCGAGGCGACGACCAGGCAGCGGAGCCGACTCTCCTGCAGGCTCGCTGCCGCCGGGTCCATCCAAGGGAGCATGCGCCGCACGAGCGGGGCGGCGACCCGCCAGGGCTGGTCGTCCAAAAGACGTTGCAGGCGGTCGAGGCGGAGGTGCCCGCGGTGCAGGAGCCAGTCGCCGACCATCACCACCTCGATCGGCAGGAGCTCGGCGGCGGCCATGACGAACGCGCCCTCGACGTCGACGGAGCCCTCTCGGTGCGGGGGCATCGCGACCGTCCTGTGCACGAAGATCCGGTCGAAGGCGAGGTGGTGGTCGCGGGGAAGGGTGAATCGCAGCGGCAGGAGCGGGCCGAAGTCGAGGCCCAAGGGGAGCAGCCTCGTGAGGTGGCTGAGCTGGGCGTCGGGCGGCAGCGCCAGGCGCGCTGCCTCGACCAGCTCGAGCGCGGTGAGGTGCGTGTCGTGGGAGCGATATACGCGGGGGAAGACCTGGACGAACCGGGGGTGCTCGAGCATCCTGGGGCTGATCCCGGCGGCGATCGCCTCCGAGCGGTGGAACGCCCGACCGGCGAGCACGGACGGGAGAGGGGTGGGACGGCGCATGGAGCCATCCGACTCGCTCGGCGCGTGTCGTGGGACCTGTCGCCTCGAGCCTGTGGACGACGTCGCCGCCGTCCGGCGACGGGCTGTGGACACCCGCTCAGCGGTGGATCCTCCCCCCTGTGAGGGTCGAGAAGGTGGACGATCCACCGCCGGCGCCTCTCCTGCGCATTCGGTGGAGGATCCACCGCTCGGAGGGCGATCGGTGCGGGTGGGAGGATGGGTGGGTGCTGATCCTCGCTGCGACGCCCATCGGCCGGCCCGACGACGCGTCGCCGAGGCTGGTGGCGGCGCTCGGGGCGGCCGACGTGGTGGCCGCGGAGGACACACGCCGGCTGCGGCGGCTCGCGGGCGACCTGGGCGCGCAGGTGGGCGGACGCGTCGTGTCCTACTTCGAGGGCAACGAGCGGGAGCGGACGCCCGAGCTCGTCGAGCACCTCCTCGCCGGGCTCGACGTCCTGCTCGTCACCGACGCCGGGATGCCGAGCGTGTCCGACCCCGGCTACCGGCTCGTGGCCGCGGCGCTCGAGGCCGACGTCCACGTGCGCGCCATCCCCGGCCCGTCGGCCGTCCTGACGGCGCTCGCCGTCAGCGGGCTGCCGGTCGACCGCTTCTGCTTCGAGGGCTTCCCGGCCCGCAAGGCCGGCGAACGCGACCGGGCGTTCGCGGCGCTCGCCACGGAACAGCGCACGATGGTCTTCTTCGAGTCGCCGCACCGCACCCGCGCGACCCTCGCCGCGCTCGCCGACGCGCTCGGGGCCGACCGTGCCGCCGCCGTGTGCCGCGAGCTGACGAAGACGTACGAGGAGGTCGCGCGTGGCAGCCTCGCCGAGCTCGTCGCCTGGGCCGACGCGCAGGAGCACGGGGTGCGCGGCGAGGTGACCCTGGTCGTCGCCGGCCACGTCCCCGTCGTCGCCGACCTCGACGCCGACGCGCTCCGCGACCTCGTGGCCGACGCCGAGGCGACCGGACTCAGCCGCAAGGACGCGGTCGCGAAGGTCGTCGCCGACACCGGCGTGCGCAAGCGGGTCGTCTACGACGCCGCGCACGCCCGCTGAGGGCGTCCCACCGGGTCACTAGGATCGTGGTGTGTCCTACTACGTCACCACGCCGATCTACTACGTCAACGACGCCCCGCACATCGGCCACGGCTACACGACGGTCATCGGCGACGTCCTGACCCGCTGGCACCGTCAGCGCGGTGAGGACGTCTGGTACCTCACGGGCACCGACGAGCACGGCCTGAAGGTGCTGCGCAAGGCGCAGCAGAACGGCGTCACGCCGCAGGAGTGGACCGACCGGCTGGTCGAGACGGAGTGGAAGCCGCTGCTGGAGCTGCTCGACATCGCCAACGACGACTTCATCCGCACCAGCGAGGAGCGTCACGAGAAGAGCGCCCAGGCGTTCTGGCAGGACCTGTACGACCGCGGCGAGGTCTACAAGGGCGAGTTCAGCGGCTGGTACTCGGTCGGCTCGGAGGAGTTCGTGGCCGAGGACGACGTCGTCGACGGCGAGGGCGACGACGAGGGCCACAAGGTCTCCGCGCTCGACGGGTCGCGCGTGGAGCACGTGACGGAGGAGAACTACTTCTTCCCGCTCAGCAAGTACGCCGACCGGCTGCTCGAGCTCTACGAGGACAACCCCGACTTCATCCAGCCCGAGTCGGCGCGCAACGAGGTCGTCTCGTTCGTGCGGCGCGGTCTGAAGGACCTCTCGATCAGCCGTTCCACGTTCGACTGGGGCATCCAGGTCCCGTGGGACCCCTCGCACGTCATGTACGTGTGGATCGAGGCGCTGCTCAACTACGTCACGGCCGCCGGCTACGGCGTCGACGACGAGCGCTTCGGCGAGCTGTGGCCCGCCGACGTGCACCTCGTCGGCAAGGACATCGCGCGCTTCCACGCCGTCATCTGGCCGGCGATGCTGATGGCCGCCGGACGCCCCGTGCCGCACCGCGTGTTCGCGCACGGCTGGCTGCTGGTGGGCGGGCAGAAGATGAGCAAGAGCAAGGCCAACGGCATTCGCCCCGACGAGATCGTCGAGGTGTTCGGCTCCGACGCCTACCGCTACTACTTCTCGCGCGCGCTCACGTTCGGCTCCGACGGGTCGATCTCGTGGGAGGACATGCGCGCCCGCTACCACGCCGAGCTCGCGAACGGGTTCGGCAACCTGGCGTCGCGGGTGGCGGCCATGATCGGCAAGTACTTCGACGGCACGCTGCCGGCCGCCGGTGAGCACACCGCCGCCGAGGAGGCGCTCGTCGCGCTCGTCGCGGAGGCCTCGGTCGAGGCCGACCGGGCCATCGACCGGATCGCGCCGCAGGACGCGCTGTCGCAGGTCTGGCGGATCGTCGAGGCGTTGAACGGCTACCTCACCGAGCAGGCGCCCTGGCAGGTGGCGAAGCAGGCCGGCCTCGGCGGGGGTGCCGGGTCGGGGGCGGCGGAAGCGGCACAGCGGGAGCGCCTCGCCACCATCCTCGTGACCGCGGCCGAGGGACTGCGCGTGCTCGCGGTGCTGCTGCACCCGGTCATGCCGCGCGCCACCGCGTCGCTGTGGGAGTCGTTGGGTGCCGAGCCGGCGCTCGGCGCGCTCGCCGACCAGCCGATCGGGACCGTCGCGCAGTGGGGACGCCTGCCGGAGGGCTCGGTCGTCACGAAGGTGCCCAGCCTGTTCCCGCGCCTCGAGGACGACGCGTGAGCGACGCCGACTGGCCCTGGCCCGACGCACCCGAGCCGCTCCCGTCGCCCGTCGTCGACAACCACTGCCACCTCGACCACCGGATCAAGGGCGGACTGCTGATCGACGTCGAGGACGCCCTCGACCGGGCCGCGGCCGTCAACGTCGACCGGATCGTGCAGGTCGGCTGCGACCTCGAGGGGTCGCGCTGGGCGGTCGAGACGGCACGGCAGCACGAGGCGATCGTCGCCGCCGTCGCGCTGCACCCCAACGAGGCGCCGCTCCTGGAGGAGGCCGGCACGCTCGACGCCGCGCTCGCCGAGATCGAGGCGCTCGCGCAGGACCCTGCGGTCCGCGCGGTGGGGGAGACCGGTCTCGACTACTTCCGCACCGGGGTCGACGGACGCGCGGCGCAGCACCGCTCCTTCCGGGCGCACATCGACGTCGCCCGACGTCACGACCGCACCCTCGTCATCCACGACCGCGACGCGCACGACGACGTCCTGGCGATCCTCGACGACCAGGGCGTCCCCGAGCGCACCGTCATGCACTGCTTCTCCGGCGACGCCGACGTCGCCCGACGCTGCCTCGACCGTGGCGCCTACCTCTCGTTCTCCGGGACGGTCACGTTCAAGAACGCCGAGCCGCTGCGGGAGGCGCTGGCCGTCACGCCGACCGACCGGATCCTCGTCGAGACCGATGCGCCCTTCCTCACACCGACGCCGCACCGCGGACGGCCGAACGCCTCGTTCCTCGTGCCCCACACGGTGCGGTTCATGGCCGAGTTCCTGGGCCGATCCGTCGACGACCTGTGCCGGGCGATCGACGAGAACACCGACCGCGCGTTCGGCGGCTCCTGGCCTCGGCACACCCCGGCTGTTTGACGTCAGCGCCGTCCTCGCGCAGGGTGGACGGGCTGCCCATCTCCAGCTGACCTTGTCCCCGACCAGAGGAAAGCAGTGCACCACCCTCGACAGAACACCCCCCAGACCACCCCTCAGGACCCCGCGGACGCCGCTCGGCGCCGCCACCGCCAGACCACGAAGCGCGTCGTCATCGCCCTCAACCTGGCCGTCCTCCTCGTCCTCGGAGCCGGCGTCGCCGCCTACGGCACGCTCTCCAAGACCGTGACCCTCGACGTCGACGGCCGCAAGGACACCGTCCGCACCTTCGGCACGTCCGTCGGGTCGCTGCTGAAGAGCCACGACGTCCGCACGAAGGACGCCGCCGTCGACGCCGAGCCGACCGCGTCGGTCTCCGACGGCGACACGATCAAGGTCCGCTACGCCAAGGACGTCACGGTCGCCGTCGACGGCACCGTGCGTCGTGAGCGGCTGCACGCCGCCACCGTCGGCGACGTCCTCGACGAGCTCGACGTCTCGCCTCGCAAGGGCGCCGAGGTGAACGCGGCGAAGGACACGCGCCTGGACGACACCGCCTCCACGGTCGTCGTCTCCAACCCCAAGAAGCTCACCGTCCGCGCCGACGGCCGCAAGAAGACCGTCACGAGCGCTGCCCCCACCGCGGGCGAGGTGCTCGAGGAGGCCGGCGTGCGGCTCGGTGCCGCCGACGAGGTCCGCGCCGGCGACGCCCTCGGCGAGGCCGCCCTGGTCAAGCCGGGCGAGCGCGTCGAGGTCGTGCGGGTGCGCATGGTCGACACGGCCCGCACGCTGCGCACCGCCCCGCAGACGGAGGTCCGCGAGGACGACACCCTCGAGAAGGGCACGGAGAAGGTGCTGCGCGCCGGCGCGCCGCGCGTCGTGCAGCAGAAGGTGCTCGTCACCCGAGCCAACGGCAAGGTCCGCTCGACCCTCGTGCTGACCGAGAAGGTCACCGACCGGGGCAGCAAGCGCGTCGTGCTCCGCGGCACGAAGGAGCCCGAGCCGGAGGAGACGACGCTGGCGGCCCCGGCCACCGAGTCGGCCCCCGCGGTCGGCGACGACAGCGTCTGGGACCGCATCGCGCAGTGCGAGTCCGGCGGCAACTGGAGCATCAACACCGGCAACGGCTACTACGGCGGCCTGCAGTTCAGCGCCGCCACGTGGCACAGCGTCGGCGGCCCCGGTCTCCCGCACGAGAACAGCCGCGAGGTGCAGATCAAGTACGCCAAGATCCTGCAGCAGCGCTCCGGCTGGGGCCAGTGGTCCTGCGCTGCGAAGGTCGGTGTGCACTGAGCGGCACCCCGCCCACCCCGGTCTCGCTGCTGGGTGCGGCCGACGTCCGACGCATCGCTGACGCGATCGGACTGCGGCCCACCAAGCAGCGTGGCCAGAACTTCGTGGTCGACGGCAACACCGTGCGCCGTATCGTCCGCGACTCCGGGATCGGCCCCGACGACGTCGTCGTCGAGGTCGGTCCCGGTCTCGGTTCCCTGACCCTGGCGCTGCTCGAGGTCGCCCGCCACGTCGTGGCCGTCGAGGTCGACCCGGTCCTCGCCCAGCGTCTGCCGACGACCGTCGCCGAGCAGGCGCCGGGCCACGTCGAGCGTCTCGACCTCGTCCTGGCCGACGCGATGCGCGTCGAGGAGCTGCCCGGGCCCACGCCCACCGCGCTGGTCGCCAACCTGCCCTACAACGTGTCCGTCCCGGTGCTGCTGCACCTGCTGGAGCGCTTCGAGACGCTCGCGTCGGTGCTCGTCATGGTGCAGGCCGAGGTCGCCCACCGGCTCGCGGCGCCGCCCGGCTCCCGCACCTACGGCGTCCCGAGCGTGAAGGCGGCCTGGTACTGCGACGTCAGCCTCGCGGGCACGGTCGGACGGCAGGTGTTCTGGCCCGTGCCGAACGTCGACTCCGCGCTCGTGTCGCTGCGGCGCCGTGGGACGCCCGGCGACGACGCCCTGCGGCGTGCCACGTTCCGCGTGGTCGACGCCGCCTTCGCGCAGCGTCGCAAGACGCTCAGGGCCGCGCTCTCCGGCCTCGCGGGGTCCGGCGCGGCGGCCGAGACGGCTCTGCGCGCGGCCGACGTCGACCCGCAGGCCAGGGGTGAGCAGCTCGACGTCGTGGCGTTCGCGCGCATCGCCGCTGCCCTCGGCTGAGCGGATCGGTAGGTTGGTGCGGTGAGAACCGTCAGCGTGCGCGTGCCAGCCAAGATCAACCTGGCCCTCGGCGTCGGCGGCGTCCGCGAGGACGGCTTCCACCCGCTCGCGACGGTCTACCAGGCCGTCGACCTGTACGACGAGGTCCGAGCCACCGCGAACGAGACCGGCGAGGTGACGGTCGAGACGACCAGCGACGTCCCGGGCGCCGAGACCGAGGCGTCCCTGGTTCCGCGCGGTCGGGACAACCTCGCCGTGCGCGCCGCGCTCGCGCTGCGTGAGCAGACGGGCGTCGAGGCCGGTGTGGATCTCGTGATCCGCAAGGCGATCCCGGTGGCCGGCGGCATGGCCGGCGGCTCGGCCGACGCCGCGGCGACCCTCGTCGCGTGCAACGACGTGTGGGGGCTCGGGTGGTCGCGGCACGAGCTCGAGCCGGTCGCGGCCGGTCTCGGCAGCGACGTGCCGTTCCTCCTGCACGGCGGCAACGCGATCGGCGGTGGACGCGGCGAGCTGGTCAGCCCGGTCCTGGCGCGCGGCTCCTACCACTGGGTCGTCGCGGTATCCGGCATCGGACTGTCGACGGCGTCGGTGTACGCCGAGTTCGACCGGCTGAACGCCGACCGGGAGCTGGCGACGCCCCAGGTCCCCGACGCGCTGCTCGCGGCCCTGCGTTCGGGCGACGCCGTCGCGCTCGGGGCCGCGCTCTCCAACGACCTCACGGAGGCCGCGCTCTCGCTGCGGCCCGACCTGGCCCAGACCCTCGAGGTGGGGGTGGAGGCCGGAGCGCTCGGTGCGCTGGTCTCCGGCTCCGGCCCCACGTGCGTGTTCCTCGCCGCCGACGAGCAGCAGAGCCTCGACATCGCGATCGCGCTCGCCGGCACGGGGCGTTGCGCCGACGTCGTCCAGTCGATCGGGCCCGTGCCCGGCGTGCGGGTGGTCTGAGGTGGCCGCACCGGCCGGCCGTCGCACCCCGCTCATCGGCGGCGAGGGGCTGCAGCTGTCGTTCCCGACGAAGGACGTCCTCGACGACGTCACCCTCGGCCTGGCCGAGGGGCAGCGGGTCGGCATCGTCGGCCGCAACGGCGACGGCAAGTCGACGTTGATGCGGGTGCTGGCGCGTCGGCTCGAGCCTGACGAGGGCCGGGTCACCTGGCGCCGCGACCTGCGCGTCGGCTACGTCGACCAGTCCGACACGCTCGACCCCGGGCTCACGGTCGCGCAGACCGTCGTCGGCGACACCGCCGAGCACGTGTGGGCGGGGGACCCGCGGGTGCGCGACGTCGTCGCCGGGCTGCTCGCCGACGTCGACTGGGACGGTCCCGTCGCCGGCCTCAGCGGCGGCCAGCGTCGTCGCGTGTCGCTCGCGGCCGTCCTCGTCGGCGAGCACGACGTGCTGTTCCTCGACGAGCCCACCAACCACCTCGACGTCGAGGGGGTCACCTGGTTGGCCGCCCACCTGAACGCGCGCTTCGCGTCGGGCCAGGGCGCCTTCGTGGTGGTCACGCACGACCGCTGGTTCCTCGACGAGGTGTGCACCGACACCTGGGAGGTCCACGACGCGGTCGTGGAGCCGTTCGAGGGCGGGTACGCCGCCTACGTCCTGCAGCGCGTCGAGCGGGACCGCCAGGCTGCTGCGGCCGAGTCGCGCCGACAGAACCTCCTGCGCAAGGAGCTGGCGTGGCTGCGGCGTGGCGCGCCGGCCCGCACGTCGAAGCCGAAGTTCCGCATCGACGCGGCCAACGAGCTGATCGAGCGCGAGCCGCCCGTGCGCGACAGCGTCGAGCTGAGACGGGTCGCGACGGCGCGGCTCGGCAAGGACGTCGTCGACCTGCTCGACGTGTCGGTCTCCTTCGGCGACCGCGAGGTGCTCTCCCACGTCGAGTGGCGGATCGCGCCGGGCGAGCGGACCGGCATCCTGGGCCCCAACGGCGCCGGCAAGAGCACGCTGCTCTCGCTCGTCGCCGGTCGGCTGCAGCCGACGTGGGGCCGGGTCAAGCGCGGCACCACGGTCCGGGTGGCGACCCTGACACAGGCGTTGACGGAGCTCGACGCGATCGCCGACGACCGGGTCCGCGACGTCGTGGCGGCGCGCCGCGCCAGCTACCAGGCCGACGGGGCGGAGGTGACCCCGTCGCAGATGCTCGAGCGGCTCGGGTTCTCCAGCGCCCAGCTGTCGAACCGGGTCAAGGACCTGTCGGGCGGTCAGCGTCGTCGCCTGCAGCTGCTGCTCACCCTGCTCGACGAGCCGAACGTGCTGATCCTCGACGAGCCGACCAACGACATGGACACCGACATGCTGGCGGCGATCGAGGACCTCCTCGACACGTGGCCGGGCACGCTGCTCGTCGTCAGCCATGACCGCTACCTGCTGGAGCGCGTGACCGACCACCAGTACGCCGTGCTGGACGGCCGGCTGCGCCACCTGCCGGGCGGGGTCGACGAGTACCTGCGGCTGCGCCGGTCCGCGGACCCCGCCGGGCCCGACGTCCCCGCTCCCGCGGCGGCCGCGTCGCCCGCCGTCCCGGCAGGGTCGCCCGGCAGCGGCTCGGCCCAGGACCGTCAGGCGCGGAAGGAGGCGGCCCGCCTGGAGCGGCAGATCGAGCGGCTCAGCGCGCAGGAGGCCGACCTCGAGCGTCGGATGGTGGAGGCGGCCACGGAGCCGGCCCGGCTCGTGCCGCTCTCCGCGGAGCACGCGGAGGTCGTGGCCGAGCGCGAGCGCCTGGAGGAGCGGTGGCTCGAGGTGGCCGACTGACCCGACGTCGGGTCAGACGTGGCGGGCCAGCGTGCGCAACGACGAGGCCAGCGTCTCGGCGTCGTCCGGGTCGAGGCTGGACAGCAGCGACCTCTCCTGCTCGAGGAGCTCGTCGAGGGCGGCGTCGACGGCCGCGCGACCCGCGGCCGTGAGGGTGACGAGCACGCCGCGGCGGTCGCCCGGGTCGGCCTCGCGGGCGACGAGGCCGCGTCCCGCGAGCCGGTCGACGCGGTTCGTCATCGTGCCGCTCGTGACCATGGTCTCGGTGACGAGCCGGCCGGGGGAGAGCTGGTAGGGCGGACCCGACCGCCGCAGCGCGGACAGCACGTCGAACTCCCACGGCTCCAGCGCGTGGGCCGCGAACGCCGCCCGGCGCGCGCGGTCGAGGTGACGGGCGAGGCGCGTGACCCGGCTGAGCACCTGCATGGGGCGGGTGTCGAGGTCGGGGCGCTCGCGCTGCCAGGCCGCGACGATGCCGTCGACCTCGTCGAGCTCGTCGGCACCCATGGCGACACTGTAGTTCGTCAAGAATCTTGATGTCGAGATTGTTGTCGAGCCGGTGGGGGCCTACGGTGTCGCCCATGGACGTCGACGACCTCGTGGGCCGTGGCCCGGCCACCCTCGTTCCGTTGCTGCGCGACCGCACGGTGTCCGCGCGCGAGCTGACCATCGCCACGCTCGACGCGATCGAGCGTGAGGACGCCCGCGTGAACGCCGTCGTCGAGCTGCTCGCTGACGAGGCCTTCGACGCCTCGACGGAGGCGGACGCGAGGATCGCCCGCGGCGAGACCGGGCCGCTGCTCGGCGTGCCCGTCGCCATCAAGAACGACGCCGACCTCGCCGGCCGGGTGACCGGGCTCGGGTCGCGGGCCGTCACCCAGGTGTCGCGCCAGGACGGGCCGCTGGTCGAGGCGCTGCTCGCGGCGGGTGCCGTGCCCGTGGCCACGACGACGCTCCCCGAGCTCGCGATCTACGGGTTCACCGAGTCGGCGGCCCAGGGCGTGACGCGCAACCCGCACGACCTCGACCGCACGCCCGGTGGGTCGTCCGGGGGGTCGGCCGCGCTCGTCGCCGCGGGCGCGGTCGGGGTGGCGACGGCCTCCGACGGTGCTGGCTCGATCCGCATCCCCGCGGCGAGCTGTGGTCTCGTCGGGTTCAAGACGACCCACGGGTTCGTCCCCGGCTCGGGGGGCTGGCACGGTCTCTCGACGCAGGGCTGCGTGACCCCGACGGTGCGCGACACCGCCGTCTACCTCGACGCGGTGGGGCACGGTGCTCCCGGCGCGCTCGCGCACGCGGCTGACACGGCTCCACGGACGCTCAGGATCGGCGTGACGACCAGCGCCGCCGCCGCAGGGCGTCCCGAGCCGCTGCACCGCGACGTGAAGTCGGCCGTCGACCACGTCGCGGGCCTGCTCGACGGGCTCGGGCACGAGGTCACCACCGTCAAGGTGCCGTACGGTCTCGACGCGAAGGCGCTCACGGTGCGCTACCTCGCCGGCATCGCCGAGTCGGCGTCGCGCGTCGACGACCCGTCGCTGCTGGAGCCACGCACCCGTCAGGTGGTGCGCCTCGGCCGCCCCTTCGGCCCGTCGGCGGTGGCGTGGGCGCAGCGCGCCGGGCACCGGTTCGGCTCGACGGTGCTCGACCGGCTCGGCGTCGACGTGCTCCTGTCGCCCGTGATGAGCGGTCCCGCGCTGCGCGTCGGGCACTTCGCCGGCAAGGGCGGTCTGCGCACGGTGCTCGGCATGAACGCGTTCTACCCGTACACGGCGCAGTGGAACCACGCCGGGCTGCCGGCCGTCTCCCTGCCGGTCGGCCGGTCGCGCAAGCGGGGGCTCCCGTTGGCCGTCCAGCTCGTCGCACGTCGCGAGCAGGACCCGCTCCTGATGTCGGTGGCGTCCCAGGTCGAGGCAGCGCTGCGAGGTCCCGCATGAGGTGGGACCCGGAGCAGTACCTGCGCTTCGCCGACGACCGGGGGCGTCCGTTCGTCGACCTGGTCGCCCGGGTGCCGTCGGACGCCGGCGTCGTGGTCGACCTCGGCTGCGGAGCCGGCAACCTCACGACCGTGCTGCGTGGCCGCTGGCCCGGCGCCCGCGTGCTGGGCGTCGACTCGTCGCCCGAGATGGTCGCGCGCGCGACGGCGACGAACGAGGATCCCGAGGCGTCGTACGTCGTCTCGGACGTGACGACGTGGGCGCCCGACGGACCGGTGGACGTGATCACGTCGAACGCGATGTTCCAGTGGGTGCCCGAGCAGGAGGAGGTCCTGCGGCGTCTGGCGGAGCACGTGACGCCGGGTGGCGCGATCGCCGTGCAGGTGCCGAACAACGCCGACGCACCGAGCCATGCACTGATGCGGGAGGTCGCGGACCGTCCCGCCTACGCGGACCACACGGCGGGGGTGCTCTCGGTGCGTGGCACCGGTCCGCAGACGTACCTCGACCTGTTCGCGTCGCTGGGCTGGTCGTGCGACGCCTGGGAGACGACGTACCTGCACGTGCTGCCGGGCGACGACCCTGTCTTCGAGTGGGTCAAGGGCACGGGAGCGCGCCCGGTCCTGCAGGCCCTGCCGGACGACCTGCGGGAGCGGTTCGTGGCGGACTACAAGGCGGAGCTGCGCGAGGCGTACCCGCGTCGGCCGTACGGGACGGTGCTCCCGTTCCGTCGGACGTTCGCGGTCGCCGTCCGTCCGCTCGGGTAGCCTGGGACGGCCGTCGTGGCTGTGCGTCGCGACGATCCCCGGTTGGTCTGCCGGCAGGGCCCGCCTGACTTTGAATCAGGACAAGCGACGTAGGTTCGACTCCTACCCGGGGAGCCGCAGGGTCAGTCCTCGTCGAGGGTGCCGACCGGGTCGAAGGTGAAGGATCCGAGGTGCTCCTGCACGCCGCGGAAGGCGTCCGCGATCTCGGGATCCTCCAGGGCCTTCTCCAGGGAACGCAGAGCCTCCTGCGTCCGCACGTCGGTGGTCTCCTCGATGGGGTCGCTCATGCGTCCATGGTGACGCGGACCCGGGCGTCGCGCTGGGTGAGCGCGCCCCGGGTCATCGGGGTCGGTACTGGATGTGGTCGGGGTGGGTGTGGTGGATCTCGACGAACTGGATGGTGCGGTCTCGTCGGGTCCAGGCGCGGGTGAACGCGGTCTCGGCCTCGATGGTGCGGGTGGGTAGGTGCCAGTGGGCGTTGCCGTCCTGGTCGTGGGTGACCGTCAACGCTCCGCGGGTCTTGAGGCCGTGGTGGGGTCGGCAGCGGTGGTGCAGGTTGCCTGCTGCGGTGGGTCCGCGCTGCTGACCTGGTGGTTGTCCGGGTTGTCGTGCGTCGGGTGGTGGGTCGGGGTCGTAGGGGATCTGGTGGTCGACGTCGCAGCCGGTGGCGGGTCGGGTGCAGCCGGGCACGTCGCAGGTCCCGTCGATCAGGTTCAACGCCCTGCGTAGGGGTTGGGTGGGGAAGCGGCCCAGCTCGGTCACGTCGAGGATGCCGCCGTTCTCATCGGTCAACAACCGCGAGAAC
This sequence comes from Aeromicrobium sp. CnD17-E, assembly GCF_024124745.1. GTDB lineage: Bacteria > Actinomycetota > Actinomycetes > Propionibacteriales > Nocardioidaceae > Aeromicrobium. The sequence goes on from NZ_JAMXRU010000026.1 coordinate 26,613, forward strand.
AGGGTCCCCTCGGCGGCGGCGAGCTCGGCGAGCAGGGCGGGGTCGAGGACGTGCTGCCCGTCGGCAGAGACGCCCGGCTCGCTGGAGAGGCCGAGCAGGGTGGCCAGGGAGACGGTGATGCCGACGTGGAACCGGCCACGCCCCGACGTGGTCGCGGTGACGTCCTTGCGCAGGAGGGTGTCGACGAGAGCGTCGGCGCGGGCCTGGGCCAGCGTCCGGTCATCGTCGGTGGTGGCGTGGCGGGAGGCCTTCGCTGCGAGGGTGAGGTCCCGGTCGATGAGGAGGGCCTCGGTGGTGGGGATGAGGGCCTGCAGCAGACTCATCCCGTCATCCAGGGCGGTGATGGTGACGTTGCGGTCCGCGTGGGCGGACTTGCGGCGCTCGATCGCGTGGTCGGGCTCGACCCGGATGAGGAACCGGCGCAGCCACCCCTTCAGCTGACCCAACGTGTGGGTCGTGGCGTAGGCGAGGACGGTCTCGTCCAGCCGGGTGATGTTCTCCGGCGCGTGGAGCTTCCAGGCGGTGGAGGCGATCTCGCGGGCCTTGGCCCGGTCGACCTCCCCGCGCAGGTGTGCAGCCCAGACGGTGGGCAGGTCCATCACGAGGGTGCGGGTGGACGAGACCAGGTTCGCCACGAATCCCTGCGCGAGATGCAGCTCGAGGGCGGCCTCCAGGATGGCCACCTGCCGGGCGTCCTCGACCTGACGGGCACTCAACCCTTGGGTGAGGGCGTCGGTGCGGCGGGTCTCCACGAACCGCAGCACCGCCCGAGCCTGCTCCGCCTCACCCGCCCACACCCGACGCGACGCATCGAGTGCGTCGGCCAGGAGGGTGTCGGTGGGGTTCATGTCTCCAACCTAGAGACCCCCTCCGACACCCCCCTCCAGCCCGGAAAACTCCTGTGGACAGTGGGGTTTTCGGCTGGTTCGCGCTGGGCTGTTGCCGGGTGGTCTCGATACGACCGACCGGGCTCCTTCGTCGCCGGTCGGCCTACTCGACCAGCGGAACGTTTCGCTGGTCGAGTAGTCGCCTCCGCCGAGGGACGAGGCGTATGGCGACGTATCGAGACCACTCCAAGCCGTCGCTGGGGGTCGGCCCGCGCTGAGCCGTTGCCGGATGGTCTCGATACGCGGCACGGAGCTCCTTCGTCGCCCGTGCCGCTACTCGACCAGCGGATCCCGCCGCTCGGGGGCGGGGTGGTGGACGGGGGCGGGTGGGCCGGGTGGCTCCGTACACTGGCGGGCGTGCCTGAGACCTCCTCGTCGCCCGTGACCGCGATCGTCCTCGCCGCCGGGGCGGGGACGCGGATGAAGTCGCGCACCGCCAAGGTGCTGCACGAGCTGGGCGGCCGGAGCATGCTCGTCCACGCGCTGGAGGCCGTCCGGCAGGTCGGCGCGGCGCGGGTCGTCGCCGTCGTCGGCCACGACCGCGAGCAGGTGTCCGCGGCGGTCACCGCGCACGACGTGGGCGTCGTGCAGGCGGTCCAGGAGGAGCAGCGCGGCACGGGCCACGCCGTACGGGTCGCGCTCGACGCCCTCGACGACGTGCCCGAGGGAACCGTGCTGGTCACCTACGGCGACGTCCCGCTGCTCACCGCCCAGACTCTCTCGACGCTGCTGCTCGACCACACGCACGAGGGTCGGGCGGTCACCATCCTCACGGCCGAGCTGCCCGACCCCACCGGCTACGGACGCATCCTCCGCGACGAGCAGGGTGCCGTGGTGGCCATCCGGGAGCACAAGGACGCCGACGAGCCCGAGCGTCTCGTCAAGGAGGTCAACAGCGGCATCCTCGCCGTCGACGCCGTCTTCCTCGACCACGCGACGCGCAGGCTCGACACCGACAACGCGCAGGGCGAGCTCTACCTGACCGACATCGTCGCCACCGCCGTCCGCGAGGGCCGTCCGGTCGGCGCGCACGTGCTGGAGGACGTCTGGCAGACGAAGGGCGTCAACGACCGCGTGCAGCTGGCCGAGCTGGCCGCCGAGCTCAACCGGCGCACCACGGAGCACTGGATGCGCCAGGGGGTGACGATCGTCGACCCCGCCACGACCTGGATCGACTCCGACGTGACCCTCGGCGCCGACACCGTCCTGCACCCGGGGACCCAGCTGCTCGGCGCGACGACCGTGGGGGAGGGGGCCACGATCGGGCCCGACGCCACCCTGCGCAACGTCGAGGTGGGCGACGGCGCCAGCGTCGTCCGCACCCACGGGTCCGACGCGGTCGTCGGGGCGGGGGCGAGCGTCGGACCGTTCGCCTACCTGCGTCCCGGTGCCGAGCTCGGCGCGCGCGGCAAGATCGGCACGTTCGTCGAGGTCAAGAACGCGACCCTCGGCGAGGGTGCCAAGGTCCCGCACCTGAGCTACGTCGGCGACGCGGAGATCGGCGAGGGCACGAACATCGGCGCCGGCACGATCACGGCGAACTACGACGGCGTGCACAAGCACCGCACGGTCGTCGGCAGGCACGCCCGGACCGGCTCGGACAACGTCTTCGTGGCGCCCGTGACGATCGGCGACGGAGCCTTCACCGGGGCCGGGACGATCGTCCGCGAGGACGTCCCGCCGGGGGCGCTGGCCGTGAGCTCCGGGTCACAGAGGACCATAGACGGGTGGGTGCAGCGCAAGCGGCCGGGCACCCCCTCCGCCGACGCCGCTGCCCCTGTCGACGACCCCGCCGAGGAGACCGCCGGTGAGTGACCTGCTCAAGAAGACGCCGACCAAGAAGATCATGCTCTTCTCGGGTCGTGCTCACCCCGTGCTCGCCGAGGAGGTCGCGAACCTGCTCGAGGTGCCGCTGGTGCCCACGACGGCGTACGACTTCGCCAACGGCGAGATCTACGTCCGCTTCGACGAGTCGGTCCGCGGCAGCGACGCCTTCGTCATCCAGAGCCACTCCGCGCCGATCAACGAGGCGATCATGGAGCAGCTCATCATGATCGACGCCCTGAAGCGTGCGTCGGCCAAGCGCATCACGGTGATCCTGCCGTTCTACGGCTACGCCCGCCAGGACAAGAAGCACCTCGGCCGCGAGCCGATCTCGGCGCGCCTCATGGCCGACCTCTTCACCGCTGCCGGCGCCGACCGGCTGATGACGGTCGACCTGCACACGGCCCAGATCCAGGGCTACTTCGACGGCCCCGTCGACCACCTGCTGGCCATGCCGATCCTCACCCGCTACGTCAAGAACAACTACGGCGACCAGCCGCTCGCGGTCGTCTCGCCCGACGCAGGCCGCATCAAGGTGGCGGAGTCGTGGGCCAACGCCCTCGGCGGTGCGCCGCTGGCGTTCATCCACAAGACCCGCGACCCGCGTCGCCCCAACGAGTCCAAGGCCAACCGCGTGGTCGGCGAGGTCGAGGGTCGCACCTGCATCCTCGTCGACGACCTCATCGACACCGGCGGCACGATCGTCCAGGCGGCCGAGGCGCTCAAGGCCGACGGCGCGGCCGACGTGGTGATCGCCGCGACGCACGCCGTGTTCTCCGGGCCGGCCGTCGACCGGCTGAAGAACTCGGTCGCGCGCGAGGTCGTCGTCACCAACACGCTGCCCCTCTCCGACGAGCAGCGCTTCGACTCGCTGACCGTGCTCTCCATCGCGCCGCTGCTGGCCCAGGCCACCGCCGCCGTGTTCGAGGACGGCTCGGTCACCAGCCTGTTCAGCTGACCACAGCACCACGACGAGGGGCCCCGGCACACGTGCCGGGGCCCCTCGTCGTCGTGCTGCGTCGTGGACGTGGGGTCAGCTGGCGGTCGGCGTGGCGGAGACGGTCGGCGTCGGCGAGGCGGTCGGGCTCGGCGTGGCCGTGGGGGTGGGCGACGCGGTCGGCGTGGGTGACGCCGTGGGCGTCGGAGTCGGCGTCGGCGCGGGCGCCCCGTCGCGGACGAGTCCGAAGGCACCACCGGAGGGTGCGTTCACGCTGCGGCACGGCCCGCCGTCCACCGTCGGCTGGGCGGCCGAGACGACGGTGCCGATCTTCGAGCCAAGGCCGGAGACGGTGAGCTTGTGGTACTTCTGGCCCTTGATGGGCTGCTCGACCTGCAGCACGAGCGTCAGCCAGCAGCTCTTGGTGGGCAGGGTGCCGCCGAGCCGGAACACCCCGTCGGCCTCGCTGGTCGCCGAACCGACGCGCGTGCCGTTGTCGTCGAAGAGCAGGGCCTTGACCCCGGCGAGCGGCTCGTTCGACGTGGCGTCCTTGACCTGACCGACGAGCCGACCGCCGACCCGGGTGAGGCGGGCGGACGTGGCGGTGGTGCTGCCCGAGCGGACGCTGCCCGCAAGGTGGACGCGCGCCCCGGCGTAGCCCTGCACGCCCGGGATGATCGCGTCGTATCGGCCTGGCGCGAGACCCTTCGCGGTGAAGGCGCCGCCGCGGGCGCGCACGACCCACCACTGTCCGGTCGTGCGGTTGACGAGGGTCAGGGTGACCGCCGACCGCACGCCCGACTGGCCGGCGTAGAGGTCGCCGACCATGGTGCCGGCGCGCGTGCCGAGGGCCACGCGGACGTCGCGGTTGCGGCCCTGGCGCAGCCCGCTGACCCAGAGGCTGCGGCCCACCCACCTCTGGCGGGCGTCCCAGACGAACACCGAGTAGTTGCCGGCCGGAAGGCCCCCGATCGCGAACCCGCCGCGACGGTCGGCCGTGACGGTGTAGGCGGTGCCGTCGCGGGTGACGGCGGTGACGCGGGCGCCGGCGGCCAGGACCCGACCCCGGGCCGGGCCCTTGGAGACGCGACCGGTGATGCTCGCGCCGCGGGCCATGCTGATGTTGGCGATGGTCGTGCTGCCGCCGCGCACGACGACCTTCACGTCGCGCGAGACGCGGGCGTTGACGTCCCAGCGGGGTCGACGGTCGCTCACGCGCAGGTGGTAGGTGCCGGGAGCCAGCCACGGGGTGGCGTAGCCGCCGCTCGTGCGGAACGACGTCTTCTGGCGCCACGACGCGTCGAACACGGTGACGGTGACGTCCTTGACCGGACGACCGGTACCCGCCTCGGTGATGGCGCCGCGGACGCGACCGGTCTCGTCGGCCTGGACGGGTGCGACCAGACCGAGGAGCAGGGCGACGACGGCGAGGATGCCGAGCAGCAGCCGGGGTGCGGGCACCCGCGTGCGGACGTCGGACATGACGATCTCCCTCCGGAGCCGGCGGACGGCTCTCGTGTCTCCCACCGCGATTCTAGTGCGGGGGCTGCGCCGCGATCCCCGGTTTCCCAGGGGCCGAAGGTCCTGGATCTGCCGGGACCGTCGGCCCGCGCGATGAGGAACCGGCCAGTATCCTCAGCCCGTGACCGGGTGCCGGTCCGAGAGGGAGGGTCGAGGTGCAGTCGTCGCACACGCGTCGCTGGGAGCTGGCCGCCGGGGTGGTCGCTGCCGCCGTGGCGGTCTCGGTCGTGCTGCACCTGCTCGGGGTCTCCCTGCCGTTCTGGCCGGCAGGGGCGCAGAGCTCGAACCCGTTCTCCTCCGGCCGCGTCTACGTCGACCCGCACTCGCAGGCGCGCCAGGCGGCCGACGCCGCGTCCGGCGACGACGCGACGGTGCTGCGCCGCGTGGCCGACACGCCCACGGCGATCTGGCTGACGCCCGAGGCGTGGCCGCAGCAGCAGGTGGAGGCGCACGTGCGGCGCATCGCGACCGCGGCGCGCGACGCCGACCGGGTGGCCCTGCTCGTCGTCTACGGCATCGCCGACCGCGACTGCCAGGGCGGTGA
>NZ_JAMXRU010000027.1 GCF_024124745.1 Aeromicrobium sp. CnD17-E
GCGGGTCGCGGCGGCGACCACGGGGGCCAGCGGGTGCTCGGCGGGCAGCGCAGGGGCCGGCGCGTCGAGGATCTTCTGCACGGCGGTGACGACGTCGTCGCCCTCCACGTCGTACGGCGCCGAGCCGGTGACGACGCGGTAGACGGTGATGCCGAACGCCCAGACGTCGCCCGCGGCCGTGGCGGTGGACCCGCGGGCGATCTCGGGGGAGAGGTAGGCGGGCGAGCCGGTGATGAGGCCGGTGCGCGTGAGTGCCTCGTCGTCCTCGCGGCGGGCGATGCCGAAGTCGCCGAGCTTCGCGACGTCGTCGCCGGTGACGAAGACGTTCGACGGCTTGACGTCGCGGTGCACGAGCCCGTCGGCGTGGGCTGCGGCGAGCGCGTCGGCCACCTGCGCGAGGAGGCGGGCGGCTCGCTCGAGGTCGACGGGCCCGTGCTGCGACAGGTCGGCGAGGGTCGGTCCGTCGACGAGCTCCATGACGAGCCAGGTGAAGTCACCGTCGTCGGCGAGGTCGTAGACGGAGACGACGTGCGGGTGGTGCACCCGTGCCGCGAGCCTCGCCTCGCGCTCGGCGCGTGCGGCGTCGACCTCGTCGGATCCGGGGGAGAACCCCAGTCTCTTCAGTGCCACCCGACGGTCGAGAAGGGTGTCGTGGCCCGCCCACACGCTGGTGGAGCGACCCCGACCGATCTCGCGCTCGAGCCTGTACCGACCTGCGATCACCGACGACTCCTTTCCCCATGACGGTAGGAGCGGTTGGACGGTCCCGCGAGTCGAGAGACCCCCTGTGAGCGTCGTCTCACACCCCCGATTTGGATCCCCGTTCACCGTGGCGTAATGTTCTACGTGCGACGCGGGGTGGAGCAGTTCGGTAGCTCGCTGGGCTCATAACCCAGAGGTCACAGGTTCAAATCCTGTCCCCGCTACTAAAAGGCCCGGGATCTCAACGGATCCCGGGCCTTGTTTTTCGCCTCGTCAGCGGTGAGTCCGCGTTTACTCACCACCAACGAGCGAAAGCGTGGGCTTATCTGAGGGCAGAAGCATGATGTCCGCCGCGCGGCTCGGCGCGGTGCGCCGCCCCAGGTAGCGAGCGGTGACGTTGATGTCTGCGTGTCCGAGCTGGTTGGCGATCTCGGCCAGGGGCGCCCCCGCCTCGTCCAGCCAGGAGGCCACCGTGCGTCGGAAGGTATGCGTTCCTGCCCAGGGGACCTCGGCGGCCTTGAAAACGCGTCGGAGCGCCTTGCTGACGTTGTTCCTGTCGCGTGGCTGACCAGCCTTCGTGGTGAAGTAGGTGATGCCGAAGACAAGGCCGGTCTGACCGTGCAGCCCGGCACGGTGGCGGAGCCTCTCGGTCAAGGGCTTGCTCATGACGAGCGTGCGGTCCGCCTCAGAGGTCTTGGTGCCACGCACCCGCACGGTGCGAGACTCCAAGTCGACGTCGTTCCACGCTGTGTGGTGCAGGGCCTCGGAGATCCGCGCGCCGGTGCCCAACAGAAACGCGGCAAGGTCACCCACGTCGGCAGCGGCGCGGTCTGCCACCTCCTGGACGCGCTGAGCTTCCGCCCGTGTGAAGGCGCGCGCCGTGTCGAGGTGGCGCTTCCCGCACTCGTGGTCACAGTCGGTGTCCGAGCACTTGCGGTCACCCGCCGTGCCGGGCTTCGTGCCAGGGGTCTTCACGCGGTGCATCACGCTGGAGGCGAGAGCGCCGCGCCGTTCTGCGAGCCCGAGGATCCCAGATAGAACCTTGCGAGCCTGACGCGCCGCAGTCGCTCCCCGATAGTCCGCCACCTCGGTGAGCCACGCCTCGATGCGGGCCACGTCATTCGCCTCGGAGAGTGTCAGTCGGGATAGCTGGCCGGTCTTGATAGTGCGGTCGATGTAGCCCCGGTAGTCGCGCAGCGTGTTCTGCGAGAGGTCCTCGCGCTGCTTGGAGTCGAACCACACCTCAGCAGCGCGCGGGAGCGAAGTGCTTTGGTTGAGGACCGCGTCCCCGCCGCGGTGCTCGGCGCGGGCCTGATCCACCCTCGCGTGCAGAGCGCGCTTAGCGGCAGCAGCGGTCTTGCCGCTGGCGGTCACGTCCACCCGCCGCTTGAGGGCGTCCCTGTAGTAACCGCGCGCCTGCGCCAGGCTCGGGTTGCTCGGGTGGGCCTTCGTCGTGACGGCACCAAGCGTGTAGGGCGGGTTAGGTGGTCGTGGCATTCGAGTGTCCTCTCTGGCGCTATGTAGCGATCTCACTGTTATAGTGAAAAGTCAACGGGTTGAAATATCTGTAAGCTCTCGCGAAGGCACGACTTCATTCTTCGCGTGGACTGCAGGACCGGCGGTATCTGGGCGGTCAGGAGGCTCATTGACCTCGGCTGGTCCGTCGATCTGCGCCATGAGCGGTTGAGACATCCGTGGCGTGATAGCCGGTCTCCGTCGGAGGAATCTGCTAGACCTCACCCATGGAGCTGCAGGCGCGCGAAGCACGAGTCCTGTCCATCGTGGAGGCGGTACGACGAGGTCGTCAGGTTGAGGACGATCTTGTGGAACTCAAGGCGCAGTGGCCCCACGCGTCGCTGAAGACGGCGCGCCAGGTTGCGGGACATGCCAATGCGGCGGGTGGAGAAAACATCCTGTGGATCATCGGGCTGGAGGAACGCACGGGTCGCATCGGAAGCACCGGGGGGACGGAGCCGGCAGACTGGTGGGCTGCGGTCCGTAGGCACTTCATCGAGGTGCCTCCCGAGATGGCCCTACTTCGGGTGAGCGTTGCTCCAGGGCAGGATGTGATGGCACTCCAGTTTTCTACCGACAGAGCGCCCTATGTCGTGGCTACTGAGGGCGGGGGACGAGTGACTAGTGAAGTCCCATGGCGCGAAGGTAACTCCACACGAACGGCGAGCCGCTCCGAGATGATCCGTGCTCTCGTGGCCGAAGCGCAGGTTCCACGAGCAGAGATGGTCAGCGGGTCCGTAGTCGTGTCGGAGTTCTCGCCGAGGCCCGGCCGAACCCACCACCAGGGTCGGGTCGCGGGCGACCTTCGGGTGCAGTGTGACTTGAAGGTCTACCTCTCGACCTTTTCGGCTGTGCATCTTCCTGAGCACCGACAGGTGCTGAGGTTGCGGACCTCCGCAGGTGCCCTCGTCCTACCGGGCTTCGAGCTTTTCGGATCGTTCCGTTACGACGGCTGGTCCGACCTAGGCAGAAAGACGTCGCTCGCTGGAAACATCGAGGTACTTGGTCGCAGTGGAGTCCAGGTGAGCGGGCCGGGGGAGTTTAGGTTGAAGGCTGAGCGAACCTTCAGGAGTGATGCGGCGGCTTCCTCTCTCCTGCGAGCTCGACGTGTTGACCTAGACCTTCGACTGCCTGTCGACTTGACCGACCGGGCGGTGGATGTCGTAGACCGCCTTCCCTTCGTGCCGGGGACGTCCCAGTCTGAGCCGCCGGAGTGGGACGACTGGCGCGTGCGCTCAACCTTCAGAGGAGGCAACTCAAGTCCCTCGGAATGATCGCTTGCGTGTTTCGCCGAGCTTGGGCAGTTCAGAATGCGACTTGGCGCAGCGGCGAGGAGGGGAGTGGCGCGGCCCTTCGGATTCAACAGGTGGGCGGGACGTCACCCAAACCTGCTCGGAGACTCCTGCTGGCCTGCATGGGATTGACCGTCGTCTTCGCGCTCCTGCGTTCTTAGTTTGACGTCGGGACCTCCGGACAGGGGGAATCCGCAAAGGGTAGTCAGTAGGAGACGAGGCGCAGTTGCATCCCGGCTCCCTCGATCCTGTCGAAGTAGGATTCTCGCTCCGCGCTGTCGAGCGCACCGTCGAAGTCCCGGATCGTAACCTCCCCGTTCGCGGTAGTGCTCACCTCGAACCTCGCCGATGGGTGCTTCGACCGGAGATCTGCGCTGATGTCGCGGACCAGCGACTGACGACGGATGGAGACCCCCTCATCGTCCGATTTGGGCATCCCGAGACCCGCGCTGAAGAAACTCGAACTGTCTGGGTTCCATACCCTGTTCTTCGTCTCTTGGGCAGCGAGCAGGGTAGCTAACTGCTCCGCCATCAGATCGATCTTCGCTTCGGTGGGTGACTCATCAGTGACCGGCGACTCCGCGGTTAAGGTCAGCCCGAAGCGACTCCACAGTGGGTTCTCTCCGGCACAGGTCCGCACGCTCTCACTGATGTGTTCGCTCAGGGCGTCGATAGCGTTCTCGATTCCCCATGGGCGTAGATCAGATGCGTAGGTGAGGACATTGATGCCGTTGGTATCGAACGGGATACTCAGGTGCTCATCTTTGACTAGCGCAATCGGCCGGTTGAGAGACGTCCTGACTCCCAACTCGAAGAAGACGTTCGGGTTATGTCCACTGAGGTCGCACAGAACCATCTCGCATTCGATCAAGTTCTTGATAATCCGCGCGTGAATCAGGTCTGCCCCGCTCGCAACGGGGAGGACTGGACGCATCCCCGCCGATTCGATCGCCTTGATGAACAAGCTTTCCCGGACGTGAATCCAGTGTTCTGAGTCGCCGTACAACTTCGCCTCATCGATATGCGTCGTGATCGGCATGGCAATGAAGCAGGTTGGGCGCTCGTCTTCGCTCATATCCAAATGATGTCAGGTGCAGGTCCAGAAACCTGCGTTCCTTTACCGTTTCCCTATGTACGGCGGATGCCTGAATGTCATGAGCTCGTGGGACTGGGGTAGTGCACCCGAGTGGGTCGGAGGAGTGGGCGGAGCCGCTGCTTTTCTCCTGGCGGCGCGCGTCTACTCGCGCGCCAAGGAGGACGACCAGAAGGCACAGGCCAGACGGATCTACTTCCAGTGGACCAGATCCCAGGACTTCCCGAAGGACGCAGTCGCTGACGTGACCGTTGGCTACGCGGAGCGTGGATCATTCGCCATAAAATCTGGCAACAATGACGGATACCTGCTGGCTCAGAACGTCAACATCACCTTCGTGACGGTCCATAACCATAGCGACGAGATCGCCCATAACGTCCGTGTAGCGGTCACCGAAGACAGTCAATGGTTCCCGGACAACGTTGCGTACGTGATCAGGGATCTCGCCCCTGGCGAGAAAGTTGATCTCAGCTTCACGGTGCATGACGGCTCGCACGCGGGAACAACCGTAGTCGCGCTCGACCCAGAGATTTCGATGACGTTCACGGACGCGGGTGGAAGGCACTGGGAGCGGTCTCTCGCAACGCCCGTCAGGAAGGTGAAGAGGAATCCGTATCATGCGGTGTTCGAGCTGTCGTTGATCGAGATTGACCGCAACACCTACATCGACGGTCGAACTTAACGTCTCCGTTGCCACCAGCGGCGGGGTTTCTCCGTGGGTGCTCCCGGAGTGCAGGTTGCCTCAAGATCGAGGGTGCTGGCTGAGACGGCCGAACCGGTCATCACGCGCGAGAGTAGGTCGACAACGTTGATGCGAGCTCGCGTGAATCTCTTCTTCGGGTTGCTGCTGCTTTGCTCCTGGCTCCTGGTGCTGGCGAACAACCGGCCAGTCAGTCTCACAGGAGTCGTCGCAATGCTTGGTCTCGTGGTCGCGATCTTCTACATCTGGACGTCTGCGGGCTACCTCTGGCGCAATCGGAGATAGCTGTGTCCGGTCGTTGGCGTGTGCGCCAGTCACAAGGACGATCACGCGGAGGACGGTGTTCTAGGCAACCGCAGCGCCCGATCAGTCGGTCTTCCGCTCCAGATCGACACCTTGTTAGCCCTGGGGTACGACCCGTTGGGCGCTGGCGCTGGGGACCGGTGGTCTTAGCAGCGAGGAACTTGCCACGGTTCCAAAGTCGTTCCCGAACGCCGAGGTGTGTCTGCACGACGGCTCATACTGGAATCGGTGTCCGCCTTGCTGGCTAAAGCAGACGACGCGACGAAAGGGCAGGAGATGCGGGTCCACGAGCTCGCTAGGGAACTTGGCACGACTTCCAGCGAAGTCCTTGACCTGCTCTGGAGTCGTGGGTTCTTCGTGAAGAGTGCAAGTTCTGACGTCGAGTCCATGGGAGCGGACTGGCTCCGTTTCGAGTTCGCGTCGACGCCAGCGTTGCCGAACCTCCGAAAGGCAACTAACCGAAGAGCGAGCCGACCCTCATCAACTGACAAACCTTGGACCGACGGCAGTCAGTACGATCGCCGACGGGGTGTGGGTCCGACTGCGCTCTTCATGGGTCACGCTGTGGGAAGAAGGCAGACCAATCTCATTCCCATGATTGAGAAGCCCGACCTGCGGGAGGTTGGTCTCGACCTCGGTGCTGTCGAAGCTGGGCTGAGAGGATCGCCCTACTCATTACCCGTCGAGCAGTTCGGCTACCTCGAGAAATCGTTCCTGCCGCGGCTTGCTGCTCTACAACTGCGCGGGCAACATGAGGCGGCGCAAGCCACTGGTCGACGAGTTGGATCGTTGCTGCGACTGCAGCGCTCCGTGGAGATTTATCAGAGCAACCGACTGGAAGGGCTTGGGCCCGACCTTGCCCAGACGCACCGTCTACTGACACGAAATCGACTCACTGCAACGGCCGGCGTTTCGGTCGCTCAGGGGGCTGTGCACGCTTGTCTCCAGGCGGAGCCGAAAGTCAGGGACGTCCTTGGTCTTGGAGCCGCTCGTGTTCTCGCGGAGACTTTCTGCGCGGACCGCCAGCGGCCGATCACCGGAACCGACGTTAAGGACTTGCACCGTCTGATCATGGTTGGGGACCGGCGCGGCGGACAGTACAAGGGTTGGCTTAACGAGATCGAGGGGTCCGCTCATGTGCCGGTCGCGCCCTCAGACACCCCCGAGGCCATGGGTGAGCTGACGAGTTGGCTCGCGCGGACCAGTCTCGCGCCGGTCTGGCGAGCCGCTGTGGCGCACGCATGGATCACGCACATCCACCCGTTCCACGACGGGAATGGAAGGATCGCTCGCCTACTGTCGAATCTCATCCTGATACGTGGTGACCTTCCACCGCTCATCGTGCGAGCCGGCGCAGATCGTGGCGCGTACATCAGCGCTCTGGCTGAATCGGATTCTGGTGGTGACATTCTCCCGCTCGCCAGAGTCTTCCGAGACGTGCTTAGCCGCTCCGTGCGCGACCTGGCACAGCCACAGGATGCGGCCGACGCGCTGCAGGCCGAGCTTCAAGACTCGCGACTTCCAGTACACCAGCGGTGGAACCTACTGCTGGGGGACTTCCTGTCCGAACTAGCCCCGCACCTTCTCCTCCACGGCCTCAATCTCTACAACATTGGCGGCGCCACGGAAGACGAATTGAGGTTCGTTAGCGAGGGGCGGTACGAGAACGTGTGGATCGCCAAGATCGGGACCGGTGGATTGCAACGCGATCTGCTTCTCCACGTTGCGACGGCAACGACGGCGAGCAGGGCGTTACTCGGCGACGACCCGGCAGTCTCAATCTTCGTCAGTATCCGCAACAAGCGCCCCTTGGACGCAAGACAGTATGTGCCGATCGGCAGGGTTGGCTTCGCCTACGAGTTCACTCCACTGCCGAGTCGCGATGCGCTGCTCCTGAGAAGAAACAGTGAGACAACCGTGGCTTCGGTGGATGCCGCTGCTTCGAACGTAGCTGAGCACCTCGCGCGGGTGTTCAATCAGGTGATCGGTCGTCCTTCCTTCGACTCGTCTGTCTAGGACCGACTTCCGAGTCGAGGCCCGCGGCTCCTTTCGAGCAGACAACCTGCCAGCCCCTGCCCGATGTCAGGTCGGGCAGGGGCCGCGGGGACTAGCTGGCGCGCTTGCGGCGGACCTCGATGGGGGCGGCGAGTTGAATGTCGGACTCCTTCAGGATCATCGTGATCGCATCGGTGACGACCTTGTCGGGATCGGCGGTCTTGTACGTGCCGACGCCCGCGATGGCCACGCCGATGGGGGCGAGGTAGGTCTTGCCGTCGTGGCGGCGCAACCACATGCGCTGGTTGTGGGGGGTGGGGTTGAACTTGTCGTAGGTGAAGGTGTCGCTGTGCGGCCTGAGGTCCTCCAGCACGCTGGCCAGGATGGCGTTGGACTCGTTGGTGTTGGCGATCAGCGCGTTGACCGCGTCGCGCAGGGCGACGACGTGGGGGTTGTCCTGGTCGATGGTGCGCAGGGGGATGAGCTGGTCGCGGACGCGGGCCTCGACGTCGTCGGCGATGGCGGTGGCCAGGTTGTCGGAGGCCGCCGCGAGGCGGGCCCTCATGCCGGTGACGAGGAGCTCGGCCTCGGCGATAGCGTTGTCGATCTCGGCGAGGTTGGGACCGCTGGGGATCTTCCCGGTGGCCTGGATGGTGTGGGCGAGCTCGGCCCAGTCGTCCCGGTTGCCCTCGAGGTGGTTGAGGGCCTCGGTCAAGCTCAGCTCGGCCGCCTCATGGTCCTTGCGGGCCTGGTCGAGCGGGCTGAGCTTGGTGACGGTCTTCGTCATGGTCGTTCTCTCTGATTGGTGTGACTCCCAGGCACGGGGGTGCCTGGGAGGGCGTTAGCCGGTTTGCCGGCTAATGGGGGAGGAGGAAGGGACTCGTGGGTCTGGCGACGGGGGTGAGGGTGCTCGGTCCTTGACCCAGGTCCTTGCTGTTTCTGCTGATGCACTCCGGAGGGACGTCCGTCGGCCTGCTGCTGGGAGGAGCCGTGATCGGCTGGGTCGGAGCTGGGACCGTGCTCGTCGCGGCGGGCACCGCGCAGGCCGTGGCTGCTGTCGTCGGCGCAGGCTGGGCCCGAAGGGCGACCCAGCGTGGGGCCTGGACCTCGGCCCGGCGAGCGAACGTCGACGGAGTCTGAGCGGACCCTCCGCCCGGCGACCTCGCTCAGGAGCAGGCGGACCGGATGGCCTTCGCCGCTGCGGTGACCTCATCGTCCGAACCGCCGTCAAGAGGCTGGTAGGCCTCGGGGTCGTCGAGGTAGTCGACGAGCTGTCCGACCGGGTCCTGCAGGTTCTTCGGACCGGAGGACACCACCGGGAACAACGCCTCCCCGAGGGACTGGCGCTCGTCGTGCGAAAGGTCCGCCCCGGCGAGCGCGCGATCCACGAGCCCGTCGTCGCCGACGAGGGCCGGGCACGGGTTCGCCGGGTCGAGGCTCGGGAGAGCGGCGGAAGCACTCGGAGAAGCCGACGCGTCCGCGGACGAGCCGTCGTCGTCCGATCCGCCGCACCCGGTCAGGAGCGCGAGCCCGATCGCAGCGAGCGGGGCGAGCGACTTGAAATCTTGGAAGATCGTACGAGTCATGCCAGCACGCTAGTGCTCCAGGTCAGCGCCCCGCAAGCAGCCCTTTCGTGCTCGGCCGGAACACGCGGCTGGGTCAACAACTCTGAGATCGTATCGCGGGCACGCAGTCCACGAACGACCTGAGGACAGCGCCCGTCGAAACATACCGACCGACGGTAACGCCCCAATGCGTGACGAAAGGTGTCGGCTGCTCTTATGGCGGGCGCGACTCTCCAGCCCCCGACACCGCGCGATGAGGCCGAACTCACATGAGAATGAACATCTGTACCACTTCCGCGTGATGTGAACGCCTTCCTAGACTCCTGACCGGCGCCGCGGCGACTCGACCAAGGCATCACACCCACGAGGGGGATCATGGACACCACACTCTGGCGACGGCCGGTCGCCGCGTTCCTCGCGCTCGCGGCCGTCCTTGCAGCCGGTCTCGTCGCAGCCAGTACCAGCAGCGCCAATGCCGCGGACCGCGACGCCGTCACCGGCATCTCAGTGACGCCCGCCTCCGCGCTCGTCGGTGACGGGCTCGAGGCGCGCATCACCTGGCAGGCTCCTGCTGGGACCCAGCCGAGCGACACGTTCACCGTGGGCATCCCGTCCCAGGTGACCGGCATCGCCGGCACCCAGCAGCTGCGTGCTCCGGACGGCTCGGTCATCGCGAACTGCGTGATCGAGCAGACTCGCGCCACCTGCACCTTCACCGACTACGTCGCGACCGCGTCCAACGTGCAGGGTGAGCTGACGGTGCCTCTCGTCGGCGCCCAGCCCACGAACGGCTCGGGGCTCGACTGGACCACGGGCCAGGGGCGCATCATCCACACCGACACGGAGATCACGCCTCGTCAGAGCGGCTGGGCCGACGCCGCCGTCAAGACCTCGACGCTGCGCGACAACGGCAACATCCTGTACGACGCCGCCATTCGCGGCAGCCGTCTCGACGACGGCACCACCGTCACCGACACGTACGACCCCCGCACGTCGATCGTCGCCTCCACCTTCAAGGTCTACCAGTCCGACAGCTCCCAGAACTGGACGCTGACGGACTCGAGCACCTGGACGCTGTCGGACGATCCCGCGAACCACCGGTTCACGGTCACCATCCCGGACGCCGTGACCGACGGCACGATCGCCTACCGCTACATCTACGAGGCCGCGGTCGACGACTCCGTCGCGTCCGGGGACGTCATCGTCAACACCTTCGGCACACAGGACAGCACCTCGACCGACCGGATCCGCTACGTCCGTCAGGGCGGCGGCGGCACCGGGGACCAGGGCACGCTCGCGTGGACCAAGGTCGACGAGGACGGCGAGGCTCTCGCCGGTGCCACGTTCACGGTCACCGGGCCGAACAACTTCAGTGCCACGGTCGCTGACGACGGGGCTGGCGACCGCGACACGAGGCCGGGCCACTTCTCGCTCACCGGACTGGCCGAGGGTACCTACACGGTGGTGGAGGCGCAGGCCCCGGACGGCTACGTCCGTTCCGACCGCGAGCTCACCGCCACCCTGTCCGCGGCGGACCCGGCGGGCGACGCCGGCGAGCTGGTCAACGTCAAGGCTGCGACACCCACGCCCACCCCGACGCCGACCGTGCCCGACGACGGCGGCACGCCCGACCCGGGCACCGGCACCGGCCTGACCAGGCCCGGACGCGACGGGGCCCCGCTGCCGGACGCGGGCGGTCCGCAGCTCGGCCTCCTGGCTGCCGGCGTCCTCGCCATCGCCTTGGGGTCGACTCTGGCACTGCGCCGGCGCCGCACCTGACGTACCGGCACCGGGCGATGTCCCTCGTTCACCGCGACGAGGGACATCGCCCGGTTCTGACGACCATGCCCGCAGTCGTTTGACTGACCCGCAACCGCCGGCTGTCATGCCGCCCGTTTCAAGGACTCTGGAGAGGAAGACACCATGACGTCCACCCCGCGCACATCCTCCCAGGTAGTTCGTCTCTACGTCATCCAATGGGTGATCGTCGCGATCCTCGCCCTCATCTTCATCGGCGTGCTCGCCCTCGTCACCGACAACGCCCTCAACTGGAAGCTCTTCGGGTACCTGATGAGCCTCAACACCCTGGCCGCCGTGTTGGGCATCATCTACCGGAGACCACTTCCCAAGGACCGCGACTGAGCCCACCCAAGGACGTGCAGCACCGCACACGTGAGACGGCGAGACGATCGGCCCTCGACACGACGAGAGCCGCGTGCTCTCGCGGCCCTGCATCGTCTGGAGGTCGTGGCCACCACGCCGGTCGCGGTCTTGCTGTGTCGAGGAGCAGGGACTCCTGCGACCGACCCGGCATCTGAACGGGTATCGCGACTACACCGATATGGACCTGGATCAGGTCGTCATGATCCGCGACCTCATCGGCGCGGGTGTGCCGACCCGCTTCGTCAAGATCGTCCTCGACCGCCGGAGCGGGGCCACGGCGTGGACCAGTGCGTGCGACGACATCCTCGCCGGCATGGTCCGCGACCAGATCGCCGACCTCGACGCCAAGATCACCTGCCTTGCCACGAGCAAGGACGCGCTGGTCCAGTTCCTTGCCGAAGCGGCACCCACCGTCGACGACTCGGAGAGCACGGCTACCGGGGGCGCTTGATGCGGCCCGCTGATCGAGATGGAGTGGTGTGATGAGCGATCTGAATGGACGGCGCCTCGCGATCGACGCGGTGACGGCGCTGCAGATCATCCGGGATGATCCGAGCATCGGTCTGCGGAACCGCTTGGTGGGTCCTGCGGTGCTGCGCAGCGACGTCCTCACCCTCCTGTATCGCGAGGTCCGCAAGGGAGCGTTGAGCGACGCCGCTGGGCGCGCGCAGCTGGAAGCGTTGGCGACCCTGAAAGTCCGTCTGCTCGGCGACCGGGTGTCTCGAGCCACAGCGTGGAAGCTTGCACGGCGGCTGGACTGGGACGACGTCGCTCGCGCCGAGTACCTCGCTGTGGCCACGCTGCAAGCCGACGCCCTTGTTGCTGGCGACCCGACGATCACCGCGGGGGCCGTGGGACTGACGGACCTCGTCGAGTACGGCGAGCTCCTCAGATGAACTGTCGGGCCGTTCGGTGTCACGCACGGTGGATGAACAGCATCAGAGCCACGAGCACGCGAGCCCGCGTGCGGCGGAGTGACCGAACGGACATCCGGCTGCGCCGAAAGCACGAGTCCCTCACGGCTCGTTGGACGATGCGACCGTCACATCACGGCACCTAGCGTCGAGGAATGACCAAGCCAGCACAGATCCTGCTCGGGGTAACGCTCGTCGTCGTGGGCGTCGTCGTGGCGCTCACCATTCCCGACAAGCAGTTCCTGATCTTCACAGGCCGCCCCTTCGGCGTCGTCGTCGCGATCGTCGGCGCTTTCGACATCGTTGAGGCTCTGTTCCGGGACCGGCGGCGGAGGGACTGAGCCGGGTGTGTCGGGCTGTCGTGGGGGCCCGCCGCTGATCATTGTCGCGCCAGCCGTAGGAGGGTCCGGCTCATCTCCGCTACGAGGCTTCAGGACGCTTTCTTCTCCAGCTCTTCCGAGAAGAGGTCCATGATGGCGGCGCGGCCCTGCGGGCTGGGCGGGCCGACGGAGTTCCAGGGGACGTACGCGTCGTTCCTGGCGGCCGTCGTCTTGCCCCAGACGGGCTCGCTGCGGAGCTTCTCGAGTGTCGCCGACCCGCCGCGGGCGTCCCAGAGGGCGTAGTCCGCGTCGTAGAGGTCGGCCTTCTCCCAGCTCAGAGACTGCCAGTAGCCGCCCTCGTCGAGGTCGGGCTTCTTCGGCGTGACGATGTCGAGGCCGAGCTCGTCGCGGTAGTACTGCAGGTCGGGGTTGGCGTCGGGGTTGGAGACGTAGAACAGCTCAGGGGTGAGCGAGACGGCCTCGTACGTCGGGTGACCGAGTGCGGCATCGGCAGCCTTCAGGCGCGTCGAGGCCTGCGCGAACGCGCGACGTCCCTCGGCGAAGTCCTCCCGGTCGGCGCCCAGTGCCACGGCCAGCTTCTCAGCACTGTCGAAGATCTGCTCCTGCGTCTTTCCCTCGTAGGAGATGACGCCGATCGGGTAGGTACCCTCGAGCTTCTTCTGCGTCGCCTCGTTCACGTACCAGAGCGTCGGCTCGACGTAGGTGCTGGTGAGGAGGACGTCGGGTCTGAGCTCCGCGAGCTTCTCCAGGTCGAGGTCGCCGTACTCACCCTTGCCAGTGATGTCCACGACGTCGTCGACGTCCAGGCCGACGGCCTGCAGGTCCGCGTCGCCGTCGGGGTTCTTGAGAGGTCCGAAGACGCCGACGATCTTGTCGCCGAGGCCGAGGTCGGTGAGGGCCGCGGCGACCGACGACTGCGCGACGATCCGCTCAGGCGCCTTGTCGAGCTCGAGCTTGGTGCCGAGGTCGTCGGTGTAGGTCCAGGCCTGGTCGGAGGAGGGGTCGTCGGAGGACGAGCCGCAGGCGGCGAGGGGGAGGGCGAGGGCCACGGCGACGGCTGCGGCGAGGCGTCGGGGCGTGAACGCAGGTCGAGTCATAAGGGTAGGCTAACCTGATCGTCGGTGGCGGTCGGCGGTGTGGGGTCCGGCGACGACGTCAGCTCACGGTCGTACGGGCGCCGCGGCATCAGCGCCGACGACGGTGGCCCAGGGCCGGACCGTCCACGACGCCACCAGTCCTGACGTCACTTAGGGGTCTGCCAGCGCGAACTGGGTCGCTAGCTCCACCGGGTCGTCGCCCTGGAAGACGAGCAACCCTTCGTACGGCCCTGTGCCGACCGCACCGCCAAGCACCAGCTCTCCGCGCTCGACGGCCGCCCACGCGAGAACGAGGTGCGCCGACCGGGATCGCTCGCGAGACTCCAGATAGTCGTCAGCATAGGTGTACTGGAGGACTGCGTGCGTCATGCCTCGAACGTACCGGGGGAGGGCGGCTTGGCCGGGATCAAGGCGACAGTCACGCGAACGCTGCCGCGAACTCCGCCGACGGTGGGATCTCCTCGATCACGTCGACGAGGATGCCCTTCGGAACCTCGACGATGAAGTGCCGTTGGCCGAAGGCTTCGTCGCGCAGCCCGAGGCGGATCGGCAGGTCGGTCGATCGCAGGCGCTCGTACTCGCTGCTCGCGTCGTCGACCTCCATGTTGAGGAGCATGCCGCGACACTCATCCCGGAACCCGGGCGGGATGGTCGCGTGAGTCGCGTCGAGGACGGCGAGCTCGTGCTCGCCGCGACGTAGGCTGACGTACCAGTCGGTCGTGAAAGTCTCTTCGAAGCCGAAGAGCTCCACGAAGACTGCGGCGACCCGTGTCGGCTCGCTGGTCTGAATGACCGGATAGAAGCTGTGCATGACGTTGCCTTCCGTTACGTACAATGTGTAGGTATAAGACGATACATACACTCTGCATGTAAAGGAAGCCCCGTGCCCCGAGCCTCCGCCGCAGAAGCGGCTCTGACGTTCGAAGCCATCCTCGACCAGGCGACCGAGGCCTTCGTGCGCTCCGGCTTCCAGGGCGCATCCCTGGACGCGATCGCTCGAGCCGCTGGCGTGACGCGTGGCGCCGTCTACCACCACTTCGCTGACAAGCTCGGACTCTTCCGGGCCGTGGTGCGCGCCGGGCACGCGCGCGTCGCAGCCTCCGTCGTCGCACGCGCCGACGCAGAAGCCGACAATCCCCGGGCCGCACTGCGAGCCGGCTGCCACGCCTTCGTCGACGCCATCACTGACGACCCTGCAGCGCGGATCCTCCTCGTGGAAGGACCCGCCGTCCTGGGGTGGTCACAGTGGCGAGACCTCGACGCCTCCGCATCCATGCGAGAGCTGCGCGAGGCAGTCGGCGTCGTGACCGGTGGGGAGGACGCCGAAGCCCTGACCCATCTGCTGTCCGGTGCGATGAACGAAGGCGTCCTGTGGATCGTCGATGCCGCCGACACCAAGGACGCGCGAGCCGCCCTGCACCGCAGCCTCGACAGACTGATCGACTCGCTGTGACGGAGAGCGGGGATCACTGCCCCTGATGCTTGGGCGATGGGCCGTCGGCGGTGTCCGACCTTCGGCCGTAGAAGACGACGCGTCGTAGCCGAGGTGCCCTGAGAGTCATGTGCCGCAGGCGCCCTTGGCTGGTGAGGATGCCGACGATGACCAAGGCTGCCCCGACAGGTTCGTTCCAGTGCAGGCTCTCGCCGAGGACGAGGACGCCGAGCGTCACGCCGACGAGAGGGGTGAGGTAGGTGACCGTCGACGCGAGGGTGGCCCCCCACGCCTGGATGATGCGGGTGTTCCAGATGTACGCGATGCCGGTGCCGACGGCGCCCAGTACGACCACGCTCGCCACGACGGGCACGGTGAGCTCGACGCTGGTCGTGCCCGCGAAGGGCATCAACACGGCCGTGAGGAGGGCCGCGACACCGATCTGGGAGGCGGCGATCGTGGTCGCGTCGTAGGGGTAGCCGCGCAGGAACCGGCGGCTGTAGACGAACGCCAGCCCGTAACAGGTGGTGGCGCCCAGGCACGCGACCTGCGCCGTCAGCGAGACCCAGCCGGACCCCTCGTCCTGCGCAAGCAGCGACCAAGGTGACGCCACGACCACCACGCCGAGAGCTGCGATCACGACACCCCACGCGCGGGTGCGCGTCAGGCGCTCGTCGGGGAGGACAGCCAACGACACCAGCAGCGTGGTGAGGGGAGTGGTCGCGTTGTAGATGCTCGACAGACCCGAGTCGATGTGCTGCCCGGCCCAGGCGAACAGCAGGAACGGAGCCACGCACAGCAGCACGGCGATCACCGTCAGGTGGCCCCACACCTCGACCCCGCGCGGCCAGCGCCGTCTGGTGCCCACCATGACGGCTCCGAGCACGAGCGCCCCGCAGGTCAGGCGGCCGAACACGACCTGCACCGGCGACAGCCCGTCCAGGGCGACCCGGATGAACAGGAAGCTCGCGCCCCACACCAACGCCAGCGCGGCGAACTGCGCCGGCACCCACCCACGGCCCTTCGCGGTCATGTGGACTCCTTCTCGCTGACGTGACCCTCGCTTCTCTTCGCCAGCATCGCCGCCCTCGCGGGCATGAATCAAACAGATAAGGTTCACGTGCACATGAGGCACATGCATGAAGGGACGCTGTGGGAGCGACACTAAAGCAGCTGAGGATCTTCGTCGCGCTCGTCGAGGAGGGCGGTTTCGCCGCAGCCGGCGACGCACTCGGCATGAGCCAGTCCTCGGTCTCGCACACCCTCGCCACCTTGGAGCGCCACGTCGGCGCTCCCTTGGTGCACCGAGCGCGACGCACCGTCACCGAGGACGGTGCGCGGCTGCTGCCGCACGCACGAGCGTGCCTCGCCGCTGCCGAAGCCTTCGAGGCGGCCACCCCCTCCCAGGCTTCGATCATCGGCACGATCACGCTCGCGATCACCCCGACCGCGGGCCACCGCATCGTGCCCGACCTGCTCGCTCAGTGGCGCACGCACGCACCCGGCATCCGCGTCCGCCTCCTCGAGGGAGACGACGCCGAGGTAGCCGGCTGGCTCGACACCGGAGCCGCCGATGCGGCGGTGCTCATCGACCCCGACCGCACGGACGAGCACGTCACCCTCGCGTGCGACGAGTTCCGTGCCGTCACCCGCACCGACCACCCACTCGCCGGAACCCGACCCGTCGCACTCGTTGACCTGCTGGAGGATCCCCTCCTGGCGTCCACTGCGGGATGTGAACCACAGATCAAGGGGCTCCACCGTCAGGCCGCTCTGGCCTACCAGCCCGCCCAACGTGTTCGCGAGCTCACCACCCTGATGGCCATGGTCGAGGCGGGACTCGGGGTCACGATCATGCCGACCCTGGCCGAACCGATGCTCCCGACGTCGCTCACGATGACACCGCTGGCTCACACCGTCACGCGGGAGCTCGTCCTCACCGGACCGGCGACCAGGCCCTGGCACCCCCTGGTGCGCACGCTGCTCAGCATCACGAGGGACAGTCGTTGATCCTCGGTGGTCCGTGTTGGAGCTCCTTGGACGACTCACTGGCTGTGTACGGGGTCTGAGCTTATCGCGCAGGACCTTGGCTCGATGAGACGACTCGTAGCGGTGTCGAGCCTCCCGAGCGGTCGGAGCTCAGACAGTGGTCCGCGGTCGAAGGGAACGCATGGTTTCCGCATGCAGCGTCCGCCGTTTCCGCGGCGTTCCGCGCGCCACCTGCTGCGACTGTGACGCCCACGTTCACACGCATTACTCGTCGCCTGAGCCACTCAGGGATGCGGGCCGCTCTAGTTCGCGGGCTGTGATTGGCCCGGCGGTTGGACCAGAAAACTGTCAGCCCGTCTCATGACGTTCTCGAGCGTGTCGGACGATCTCTCATTCTCGCGCAACGCCTACCCTCAGCTCCTAGCGCCGGGGCGGTGGATGGCGGCGCTCGTGGGGCTGGGTGTTTTTCTCATCTACTGTTGCGGGAGCTCGAAGGTGGTGAGCATCGCCGCCTTGTTCGTGCTCGTTGGCGGCTGGATCGTGACGCTAGCCGTGACGACCTTCTTGCCCGTTCCGCAGCCAGTTTCGACGATGAATGCGTTCGCTGCTCGCAGCACGTGGTTGCTGCGTGCGGTCGTGGGTGCGCTGATGATCGGCGTGACGGCAACCTACGGTGCCCTCGTCGGTATCGATGTCGAGAAGTCGTGGGACGAGCACGCAACGATTGCGGCGGATGTGTTCAACGAGGTCCTCTTCACCCCGCTCGTCGTGGCGCTGGTGCTGCTTTTGTGGTTCGCGGGCATGTGGCTGTCTGTCGATCTGTGTCGCGCGCGTGAAGCTGGTCGGCGTCAAGCCATCGAGAGGCTCGTTGATGCCGCTACTGGTCAACTGGCCTTGAAGGTTCACGTGCCGAAGATCCCCGACGCAGTACGAGCGTGGGTCGCCGACGCGATCGGTTGCACGGTCCGGCCCGGCGCCGCACTCTTCTTCGGATACTTCGGTCCGGTGGTCTCCTACTATCTCGGCTACGAGTTGATCACTTCCGGGTCGGCAACTCTCTGGTGACGGACGGCACCCCACGTCGCCCGCTCGGGCGGGCGTACGTCGCAGTTCCCCTGCGATCGTCGCCTAGCGACATACGCTCGAGCCCGTGACAGAGCGGAGTGCAGGGCGGCCCTCGGGCGGACCGTTCATGGTGCTGGGTGCGGTGGGCATCGTCTTCGGCGACATCGGGACGAGCACGTTGTACGCGATGAGCGCGGTCCTGCAGGCGGACACGTCGGGAGGCGGCGCCGTCGCGCGGCCACTCGTCTACGGCATGGTCTCGACCATCGTCTGGTCGATGATGCTGATCGTGACGGTGCTCTACGTGCGCCTGCTCCTGCGCGCCGACAACGACGGCGAGGGTGGTCTGCTCGCGCTGGTCGGACTGCTCCGCCAGCGGCTGGCGCCGGGTCGCGTGCTCACCGTGGTCAGCCTGCTGGGCGTCTTCGGCGCGGCGATGTTCCTCGGCGACAGCGTGATCACCCCCGCCATCTCGGTGCTGTCGGCGGCCGAGGGGCTCGAGCTGCTCAACCCGTCGTGGTCGCACGTGGTCGTGCCGTTCGCGTTCGCCGTCCTCGTCGGCCTGTTCGTGATCCAGCGGTTCGGCACCGGCAGGATCGGCAGGCTGTTCGGGCCCGTCATGGTCGTGTGGTTCGCCTCCACCGCGCTGTGGGGTGCGCTGGCCGTCGCGAAGGAGCCCTCGGCGCTCGAGGCGCTCTCGCCGCACTGGATCGTCCTGTACTTCCGCGACGAGCCGCTGATCGCGTTCCTGTCGCTCGGTTCCGTCGTCTTGGCGGTGACGGGTGCGGAGGCGCTGTACGCCGACCTCGGGCACTTCGGCCGCCGGGCCATCGCGAGGGCGTGGGTGCTCGTCGTCCTGCCGGCGCTCGTGCTCAGCTACCTCGGACAGGCGGCAGCGGTCGCCGGCTCGTCGACGGCCGTTGGCAATCCGTTCTTCGCCATCGTGCCCGGCTGGGCCCGACTGCCGATGGTGGTCCTGGCGACGCTGGCCACGATCATCGCCTCGCAGGCGGTCATCTCCGGGGCGTTCAGCGTCGTCCACCAGGCGTCCCGGCTGGGCTTCCTCCCGCACCTGCGGACGACGCACACGTCGCGGCACCACGCCCGGCAGATCTACCTGCCGGCCGTGAACTGGACCCTCGGCCTCGCCGTCCTGGCGGTCGTGCTGGTCTTCCGCAGCTCGGCGTCGCTGGCGTCGGCCTACGGGGTCGCCGTCACCTCGACGATCACCGTGACCACGCTGTTCTACCTCACCTACCGCTGGCGGCGCGACGGCAGGGTGTCGCCTGGGTTCCTCGTGGGCGCGGCCATCCTCCTCGTCGAGCTCGTCTTCCTCGCGGCGAACCTGCCGAAGGTCCGGTCCGGGGGCTGGCTCCCGCTCGGCATGGGCGCGATCCTCGTGCTGACGATGACGACCTGGCGGGCCGGCCAGCGGCGCATCGAGGCCGCCCGCGCCGACGCCGAGGGACCGGTCGAGGACCTCGTGCCCCGCATCCGCGCGACGGAGGCGGGACTCGCCCGCGTGCCCGGGACGGCCGTCTACCTGACCCGAGGGCCAGGCGTCGTGCCGATCGCGCTCGACGCGATGCTCGACCTCAACCACGTCCTGCACACCACGACCGTCCTGCTCAGCTGGGAGTCCGTGGACGTGCCCGCCGTGCGGCACGACGAGCGCGTCGTCGTCGACGTCCTGGACGACCCGACCGACGGCATCGTGCACGTCCACGCGACCTTCGGCTACCGGGAGAGGCCTGACCTCCTCGCGGTTCTGGAGCAGGCCATACCGCTCGCGGAGGGCGAGCTCGACCACGTCGACCTCGACCGCGCGATCTACTTCACCTCCGTGCCGGTCGTGACGTTCAGCCCGCGGTCGGGCATGCCGCGCTGGCGCCAGCGGATCTTCCTGACGCTCGTGCGCCTCAGCCCGGACCCGGTCGACGTCCTGCGGCTGCCGCGCGAGCGCACGATCAGCGTCGGTCGGGAGATGCCGTGGTGAGCCTGAGACGCTTCGCGTCCCGTGGGTCGAGGTCACCGTCAGGACACGAGACGGCCCGCACGAGCGCGGACCGTGCCTGATACTGGGCTCAACGAGCATCGGAGGTCCATCGTGCAGATCCTCGACGAGGCGGCGTCGCTGACGCGCTGGGGACTCAACCATGCGCTGCCGCGCGTCGGGATCCAGGCCGGAGCCCGTCGCGGCGACCTGCAGGCACGGCTGATCATGGCGACCTCGACCGGCAGCGACGGCCAGGCCGGGGGAGGCCTGCCGCTCGACCTCTTCGAGGAGGTCCGTGCGAGCGGGGCGCTGCACAAGAGCGCCTTCGCGTACGTCACCGCCACGCACCCGGTGGTCAAGGAGGTTCTCGGCAGCCCCGACGTGCACGCCGGTGTCGACTTCGGCACGGGCGGGCTTCTCGGTCCCGTGCGCCGCTGGGCCGACAGCAGCACCCCGATCGGACCCCTGACGCCGCCGTCGCTGCTGTCCGTCGAGCCGCCCGAGCACACCCGCTACCGGAAGCTCGTGACGCGCGTCTTCTCCGTCAAGGCGGTACGGGGGCTGCAGGACCGGACCCAGGACATCGCCGACCAGCTGCTCGACGACCTCGCCAGCAGCGACGACGGGACCGTCGACCTCGTCGAGCGCTACTGCGCACTGCTGCCGGTCACGGTCATCGCGGAGATCCTCGGGGTCCCGCACGACCAGCGCGACAAGGTGCTGGAGTTCGGTGAGGGGGCCGCGCCCAGTCTCGACCTCGGGCTCCCGCTGGGACGCTTCCGTGCGGTGGAGCGCTCGCTGCGCGCGTTCGAGCGTTGGCTCGACGACCACATCGTCGCCGTCCGCCGCGACCCTGGCGACGACCTGCTCAGCCAGCTCGTGCTCGCGCAGGACGACGACGGTGTCGAGCTGACGGACCTCGAGCTCAAGGCGACCGCCGGCCTCGTGCTCGCCGCTGGGTTCGAGACCACCGTGAACCTGCTCGGCAACGGCATCGCCCTGCTCCACGAGCACCCTGAGCAGCTCGAGCTCCTGCAGGAGAAGCCGGACCTGTGGTCGCGCGCGGTCGACGAGGTGCTGCGCTACGACCCGCCCGTTCTCCTCACCGGCCGCAGCGTCGTCAACGACACGGTGCTCGGCGGGCGCGAGGTGCCGCGCGGCTCCGTCGTCACGACCCTGCTCGCGGGCGCCAACCGCGACCCCGACGTGTTCGCCGACCCGCAGCGCTTCGACGTCAGCCGCGAGAACGCCGACCAGCACGTCTCGTTCTCCTCCGGCCGCCACTACTGCCTGGGCGCCGCCCTCGCGCGCATGGAGGGCGAGGTCGGACTGCGCGCCCTGCACACCCGCTACCCGAACCTCACGCTTCAGCCGGGGGCGCACCGACGCCCGACGAGGATCCTGCGCGGCTACGCGGCGCTGCCTGCCCGGCTAGAGGATTGAGTCATGCAATCGAACCGCGGGAACGACGACAGTCGTCTCGCTGGGGGTGGCTGAGATCGAAAGTCTTGAGGACCATCTCGAGAAGCATCTCGGCCGGATAGACGCGGGCTGGTCTGTCGATCCGGACGGAGAGAGGATGCCGTTCCAGGTCGTGAAGTTCTCGAGGGGATCCGACCTTGAGTCTGTTGCGTACTCGACCTTGGGACTGAGTCGCCATGTCCTTCGGTCGTCGCGTTCCGGCCGGGCGATACGTCAAGAGCTGATGATGCTGGCGCCGCTGGCCCTGCGCCACGATGTTGTGGCGTCGCTCCTGCTGCAAGTCGGAGCAACGGCGCTGGCGAACGAACGAGCGTTGATCCGCAGTGAGGTGATCGGACCGGCCGGTCCGATCACCGAGGGATCGCGTCTTACGAGCTTCTACGTCACCAGTCCGGTGTACTTCCCGGATGAGTTCGCAACCTACGCAGGGCCAGCAGGTGAGGTGGTCGTCGCGTGGCTCGTCCCAGTATCGGACGCTGAGGCTGGTCTTGTGGCCCGTGCGGGGCTGGGAAGCCCTCGAGAACGAATTCGTGTTGCGGGATCCAGACCTCGTTGATCTTCATCGTCCGCCGATGCAAGTCTGAGGGAGACGGACCCATCGTCCACCGCGTAGGTGGATGCGCGAGGGTCGCAGATCTGGCCGACAGTCGACGAGCTCGTGCGATCGGCGGCCTCGAAGGGAGCTGAGCGGGTCCGATGGTGACGTCAGGAGAACACGTTGAGGGTTTCCTCCAGCTCGCCAGTCGATGCCTCGATGCGCTTGTCCTTCAGTTCAAGGGCCTCGACCGCCCCACTGTCTGGACGGGACTCTTCGCAGTACCGCGGGATGGGACAGTTCCTGTGCGTTCTGGACGACTGGAAGGGCTCGGCACCTTCATCCTGCATGGTCGGGGCTGTCGCTTCGAACTTGATTCAGGGCGCGATCTCAGCGTCGACTGGGACGGCGAAGGGCGGCTGGTCCTCGACGCCTGGCAGGTCCTGATGTACGCCCGTTCTGCTGGTGACGAACACGTGCAGCAGAAAGAGATCGCCGCTGCCCTCCGCGCTGTGCCGGTCCTTCGACAGATCGATGACGTCTCCTTTACGTGGATGGATGATCGTTACGACCTCACACCTCAGGAGGCCAGGACGAGCGGGCCGTCATCGGATCGGTCTGGAAGGGAGCCGCAGTGAACTCCGCCTCTCGCAAGCGGGTGATCGGACCGCTCTCGCCGCAACCTTCCGCCTGTACGGAGGCCGCGACACTTCTCCACTCTGGCGGCGACATAGAACTTCGCTGCCTCTACGAGCGCGACGGCTCGATGTTCCGAGGGGGCCTGAGGTTCCACAAGGTGCGCGCATATCGGTTCCGCGCCGAAAGCCACTGCACGGCCTGGCACATCGAGGGCGCATACGACACTCTTGTCGAAGTCGTGCCCTCGGAGTGGGTCAGCGAACTGCTCGCGGCGGAGCCGAGCGAGACGTGGGGCTTCTGGACGATCCGTCACTACCTGATCTACATCGACGGAGAAGGTGCCTACGAGGTCGCTGCGCAGGATGTCGAATGGCTGCCGGAGGAGAATGCACGATGACTGTGGAGGCGTCAGACCTCAGCCGGGCTGTGTCACATGCGCTTCGGCACGAGCCGTGGCTCTACGAACTTGAGCTGGACCAGGAGGGTTGGGTGCCGGTCGAACAGCTCGTGTTCGCACTCAGGGAGAGGGGAGGCGCGTGGCTGTCCGTCGACCGTGAGGCATTGGAACGGATGATCCAGGATGCTGGCAAACGCCGGCATGAGCTCGTGGGGGACCGGATCAGGGCTCTGTACGGACACTCGGTCCGTGCTCGAATTCAACGGCAGCCGATGGCACCTCCCGAGCGCCTGTTCCACGGGACGGCTCCGCGCAGCTGGGTTCAGATCCAGTCTGACGGGCTGCTGCCGATGGGACGCCAGTTCGTTCATCTGTCCGTGGACATGGAGACCGCCGAGATGGTGGGACGGCGAAAGAGCGCGTCACCCCTCCTGCTGATGATCGATGCGGCCGCTGCCGCGTCGCGCGGAGTCCCCTTCTACCAAGGCAACGAAGCGGTGTGGCTAGCTGATCGCGTACCGGCGGAGTTCGTCACGCGTTTGGGCTGAGCTGCGCGCGTTGTGGGCGCTGTGAGCGGTGACCGGGATCAGATGGTTCCTCGGTATATGTCCGCCAGAGTGGTCCAGAGGCGCGGACAACGGAATGCGTCGAACAGGAGTGATCCGCCTGGCGTCATGCAGCTCAGCAGGGTAGGCCTGTCCTGCGATCGCCCCGCGAGACGCTGAGCTACATCAAGGAGTGTGGATGAAGGGCGCATTCTTGCTCGCGCTCGACCCGGACCTGTTCGAGCAAGCTGCGTCGGTCCTGGTCGCCTTGGGCGGCGAGCGATCCCCAGGCGGCACCGACCGGGTCGTGCAGATGCCTGCTCCGCGTGGGCAATTCTTCACGCTGTTTGCGGACCTTCCCCCGGAGACCGTCTGGGAGGTGCGGGAAGGGCCGTTCGAGCTACGGGAAGGCGTCGTCGCCCCCGACATGTCCCTCGTCCACGCGTGCCCGTTCGAGTGCGCCGACGAAGTATTCGCCTCGGACATCGTCGCGCGCATCGCCGAGGTGGCTGACAGTGCCAGGTGGGTCCTCGACGGGGACGGGGCTCTCTGGGACGCACGGACCGTGGACCCGGCGCGTCTTCGCCTTTGACCTCTACCGTCGTGGCCATCGGAACGCCGGAGCCCCGATGAGCGAAGGGCTGAGGAGTCCTGCGGAAGTTTCTCCCAGTTCCGAGGACACGGCGACGAAACCGCTGTTACGTTGCGGGTCGACCACGGTGCCAGGAGCTCCGCCGCGACGCGGCGGTGCACCGCGGTCCTCACCGGCCCCGCAGCCACTTTCTTGGGAGAACTCATGCTTCGTCATGCCATCACGCCTGCCCGCGGGGGAGGGGGACGATCGCGCCGTACGGCCGCGACCGCGTCCCGGTCCCTCGTGAGCGTCGCGACGCTCGTCGCGCTCGTCCTGTCCGCCCTCGCGTTCGGTGCGCTGCCCGCGCAGGCCGAGCCGGAGGCCAAGCCGAAGGTCGCGCTGCTCGCGGCGGACGAGGCCTCCTGGATCGCCGACGTGCAGGACAAGCTCGTCGCCACGGGCGGCTTCTCGGCGGTCGACGCGTTCCCCGTCCAGGGCTGCTCGCTGCCGACCCCGACGTTGGCCCAGCTCGAGCAGTACGACGCACTCCTCGTCTGGAACGACTGCAACTTCCGCGAGCCCGACGCCATCGGCAACGTCCTCGCGGACTACGCCGACCAGGGTGGCACCGTCGTGGTCGCCACGTTCGCGGGCTACGACGACTCCGGGCTGAAGGTCGGCGGCCGGTTCGCCGCCGAGGGCTACCTTGCCGTCATCCCGGGCTCGCAGAGCGGCGGGTCGGGCCTGACCCTCGTCGCCGACGATGCCGACGACCCGCTGCTCGCGGGGGTCACCTCCTTCAACGGCGGGAGCAGCAGCTACCGCAACGACCCGGCGACGCCGAGGGAGGGCTCGACGGTCGTCGCGCACTGGAGCTCGGGCGAGCCGCTCGTGGTCCGCGGGGAGAAGTCGATCTTCCTGAACTTCTTCCCGCCGTCGAGCGACGTCCGCGGGGACTTCTGGGACGCGTCCACCGACGGTACGCGCCTGCTCGCCAACGCGCTCAACGCGACGCTCGCGCCCGTCGTCAAGGCCCCGAGCTTCACGAGCGACGCGACGGCGTCGTTCACGGCCGGGGTCGAGGGAAGCTTCACCGTCACGACCAAGGGCAAGCCCGCGGCGACGATCTCGGCGACGTCCGAGCTGCCGAGCGGCCTGACGCTCACCGACAACGGCGACGGCACGGCCACGCTGGCCGGCACCCCGGCCGCCGGGACGGGCGGCCTGCACGACGTCGCTCTCAAGGCGACCAACGGCACCGATCCCGACGCGACGCAGACGCTCGCGCTGACCGTCGACGAGGCCCCGGGGATCACCAGCCCCACCGCCGCCGGGTTCACGGTCGGCGAGGCCGGGTCGTTCACCGTCACCACGGCCGCGGGGTACCCGTCCGACACGGCGCTGACCGTGGCCGGCGACCTGCCCTCGGGCCTGAGCTTCGTCGACAACGGCGACGGCACCGCCACCCTCGCGGGCACCCCCGCGGACGGCTCCGCCGCCACCTACCCGGTCACGGTCGAGGCGTCGAACGCGAAGCTGTCGAGCACGCAGGACGTCACGCTGACGGTGTCGCTCGCGACGCAGACCGTCGCCATCACGTCCGAGGCGCCCGCGAACGCGGTGGTCGGTCAGACCTACGCGGTCACCACCTCCGCCGGGGCGTCGGGGCAGCCCGTCGTCCTCTCCGTCGACGAGGCCTCGGCCGACGTCTGCGCCATCGACGGCTCCACGGTGACCTTCCAGCACCCGGGCGCCTGCGTCGTCGACGCCGACCAGCAGGGCGACGGCCGCTACGCCGCCGCCTCGACGAGCCAGACCGTCACCGTCGCGCAGTCCGCGACGTCGACCACGCTCTCGGTCGCGCGCGACACGCTCTCCGCTGCCGTGATGCCCACGGCTCCCGGCGCCGGCGCGCCGACCGGCACCGTGACCTTCTCGGTCGACGGCGAGAAGGTCGGCACCGCACCCGTCGTCGACGGTGTCGCGACGCTCGCGTACCGGGTCGAGGCCGGCAAGGAGCGGGCCGTCGCGGCCGCGTACGCCGGTGACGCCGACTTCGTCGGCTCGTCGGACTCGACGGCACGTCAGGACCCGGTCGTCACGGCCAAGGTCACGAGCGCGGCCAAGAAGTCGGCGAGCGGCTGGTACCGCACGCCGGTGACCGTCTCCTTCCAGTGCGCCCCGACGAGCGGCGCGCTGGTCGGCAGCTGCCCGGCGCCCGTCACGCTCGGCCGGGACGGCGCCGGCCAGTCGGTCACGCGCACGGTGCTCGCGGCCGACGGCGGCGCCACGACCGTCACGGTCGCCGGCATCGACGTCGACCGCACGGCTCCGCGGGTCGCGGTCAGGGGCGTGTCGAAGGGCCGGGTCTACGCCGGCCAGGCGCCCCGTGCCACGTGCACGAGCCGCGACGCCCTCTCGGGCATCGCGTCGTGCCGGACCAGCAGGAAGGTCTCGGGCGAGACGGTCACCGTCACCGCCCGTGCCACCGACCGGGCGGGCAACACGAGCACCACGTCGGTGACCTACCGCGTCGCGCGGTTCTACGTGGCGGGCGCCACGTTCCGTGACGGCGCGTGGCAGGTGCGTGACGGCCAGACGTACCAGGTGGTCGCGCTGACCTCCGGCGCGGCCCGGCCGCAGTACTACAACGCGGCACCGCGGGGCAGCCGTCCGACCGCCTCGGGCAGCTACCTCGTCCGGGCTGGCAAGCAGGCGGGCCTGAACCGCTTCTCGCTGCCGGTGCGGATGGACCGCGGCATGAGCCGCAAGGGTCACTGGGTGCTCGGCGTCAAGACGGGCTCGACCCTGCACACCATCCCGGTGCGTGCGCAGCGCTGAACCAGCCACACCCGGAGTCGGGCCCGTCCGTGAACTTCACGGGCGGGCCCGTCGCCGTCTTGCGCCCTGGCCGTGTCGGCGGTAGGTCTCGCGCCCTTCGGGGTCTACATGGGGCGCGTCACGTACCGCCAGGGCGGATAAGGCGTCTCACCTACCGCCTGGGGGCGGGCGCCGGCGGGCGGGAAGCCGTCAGGCGATGCTGGCGACCACGACCAGCGACACCGCGATCTGGGTGGCGGCCGGGACGAGGGTCGCGGGGTGGAAGGTCGTCTCCATCGCGGTGGCGGCGAGGTCGTCGGGCATGACGATGTCGACGAGTCGGAACGCGACCGCCTGCACGACGACGCCGAACAGCCCGAACACGATCGTGTAGCCGAGGGCCTCGCCGAACGAGGCGTCGGCGTGGTGCCAGATGGCGGTGTAGACCACCAGGCCGAGGCCGAGGATCCCGGAGGCTGCGACGAGAGCCGCGTTCATCGAGCCGGCCATGATGTGCCGGCCCAGGTGGCCCGGCGTGAGCAGGTCGAGCACGCCGTAGCCGACGCCCAGCACGACGATGCCGACGACGGCGTAGGCGAGCGCGTAGCCGACGGAGGTCAGCAGGTCCATGGAGGTCTCCTCGGAGGGGTGGTGGGGGCTGCGGTCAGCGGTGGTCGGTGTCGGCGAGCCAGGACGCGACCTGGTCGGGCGACGAGCGGGGTGTGTCCATCAGGTGCGGGACGAAGCGGGCCCGGGTGGTGGTGATCCGCTCGCGCGACTCGCGGATGCCGAGGCCGGCGGCACGGCCCCCGATCACCCACGTCCCCAGGACGGGACGGTTGCCGTCGAAGTCGGGCAGGTCGACGTACTGCTGGTAGACCACCTGCTGGCCCTCGGTGTGCGACCGGGGGACGGACTCGGCGATCGCCTCGCCGTGGATCTCCACGCCGTCGCCCTCCCACCCGAACAACGGCTTCGTGACGTAGCGCCGCATGGCGTAGGGCGCGTCGAAGTAGGAGGGGAGCAGGTTCGGGTGGCCGGGGAACATGTCCCACAGCACCGGCAGCAACGCCTTCGAGCCCAGCAGCAGCTTCCACGGCGGCTCGATCCAGCGCGTCGTGCCCCGCCCGGCGATCAGGTGCTGCCCGAAAATCGAGTCGAGCATCCACTCCGTCGGGTACATGGCGAAGCAGTAGCGCATCTCGACGTCCTCGGGGTCGAGGAAGACCTCGCGATCGTGGTGCCAGCCGATGTCCTCGACCGTCACGCCGAGGGTCTGCACGCCCGCCTCCTGCGCGGTGTCGCGCAGGTACGCGACCGTCACCCAGTCCTCGGTCGGCTCCTCCTGCCCGACGGCGAAGTGCACGACATCGACGCCCTGCGAGCGCAGGTCGCCCCAGCGCTTCACCAGGTGCTCGTGCAGCATGTTCCACTGGTCGCGGTCGGGGTGCGTCTCCTCCAGCCACGTCCACTGGCAGACCGCCGCCTCGACGAGCCCGGCAGGCGTGTCGGCGTTGTACTCCAGCAGGCGGGGCTCGCCCGTGCCGTCCCATGCAAGGTCGAAGCGGCCGTAGAGCGAGATCTCGTCGGGGTCGTCCAAGGACCGGGCCAGCAGCTCGCCCGACCCGGGCGGCAGGCCGAGCCGCTCGACGACGCTCGGGTCGGCGACCATCCGACCGGCGGCCTCCACCGCCATCGCGTGCAGGTCGTCGGTCACGCGCTCGAGGTGGTCGACCTCGGCCTCGCTCAGCACGTAGCAGGCCGACTCGTCCCAGTACGGCAGCTGCTCGCCGTCCTCGGCGCGGTCGACGGCGTACGTGAGTCCCTCGCCCTCGACCTTCGCGAGCCAGTCGGGCCGTGGCTCTGACGCGAGTCGTCGCACGTCAGCCGCCGAACGAGCTCTTGCCGGAGAAGAACCCGCCGCGGGTCACCTCGCCGCCGTCGTAGGCCACGCCTCCGCGCTTCACCGACGACGGAGGCGGGGTGTACGAGCCTTGGCCCGAGGTCTTCTCGCCGACGCCCGGCGCCGTGCCGCCCGCCGGGATGTAGTACCAGCCGTAGCCGCCACCGCCGGACGAGCCACCGCCGCTGTCGGACGAGCCGCCCTCGACCGAGGAGTCGTCGTCGCACCGCTCGTCGGAGACCCGCGTGTCGGTCGACCGGTCCACGCACACGGCGCGGTTGTCGGCGCCGCCGTCGTTCGAGATGGCCACGATCGCGGTCACGGCCAGCGCCACGGCCCCGACGCCCACGATGGCGGAGCGCTTCCTGTCGTCGTCCACGCGAGCACGGTAGCGAAGGGCGAACCGGTGCGCCCGTCCAACGTGGTCATGCAGGGGGGAGGTCGATGGTGAACGTCGTCGGGTCGTGCGTCGACGTCACGCTCACCGTGCCACCCACGGTCGCCGCGACCCGCCGCGCGAGGGGGAGGCCGAGGCCGGCGCCCTCCGCGTCGTCGCTGCGTCGGAACCCGGCGCGGAACACGTCCTCGCCGTGAGCGGGATCGAGGCCGGCCCCGTCGTCGCTCACCTCCACGACGACCCGGCCTGCGCGGCGGCGCACCACGACCTCGACCCGCGTGCGCGCGTGCCGCACGGCGTTGTCGACCACGGGTCCGACGATCCGCTCGACGAGCTCGGCGGCGGCCGCCACGTGCAGACCGGCCGCTGCGGCGACGTCGGTCCGGACGTCCGCGGGAGGTCGCGCCGCGACGAGAGCGGCGACCACCTCGCCGACGTCGGCCTGCCGCGGCGACCCGGTGGCGTGGCGCGCCACCTCCAGCAGCGCCGTGATCGTGCCGTTCAGCCGGTCCACCTGCTCGAGCACGCGGACGAACCGCTCGCGGACGTCGGGGGGCGGTGATCCGAGCAGGGCGAGCTCGGCCTCGCCACGCAGCGCGGTCAGGGGCGTGCGCAGCTCGTGCGCCAGCTCACCGGTCAGGCGCTGCTCGGCGCGGATGGCCTGTGCCACGCGGTCGAGCAGGCGGTCCAGCGTCCGGCCGAGCCGGGCCAGCTCGTCGTCGCCCGTGAGGTCGAACCGGGCCTCGAGGTCGTGCGCGCTCCACTCGTCGGCGGACTCGGTCATCTCGCCGACGCGGCGCAGCGTGCGCGACACGGTCCAGGCCGTCGTGGCGGCGGTCCCCGCGACCACGAGCAGCGCCGCCACGCCGAGCGCGCCGAGCAGGATGTCGCGGCTCGCCTCGTAGACGTCGAGCGACTCGGTGGCGACGACGACGGCGGTCAGGTCGTCGCGTCCAGGGACGGCGACCGGTCGGGCCCGGAACAGCCGCTCGCCGCGCTTGAGCGTCGTCGCCTGCCGTACGTCGGCCAGACCGTCGACCACCTCCGTCGTCCGGGCGCTCGCGTCGGGGCCCGACACCTCCACGCCGGAGGCGTCGAAGACCCAGACGCCGTCGAGGACGGTGTCGGCCCCCACGTCGGGAACCTCGACCCGTCCCTGGCGGGTGGCGAGCGACGCGGCCACGGTGTCGATGCGGTCGTCGAGCGCGGTCTGCACCTGCGAGGCCATGAGCTGGTTCGCGGCGAGCAGCACCACCACGAGCATGAGCGCCATCGCACCCGTCGTGATGAGTGCCGTCGTGAGCACGAGCCGCCCACGCACCCCTGGCGAGCGGCTCATCGCAGCACGAACCCGACCCCGCGCACGGTCTCGAGGGTCACCGGGGCGTCGATGGCCTCGAGCTTCACGCGCAGGCGGCGCACGTAGGTGTCGATGGTGTTCTCGTGCACGATCGCGCCGTCGGGCCAGCCGGCCGCGACCACGGCGCGCCGCCGCACGACCTCGCCCGGTCGGGCGGCGATCGCCGCCAGCATCCTGAACTCGGTCGGCGTCAACCGCTGCTCGCCCTCGGGGGAGCGGACCGAGAAGCGCTCGGGGTCGAGGACGAGCCCGGTGGCCTCGACCGGCGCGCTGCGCGAACGACGCATGAGGGCGTCGAGCCGCACCAGCACCTCGCTGATCGAGAACGGCTTCGGCACGTAGTCGTCGCCTCCCGCGTGGAACCCCGACACGCGGTCGTGCACGGCGTCGAGCGCCGTCAGGAACAGCACCGGCGCGTGCTGCCCGCCGGCCCGCAGCGCCTGGCAGACGTCGCGCCCGTCGGCGTCGGGCAGGCCGATGTCGAGGACGAGCGCGTCGAGCTCCGCGCCGGTGCCGAAGAGCTCCATCGCCTCGCGTCCCGTGCGGGCCAGCACCACGTCGTGCGACGAGAACCGCAGTCCCTCGACGAGGACGCGCCGCACCGATGCGTCGTCCTCGCACACGCCGATCCTGGCCACGGACTCATCCTGCCCGACGTCCGGGTGAGCGCGGAATGATCGCGCAGCGACGTTCAGGTGGCGTACAGGTAGCCGCTCCTAGCGTGACGCCATGACCAGCATCACCGGCGCGACCCGCGTGCGTGGCGTGGCGACGAGCCTGCCCGGGGTCGCGCGGGTGCCGTGCGCCGCAGGGGTGCTCGCGGCCCTGCTGCGGATGACCTGGGCCGACCGCGGTCTCGGCTCCGACGAGGCAGGGTTCCTGACGGTCGCCGGACAGTGGGGTCCCGGGACGTCGCTCTACGGCCACTACTGGGTCGATCGGCCACCGCTGCTGATCACCCTGTACCGGCTGGCCGACGGGCTCGGTGGTGCCGTCGGGCTCCGCGTCGTCGGTGCGCTGGCCGTCGTCGTCGCCGTGGTCGTCATCGGTGCCGTCGTGCGCCGTGCGACCGGCTCGGCGACCGCGGCCGCCTGGACGGCCGTCGTCGCCGCAGCG
>NZ_JAMXRU010000028.1 GCF_024124745.1 Aeromicrobium sp. CnD17-E
CCGCTGGGCACCGCCGGAGCGCTGGCCGCCGCGTCCACCGGTCGGGCCTGCCTCGGGGAGCGTGCCGCTGGCCGCGAGGGCCTCGGGCGTGAGCGGCGACGGGGCGGTCGCGGCGTCGTGCTGGCGGGCGGTGACGCCGGCCTTGGCCTGCAGCGCCATGACGTCGCGCAGGTCCTCGCGCGTCGTCATCGTGACGACGGTGCCGGCCTCGCCCGCGCGGGCGGTGCGTCCCGAGCGGTGCGTGTAGGCCTTGTGCTCGGCCGGCGCGTCGTAGTGCACGACCAGCTTCACGTCGTCGACGTGGATGCCGCGCGCCGCGATGTCGGTCGCGACGATGACGTCGGCCGCACCCTTGCTGAACGCCGCCAGGTTGCGCTCGCGCTTGGCCTGGTTGAGGTCGCCGTGCAGGTCGACGGCCTCGATGCCGGCGGTCGTGAGCTGACGCGCCAGGCGCGTGGCGCCCCGGCGGGTGCGGGCGAACACGATGGTGCGCGGGTTGTCGGCCAGCAGCCGCGAGGCCGTGGCCAGCTTCTCGGTGCGCGGCGTCACGAGCACGTGGTGCTCCATGCGCGACTCCGGCTCCTGCGCCGACTCGATCTCGTGCAGGTCGTGCTGCGGCAGGTGACGACGGACGAGACGGTCGACGTCGCCGTCGAGCGTCGCCGAGAGCAGCAGCCGCTGGCTGGTCGAGGGCGTCATCGCGACGAGCGCGTCGACCGGCTTGAAGAAGCCGAGGTCGCAGAGGTGGTCGGCCTCGTCGAGGACGGTGATCTCGACGTGCTGGAGCGTGCAGGCACGGCGGTCGACGAGGTCGGCGAGCCGGCCGGGCGTCGCGACGACGAGGTCGACGCCGTCGCGCAGCTGGTGGATCTGCTTGTTGATCGGGGTGCCGCCGAGCACCGTCATGATCCGCAGGTGCAGCGGGGCCGCCAGCGGCGCGAGGGCACGCTGGACCTGCGTGGCCAGCTCACGCGTGGGCACGAGGATGAGCCCGCGCGGCGCCTTGGGACGACGCGTCCCGCCGGCGAGCTGGTCGAGCACGGGCAGGCCGAACGACAGCGTCTTGCCCGAGCCGGTGCGCGCACGGCCGAGCACGTTGTGGCCGGCGAGCGCCGACGGCAGCACGGCCTGCTGGATCGGGGTCGGCTCGACGATGCCCTCGCGGGCGAGGGCCTTGACGAGCGTCTTCGGCAGGCCGAGGTCGGCGAAGCCGGAGGACGTCGGGGCGACGGGGGTGGTGGGGTTGGTCGGACGGGTGGGCAGCACGGGGCCGCCAGCAGGCTGGTTCACAGAACTCTCAGACATCGTGGGCCCGGGCCGCTCTGCGGCGCTCTCATGACGAGGCGACGCGGCCTGCTCGGGCGGAAGGGGGAGGCCCTACCGAAGATGATCCGGGGCTCCCATGGAAGGCTCCAGCCTAGCAGTCGACCCAGCCGAACCCCGCATCGTCGCCGCGTGCGCCCCGTCACGACCGCCCGCGGGGCGACGACTA
Organism: Aeromicrobium sp. CnD17-E; assembly: GCF_024124745.1. GTDB lineage: Bacteria > Actinomycetota > Actinomycetes > Propionibacteriales > Nocardioidaceae > Aeromicrobium. Next base: position 1,493 of record NZ_JAMXRU010000028.1, read on the forward strand.
GAGGAACTGCAGCGGGTCGAACTCGTCGATCGGCACGACGCGGATCCGCGGCAGCTCCTCGTTGAAGGCGCGCACGTCGTACTCCAGGTCGTAGAACTCCAGGCCTCGCTCCACGAGCGGCACGAAGGCGCTGCTGCGCATCTCGCGGAACGCCAGGAGCGCGGTGCGTCGGGTGCCGACGAGGGCGCCCAGCTGGGGCACGAAGTCGCCGTCGTTGCTGGCGAGGACCACGTCGTCCTCGCGCTCGGCGAGCGCCTCCAGCGTGCGCTGGATGGCGATGTCGACGACCTTCTGGTCCGGGGTGCCGGAGAGCAGCACCGGGCGGAAGTCCATGGCGGTCAGCGCCTGCACGAACGACATCGGCACCTCGCCGTTGGCGGCGATGAAGAACAGGCCCTGCGTGGGCTGCTCCCACTCCGAGGCGACGAAGGACAGCACACGGTCCCAGCGAGGTCGCTCGTGCGGGTGCGGGCGACGTCCGAGGATCGACTGGCCGAGGGTCGCGTCGATGTTCTCGCCGTCGACGAGCACGTAGGTGCGGCGTTCCATACGCCCACCCTAGTGCGAGTGCGCGCTCGCTCGGGCGGACGCGGCTCAGAGCAGGGTGAGCAGGCCCAGCACGCCGACCGCGAGACCCAGCGCCAGCGAGACGCCGATCAGCACGGCGTGCACGCGGTAGAACGTCGTCGTGCGACCGTCGGCGTCGCGGGACCGGTCGTCCTTGGCGATCCGCTGCCAGAAGCGCGGCCAGATGAGCAGGTTCCAGGCGGCGGTCACGAGGAGCAGGACCGACCAGCCGACGGGCAGCGCCATGTCAGACCGACGTGAGCTGGCGGACGGCGGAGGTGAAGAAGGCGAGCCCGTCGGTGCCGGGTCCGCAGAGGTCCTCGACGGCGTGCTCGGGGTGCGGCATGAGACCGACGACGTTGCCGCGCTCGTTCGTGATGCCGGCGATGTCGCGCAGGGACCCGTTCGGGTTCGAGCCGACGTAGCGGAAGACGACCTGTCCCTCGCCCTCGAGCCGGTCGAGCGTCGGCTCGTCGGCGATGAAGCCGCCCTCGCCGTTCTTCAGCGGGATGGTGATCCGCTGGCCCTCGGCGTAGTCGCTGGTCCAGGCGGTGTCGGGGTTCTCGACGACGAGCACCTGGTCGCGGCAGACGAACGTGCGGTGGTCGTTGCGGATCAGCGCACCGGGAAGCAGGTGCGACTCGCACAGGATCTGGAAGCCGTTGCAGATGCCCAGCACAGGCATGCCGCCCTGCGCGGCCGCGACGACCTCGGTCATGACCGGGGCGAAGCGGGCGATCGCGCCGCAGCGCAGGTAGTCGCCGTAGGAGAAGCCGCCGGGCAGGATCACCGCGTCGACGCCCTTGAGGTCGTGGTCGCCGTGCCACAGCGCGACCGGCTCGCCGCCCGCGAGGCGTACGGCGCGCTGCGCGTCGACGTCGTCGAGCGAGCCGGGGAAGGTGACGATGCCGATCTTCATGGTGGTGTCCTCACGCCTCGACGCGGACGGTGAAGTCCTCGATGACCGGGTTCGACAGCAGCGTCTCGGCGATCTGGTGCACCTCGGCGAGCGTCGACTCGTCGGCCAGCGCCACCTGCAGCTCGAACCGCTTGCCCTGACGCACGTCGGAGACGCTCTCGAACCCGAGTCGCGGGAGGGCGCCATGGACGGCCTTGCCCTGCGGGTCGAGGATCTCGGGCTTGGGCATGACGTCGACGATGATGCGGGCCATGGCGGCATCCTATCGGCGTGCCGGGCCGACCCCTGCACTCCGGCCCCCTTCACCCGGCGCACCCGCGTCGCCCGACGTACGGTCGGAGCATGCGCGTGAGTGTGATCGGGCTGGGCGCCATGGGCGCCGGGATGGCCACGTCGACCCTGCGAGCCGGGCTCGCGACCACCGTCTGGAACCGCAGCCCGGAGAAGTCCGAGCCGTTGCGGGACGCCGGCGCCGAGGTGGGCGCGACCGCTGCCGAGGCGGTCGCCGACGCCGACGTGGTCGTCGTCTCGCTGTTCGACGAGGCGTCGGTGCAGGAGGTCCTGGAGCAGGCGCTGGCGGCGTCGCCGCCGTCCGCCGTGTGGCTGCAGACCGCGACCGTCGGTCCCGAGGCCGCGCGGCGGCTGCACGACCTCGCCGAGCGGCACGGCCGGGTGCTCGTCGACGCACCCGTCCTCGGCACGAAGAAGCCCGCTGCCGACGGAGCGCTGACCGTGCTCGCCTCCGGGCCCGACGACGCACTCGCGACCGCGCGACCCGTGCTCGAGGCGATCGGCGCGCGCACCCTCGTCGTCGGGGACGCCGCCGGCCCGGCCAGCGCGCTCAAGCTGGCCTGCAACTCCTGGGTCGCGTCGGTCACCGCCGCCGCTGCCCAGGCACTGACGCTGGCTCGGGTCCAGGGCGTCGACCCGGGCCTGTTCCTCGAGGCGATCGAGGGCTCGGCCGTCGACACCCCCTACGCGCACCTCAAGGGCCGCGCCATCCTCGACGACGACCTGACGCCGTCGTTCGAGCTCGACGGCGTCCTGAAGGACCTCTCGCTGATGATCGACGCCGGCGCCGACGTCATGGACACCTCGCTGCTGCAGTCCGTGCGCGACCGCTTCGCCGCGGCGTCCGCCGCCGGGCACGGCGCCGACGACATGGCCGCCGTCGTCGTCGGCTTCGAGCCTCGCGACTGAGCCCGTCGTGACGCGCCGCTACCCGGGCCGCCGCTGGCTCGACCGCTCGCTCTGGGACGTCGTGTCCCGCGACCACCGCATGTCACCGGCGGCGTTCCGACGTCGCCAGTGGGTCACCGCCGGCTTCGTCGTGCTCGGCGCCGTGGTGCTCGGCGTCTCGCTGCGCGTGGAGCCCGGCAGCCCGTGGTTCTACCCGCTGACCTTCGGGCTGGCGGCGGTCTGGACCGTCGGCGCCTTCGCGTCCGGTCGGCTCTACCTGGGACACATCGCCACCGACGACCCCGACGACGAGGACGGCCTCGTGCGCCCCGTCGTGCAGCCCATCGCCATCGGGCTGGCGCTCGCGGGCCTGTTCGTCGTCGGGGCCCTCGTGGTGCGCGAGATCCCGGTGCTGTCCGACCAGGTCGAGAAGGTCCTGGGGTTCGCGACGGAGGGGACGCTGCCGCTGCTGGTCGTCATCACCGCGGTCAACGGCGTGGCCGAGGAGCTGTTCTTCCGCGGCGCCGCGTACGCCGCGATCCCCCGGCACCCGGTCGTCTGGACGACCGTCGCCTACACCGCCGCGACGCTCGCCACCGGCAACGTCATGCTCGCGTTCGCCGCGATCCTGCTCGGCGTGGTGGTGGGCCTGCAGCGGCGTGCGTCGGGCGGCATCCTCGCGCCCGTCCTCACCCACTGCACGTGGTCGCTGACGATGCTGCTCGCCCTGCCCCCGATCTTCGGGCTGCGCTAGCCGCACGCGGTCCGCGCGGACACGACGAGGCCGGGCCCAGGGTGTCCCTGGACCCGGCCTCGGTGCGTCGAGCCGAGCCTCAGATCTCGCGCTTGAGGATCTTGCCGGTGGCCGTCATGGGCAGCTCGTCGCGGAACTCCACGATGCGCGGGTACTTGTACGCCGCGAACTGCTCCTTGCCCCAGGCCACGAGGTCGGCCTCGGACACGTCGTCGTGGTCCTTGTTCTTCACGACGACGGCCTTGATCTCCTCGCCGTGGCTCTCGTGCGGCACGCCGATGACCGCGACCAGCGAGACGGCCGGGTGCGTGATCAGCACCTCCTCGAGCTCACGCGGGTACACGTTGTAGCCGCCGCGGATGATCATGTCCTTGCTGCGGTCGACGATGTAGTAGAAGCCGTCGGCGTCCTTGCGACCGAGGTCGCCGGAGCGGAACCAGCCGTCGCGGATGGCCTCGGCCGTCGCCTCGGGACGGTCGTAGTAGCCCTTCATCACGTTGTGGCCCTTGATGGCGATCTCGCCGACGGCGGTCTTGCCGTCCTCCTCGAGGTCGTCGGACACGTCGTTCCACTCCGCATCGATGAGCTTCATCTCCACGCCCGGGATGGGCACGCCGATGGAGCCGACCTTCGGCTCCTGGCCGTACACGGAGAACGAGGCCACCGGGGAGGTCTCCGACAGGCCGTACCCCTCGAGGATGGTGACGCCGAAGCGGTCCTTGAACTGGCGGTGGATGTCGACCGGGAGGGCGGAGCCGCCGGCCGCGGCGACGCGCAGGCTGGCCGCGATCGACTCGACGTCGACGGTCTCGTCCAGCGCGCCGAGCAGCCCCCAGTACATGGTCGGCACGCCCGCGAAGTAGGTGACCTTCTCCTTCAGCATGAGGCCGAGGGCGGCCTGAGCCTCGAAGCGCGGCAGCATGACCACGGTGCCGCCGAAGGCCATCGAGCCGTTCTGGATGCAGGTCTGGCCGAAGGAGTGGAACAGCGGAAGCACGCACAGGTAGGTGTCGGGGCGGTCGGCGTCGGCGCCGAACAGGTCGGCCCCCGCGAGCGCGTTGTCGCGCATGTTGCGGTGGCGCAGCTCCGCGCCCTTCGGCTGGCCCGTCGTGCCCGACGTGTAGAGGATGACGGCGGTGTCGTCGTCGTCGGTCTCGACCGTCTCGAACGTCGGCGGCTGCTGCGCGACGAGCGGGGCGTAGTACTCCGGCGGCTCCATCGGCTCCGGCGCGGCGGAGTCGAGCTTGATGAGGAAGAAGTCCTTGCAGCCCTCGACGGCCTGGAAGCCCTCCCACGCGGCCTCGCCGATCGGGAGGTCCGGGGTGCCCTCGAACGCGAAGTAGGCGACCGCGTCGGAGTCATCGAGGTGGTAGGCGACCTCGCGGCCCTTCAGCAGGACGTTGAGCGGGACCACCGTCGCGCCGGCCTTGAGGATGCCGTAGTAGATGATCGTGAAGTACGGCAGGTTGGGGCACGACAGCGCGACCTTGTCGCCCGGCTGCACCCCGCGCGAGACGAGCAGGTTGGCCACCTGGTTCGCGGCGCCGTTGACCTGCGCGTACGAGAGTCGGGTGTCACCGAAGACGATGGCGGTGCGGTCGGCGTACGTCGAGGCGGACTTCTCCAGCAGGGCGGCGAGGTTGGCCATCGCGGGCTCCTTCAGACGAGGGTGTGGGCGGCGTCACCACCCTACCCACGTCCCGGATACCGTCGGTACGCGAGTCCCGGGCAGTCTCAGAAGGTGGAGCCGGTGAGCTGCTCGTAGGCCCGCACGTACCGCTCGCGCGTGGCCTCGACGACGTCCGACGGCAGGCTGGGCGGAGGCGTGTCGGACGCCTTGTCCCACCCGGAGGCGGGCGAGGTGAGCCAGTCGCGCACCGGCTGCTTGTCGAACGACGGCTGCGGGCGTCCGGGCTGGTACGTCTCGGCCGGCCAGAAGCGCGACGAGTCGGGGGTGAGCACCTCGTCGGCCAGCACGATCGTGCCGTCGGGGCGGGCACCGAACTCCAGCTTCGTGTCGGCCAGGATGATGCCGCGCGTGCGGGCGATCCGTTCGGCGCGGGCGTACACCTCGAGGGTCAGCGACCGCAGGCGCTCCGCCACCTCGGCACCGACCAGCTCGACGACGGCGTCGAAGTCGATGTTCTCGTCGTGGTCGCCCACGGCGGCCTTCGTGGCGGGCGTGAAGATCGGCTCCGGCAGGCGCGACCCGTCGACGAGCCCGTCGGGCAGCGGCACGCCGCACACCTCGCCGGTCGCCTGGTAGTCGGCCAGCCCCGACCCGGTCAGGTAGCCGCGCACGACGCACTCGACGGGGTACATGTCGAGCTTCTCGACCACGAGCGCCCGCCCCCGCACCCGCTCGGGCACCTGGGTCGACACGACGTGGTTGGGCACGACGTCGGCCAGCTGGTCGAACCACCACAGCGACATCCGCGTCAGCAGCTCCCCCTTGTCGGGGATGCCGGGGCTCAGCACGAAGTCGTACGCCGAGATCCGGTCCGACGCCACCATCAGCAGCCGGCCGGACTCGAGCTCGTAGAGGTCACGGACCTTGCCGGAGTGCAGGTGCACGGCACCGGGGACGTCGAGAGGCACGACCGACAGCCTAGGAGGTCCGCCCTCTCCCCCACCCACGGGCGTCCGAACGTCTCGTCCCTCGGGTGGGTGGGCGCGTCGGCTGCGTCGGCGTGGGCTCTCCCTCGTCCTGCGGCTGCGCTGCCTGCGGGGGTCCCGACCTGCTGCTGCGCTCCCTCGGCTCACGCTCGGGCTGGTCTCCGCAAGGGCCTCGACCGGGCGGCTGGCATCCGCGTTGGTCTGGGGTCTCGGGCTGTGGCTTCAGCATGGGGTGGACGCACGAGGCTGCGTTGGTGCACTGGCGGCCAAAGGTTCTGCGTAGGCGACGGGATCCCGTCGCGAACGCAGAATCCTTCCGCCGCTCAGCCCTCCATCGGTGGATCCGCAACCGCAGGAGCGCTCCTGCGGTTGCAGATCCACCGATGGGACACGCAAACGAAGAACCTTGGCCCCAGAACGCAGAAACGAAGAATCGTGCGTCCAAAGGCGAGCTCAGGCCAGACCCCGAGACCCGAGACCGGCCCCAGGCCCGCCGCCGGTCGAGGCCCTTGCGGAGACCAGACACGGCGCCAGCCGAGGCAGCGCAGCAGCAGGACGAGACCCCCAGGCAGCGCACCAGCAAGAACAGAGCCCCCGCGGCAGCGCACCAGCGAGCTCAGGACCTCAGAGGATCGCGCCCGGCGTGTACGCGGCGGCGGCCGGGTCGGCGGACACCAGCTCGTCGACCTGGGCGACGACGGCCGCGACCTGGGCGGTGGCGGCGCCGGTGAACTCCAGGGGGGCGGCGACGAGGGAGGCGAGGTCGGCCTCGGTGAGGGCGAGTCGCTCGTCGGCCGCGAGGCGCGCGAAGAGGTCGTTGCCCGCCGAGCCCTGCTCGCGCATCTCCAGCGCGACGGCCACCGCGTGCTCCTTGATCGCCTCGTGGGCCGCCTCGCGACCCACCCCGGCGCGGACGGCGGACATCAGCACCTTGGTCGTCGCCAGGAACGGCAGGTACCGGTCGAGCTCGCGCTGCACCACCGCCGGGAACACCCCGAACTCGTCGAGGACGGTCAGGAACGTCTCGAACAGGCCGTCCGCGGCGTAGAACGCGTCGGGCAGGGCCACGCGGCGCACGACGGAGCACGACACGTCGCCCTCGTTCCACTGGTCGCCGGCCAGCTCACCGACCATCGACACGTAGCCGCGGACGATGACGGCCAGGCCGTTGACCCGCTCGCACGAGCGCGTGTTCATCTTGTGCGGCATGGCGCTCGAGCCGACCTGGCCGGGCTTGAAGCCCTCGGTCACGAGCTCGTTGCCGGCCATGAGCCGGATCGTGGTCGCCAGGTTCGAGGGCGCGGCCACCAGCTGCGCGAGCGACGTGACCACGTCGTAGTCGAGGGAGCGAGGGTACACCTGGCCGACGCTGGTCAGCACCCGCTCGAAGCCGAGGTGCTCGGCGACGCGACGCTCCAGGTCGGCGAGCTTCGCGAAGCCGTCTGCCGCCCCCGGCCCGGCACCCCCGCCGGGTGCACCGCCGAGAAGATCCAGCTGGTCCTGCGCGGTGCCGACCGGACCCTTGATGCCCCGCAGCGGGTAGCGGGCGAGGAGGTCGTCGAGCCGGCCGACACCGGTCAGCAGCTCGTCGGCGACGGTCGCGAACCGCTTGCCGAGGGTCGTGGCCTGTGCCGCGACGTTGTGGCTGCGTCCCGCCATGACGAGCTCGGCGTGCTCGGCAGCGAGTCGTCCGAGCCGCGCGAGCGCCGCGACGGCACGCGAGCGCAGCACCTGCAGCGACGCCCGCACCTGCAGCTGCTCGACGTTCTCCGTCAGGTCGCGCGACGTCATGCCCTTGTGGATGTGCTCGCTGCCCGCGAGCGCGGCGAACTCCTCGATCCGTGCCTTCACGTCGTGCCGGGTCACGCGCTCGCGCTCGGCGATCGACGCGAGGTCCACCTGGTCCACGACGGCCTCGTAGGCCTCGATCACGCCGTCCGGCGTCTCGACCCCGAGGTCACGCTGGGCCTTCAGCACCGCGATCCACAGCTGACGCTCGAGCACGATCTTGTGCTCGGGCGACCAGATGCGCGCGATCTCGGGCGAGGCGTAGCGGTGGGCCAGAACGTTGGGCGTCGTCACGCCGCACATCATCCCACCCGGCCCACCGTGGGCGGACGGCCGTCCGGGTCAGACGGCGACGTAGTGGTCGACGTCCTCGAGGAGGATCCGCGTGCCGGTGTCGCCGTCCCACGACGCGCGGACACCGTGCCGCTCGAGCACCGGCAGCACGTCGTCGCGCACGAGCGTGGTGACGAGGTCGGCGTAGGTGGCGTCCTGCTGAGCGGAGTCGAGCGCGTCCCACGCGTCGCGCGGCAGGTGCGCGCTGAGGAAGACGCCGTAGCCGAGGTAGGTCTGCCGGGTCTCCAGCAGCGTCTCGGTGTCCTGCTGGTGGAAGTAGACGTAGCCGCGCCAGCGTCGCGAGTCGTCCCGCTCGGCGCCGATCTCGTCGGACGCGCAGGTGGCGCAGCACGTGAAGTCGGGTCGGGCCAGCACACCGGCGGTCTCGAGGTCGTCGAACGCGGCCCGCAGGGGCGTGCGGGTGACGTCGTCGGGCCACGCCGCCTGCTGCTCGCGCCGGGCCCGCACCAGGTGCCGGAAGGCCTCGGTGGTCTGCTCGGGGGTGACGTCGAGCTCGTCGAGCTCGTCCTCGCGCAGCTCGAGCAGGTCCTCGACCTCGGTCCGACCCAGGACCACGTCCTGCCACAGCAGATCGCGCAGCGCCTCCTCGACGTCGGCGGGCAGGCGCAGCGACGACGGCAGGACCAGGCCGGGCGGCTGGTCGTTGAGCCCTCCCGCCGGCGCCGGCGCGGTCGAGGCGGCCGGCTGCGGGCTGCGGCCACGCAGCCGCGACCAGAACCCTCGACGCTGCCCCGACCCCGACATCAGACCTCGATCTCCCCTCGCTGCGCCGCCAGAGCGATGTCGCCGCGGAACTGGGCCCCGTCGAAGGAGATCGCGTCGACCCCGGCGTAGGCCCGGTCGCGGGCGTGCTCGAGGTCCTCGCCGACGGCGGTGACCGCCAGCACGCGTCCGCCGTTCGTCACGAGCCGGCCCCCACCCTCGACGCCGTCGTCGACGGCGGTGCCGGAGTGGATGACGTCGACGCCCTCGATCGCGTTCGCGGCGCCGACGCCGAGGATCACGTCGCCCGACCGCGACGACGCCGGGTAGCCGGCCGAGGACATGACCACCGTCACGGCGGTGCCGTCGTGCCATGCGGGCAGCCCGACGGCGTCGAGCGTGCCGGTCGCGGCCCCGTGCAGCAGCGACGCGAGCGGCGTGCGCAGGAGGGCCAGGATCGCCTGCGTCTCGGGGTCTCCGAAGCGGGCGTTGAACTCGACGACGCGCACCCCTCGCGACGTGAGGGCGAGACCTGCGTAGAGCAGGCCCTGGAACGGCGTGCCGCGGCGCGCCATCTCCTGCACCGTCGGCACGAGCACGCGGCGGGTCACGTCGGCGACCAGGTCGTCGGGCGCCCAGGTGAGGGGCGTGTAGGCGCCCATGCCGCCGGTGTTGGGTCCGGCGTCGCCGTCGAGGGCGCGCTTGAAGTCCTGCGCGGGCTGCAGCGGCAGGACGGTCTCGCCGTCGGTGATGGCGAACAGCGACACCTCCGGGCCGTCGAGGAACTCCTCGATGACCACCCGGTCGCAGCCGGCCGCGTGGTCGACGGCCTCCTGACGGTCCTCGGTGACGACGACGCCCTTGCCCGCGGCGAGCGCGTCGTCCTTGACGACGTAGGGCGGACCGAAGGCGTCGAGCGCCGCGGCCACCTCCTCGGCGGTCTCGCACACGTGCGCCATGGCGGTGGGCACCTCGGCGGCGGCCATCACCTGCTTCGCGAAGGCCTTCGAGCCCTCGAGCTGCGCGGCGGCGCGGCTCGGCCCGAAGCAGGCGATCCCGGCGTCGCGCACGGCGTCGGCGACCCCGGCGACGAGCGGAGCCTCCGGGCCGATGACCACGAGGTCGGCTCCGATGGACGTGGCCAGCGCGGCGACGGCGTCACCGTCGAGCGGGTCGACGTCGTGCAGCGTCGCGACGTCGGCGATGCCCGGGTTGCCGGGCGCCGCGTGCACCTCGGTGACCTGCGGGTCGCGGGACAGGGCCAGGGCCAGGGCGTGCTCGCGGCCGCCGGTACCGATCACCAGAGTCTTCACGCTGCCCGACCCTATCGCCCCGACGACCACGCCCGGACCGACGACCGCCCCGCTCAGAGCAGGTCGTGCAGGACCACGGTCTCCTCGCGGTCAGGGCCGACGCCCACCGCGGAGATGCGGGCGCCGGACATCTTCTCGATGGCCCTGACGTACGCCTGGGCCGCGGCCGGAAGGTCGTCCATGGTGCGGGCGCCGGAGATGTCCTCGCTCCAGCCCTCGAAGAACTCGTAGATCGGCTTCGCGTGGTGGAAGCCGGTCTGCGTGGTGGGCATCTCGTCGACCCGCTCGCCGTCGACGTCGTACGCCACGCAGACCGGGATGCGGTCCCAGCCGGTGAGCACGTCGAGCTTGGTGAGCACGAAGTCGGTGACACCGTTGATGCGGGCCGCGTACCGTGCGACCGGCGCGTCGTACCAGCCGCAGCGGCGCGGGCGCCCGGTCGTGGTGCCGAACTCGCCGCCGTTGGTGCGCAGGCGCTCGCCGTGCTCGTCGAAGAGCTCGGTCGGGAACGGGCCTTCGCCGACGCGGGTGGCGTAGGCCTTGACGATGCCGATGACGCGGGTGATGCGCGTCGGCGGGATGCCCGACCCGGTGCAGGCGCCGCCCGTGGTGGCCGACGACGACGTGACGAACGGGTAGGTGCCGTGGTCGACGTCGAGCAGCGTGGCCTGGCCGGCCTCCAGCAGCACCGTCTCGTCGCGGTCGAGCGCCTCGTGCAGCACGAGGGCGGTGTCGGCGACCATGGGGCGCAGGCGCTCGGCGTGCACGAGCAGCTGGTCGACGATCTCGTCGACGCTGACCGCGCGACGGTTGTAGACCTTGGTGAGCATCTGGTTCTTCAGCTCGAGCGCGCCCTCGACCTTGGCGCGCAGGATCTTCTCGTCGAAGAGGTCCTGCACGCGCACGCCGAGGCGGTTCATCTTGTCGGCGTAGGTCGGTCCGATGCCTCGGCCGGTGGTGCCGATCTTGCGGCTGCCGAGGAACCGCTCGGTCACCTTGTCGAGCGTGCGGTTGTAGTCGGCGATGAGGTGGGCGTTGGCGCTCACGCGCAGCTTGCTCGTGTCGATGCCGCGCGCCTCGAGCGCGTCGATCTCCTCGAACAGGACGTCCAGGTCGATGACGACCCCGTTGCCGATGATCGGCGTGCAGCCCGGGCTGAGGATGCCGCTCGGCAGCAGGTGCAGGGCGTACTTCTCGTCGCCGATGACGACGGTGTGGCCGGCGTTGTTGCCGCCGTTGAACTTGACGACGTAGTCGACGCGGCTGCCGAGCAGGTCGGTGGCCTTGCCCTTGCCCTCGTCTCCCCACTGGGCTCCGACGATGACGACTGCGGGCATGCGATGCACCCCTCGAGGTTGGTTCGTGCTGTGCGGTGAACAGGCGACAAGCCCCGGGCGTCCGGGGCCTGACAGCCGCATCGTATCGGGCCGGACGCCCCTCGGGCCAATGCACGACGGCCACGACGGTGCGTCCGGGGCGTCCGGGCCCTAGGCTCGCAGTGGCACCGTCGTCGGCGGTGGACTCGGGGCCGCACGCAGAGGGAGCGCCATGAGCGACAGCAGGCCGTGGGTGGCGGTGGTGAACGCCCAGGCGGGCAGCAGCGACGACCCGCGCCTCGAGGAGGCACTCGACGTGCTGCGCGCGCACGCCCCGCTGGAGGTGCGCCGCACCGAGGACCGCGACGACCTGCAGGACGCGGTGTCCGCGGCACGCGGCGGCGTCGTGGTCGCGGTCGGTGGCGACGGCAGCATCCACGCCGTCGTCACGGCGGTCGACGACCTCGACCTCTTCGACGACGTCGAGGTGGCGATCGTCCCGCTGGGCACCGGCAACGACTTCGTGCGCACCCTCGGCCTGAGCGACGACCCGGTCGAGGCGGCACGTCAGGCCGTCGACTGCGTGGCCCGGTCTGCGGACGTGATCCGCGACGGTCAGGACCGGCTGGTGGTCAACGCCGCGCACGTGGGCCTGGGCGCCGAGGCGAACGTCAAGGCGGCGCCGTGGAAGAAGGCGTTCGGCCCCGTCGGCTACGCCATCGGCGCGGCGATCACGGGCGTCGTCGGCAAGGGCTTCCGCGCCACGGTGCACGTCGACGGCCAGCGCATCGACTCGCCCCGCCGGCTCATCCAGGTGGCCGTCGGCAACGGACGCTACGTCGGGGGCGGCGCACCGCTGCTCCCCGCGGCGGACCCTTTCGACGGCAGCCTCGACGTGGCGGTCGTGTGGGCGCACGCCCGGTGGAAACGGCTCGGGTACGCGTACCGCCTGCGGCGCGGTCGCCACCCGATGCGCGACGACGTCGTCTACCTGAAGGGTCGTGACGTCCTCGTGCAGGGCGAGGCGCTGCAGGCCAACCTCGACGGCGACATCTGCGACGCCAGCACCCGGCACCGGTGGGTGGTCGAGCCGGGACGGATGCAGCTGCGCGCACCCGCCGACGCGCCGCCGCCGTTGGAGGACTGACCGCGCCGACGATCCGAGCTGCGTGGCTCAGACGAGCTGCGCGTACGCCTCGGGGCTCGACTCGTGCAGGAACTCGCGGCAGCGGTGCGCCTCGGCGTCGTCGCCGAGCCGCTCGGAGCCGGTCGCGAGCACGGCGAGGGAACGCAGGAACCCCTGGTTCGGCGCGTGCGACCACGGCACGGGCCCGAAACCCTTCCAGCCGTTGCGCCGCAGCGCGTCGAGCGAGCGGTGGTAGGCCGTGCGCGCGAACGCGTAGCCCTCCAGGTCGTCACCGGCGTCGAGGGCCTCCTGCGCCAGCAGCGCCCACGCCAGCACCGAGTCGGGGTGCTCCGAGGCCACGGCCCGCGCCGACGTGCCCGACGCCAGCTCCTGCGCGCCCGGGTCCTCGGGAAGGAACGTCTCCGGCGGCTCACCCAGCAAGTTCGTCATGCCGTGAACCCTACGCACCGCGTCGGGGGGTGGTCCGGCGTGGGCTGGGGTGTGGGTGGGGCTGGGGCTGCGCTGGTGCGGGTTCTCGTTCGAGTGGGGCTGCGTCGGCGCGCCTCATCGTCGACCTGCGGGTGCGTCGGCGCGGCTTCGACTCGTCCTGCGCTCCGCAAGGGCCTCGACCGGGCGGCTGGGCGGTCGCTGGTCTGGGTTCTCGTGCTGCGGGTCGGTGTTGAGGGTCGAGCGGTAGGTCTGCCACCGAATCGCCGTCGGCGGTGGATCTGCCACCCTTCCCAGCGCTCGACAGGTGGCAGGCCTACCGCTGAGCGGGGCAGGGGTGGCAGTGCTTCTCCCTTCGCGTGGACCGTGCCACGAGAAGGGAGAAGCGCTGCCCACCCCACCCCCCAGGGCACCCACGATTCTTCCTTCGTGCGCTGAATCCCGAACGCTTCTTGCGTCCACGAAGAGCCCAACCCGCAGCCCGAGACCCCAGACCACCGACCGCCCAGCCGCCCGGTCGAGGCCCTCTCGGAGACCACCCCCAGCGCCAGCCGAGGCAGCGCACCACCAGGGTCACGGCCACCGCGTCCGACGCAGCCGCGGGACGTCCGCAGGACGGACGAGACCCCCTACTCCCCCGGCGCGAGCAGCTCTGCGAGGTGGAGGGCCGGGACGTCGGCGAGGTCGTCGAGCTGGGTGCGGCACGAGAAGCCGTCGGCGAGGACGACGGCACCCTCGCCCATGGCGCGGACCGCCGGCATGAGCTGCTGCTCGGCGACCGCGACGGACACCTCGTAGTGGCCGCGCTCGACGCCGAAGTTGCCGGCGAGCCCACAGCAGCCGGAGAGCCGGGTGACGGTCGCGCCGGTACGGCCGAGGACGTCGAGGTCGGCCGCGAAGCCGAGCACCGACGACTGGTGGCAGTGCGGCTGCACGACCACCTCCGTGCCGCTGAGGTCGGGGGCCTGCCAGCCCTCGGTCCGCGCGAGCAGCTCCGCGAGCGTGAAGACCCCCTGCGCGACCTCGGCCGCGCGCGGGTCGTCGGTGAGCTCCACGGCGTCGGAGCGCAGCACCGCGAGGCACGACGGCTCGAGGCCGACGACCGGCACCCCGTCGGCGACGTACTCGTGCAGCACCCCGACGGTGCGCTCGACGAGCGAGCGGGCGGTGTCGAGCTGTCCCGTCGTGATCCACGTGAGTCCGCAGCACGCCTGCTTCTGGACGACCTCGACCCGGTACCCGGCCGACTCGAGCAACCGCACCGCGGCGTGGCCGCCCGACGTCGAGAAGTACTCCGTGAACGAGTCCGCCCAGATCGCGACCCGGGGCCGGTCCGTGCGCGCCGCGGACGCCTCGAGGGCCGGCCGGGCGGCCCGGCTGAACCGACGCGTCGCGAACGACGGCAGGCTGCGACGCTGGTCGACGCCCGCCACCCAGCGCGCGACGTGGGCGAGCCCCGGCACGCGCAGCGCCAGGTTCGCGAGCGCCGCGACGGGCGACGTCAGCCGCGCCCAGAACGGCAGCTTCCCGAGGACGTAGTGGCTGCGCGGCCGCACGCGACCTCGGTAGGTCTGGTGCAGCACCTCGGACTTGTAGGTCGCCATGTCGATGCCCGTCGGGCAGTCGTTGAGGCAGCCCTTGCAGGACAGGCAGAGGTCGAGCGCCTCGTGCACCTCCGGCGCGCGGTAGCCGCCGGTCACCAGCCGCCCGTCGACCATCTCCTGGAGCACCCGCGCGCGCCCGCGCGTGGAGTCCTTCTCGTCCCGCGTGGCCTGGAACGAGGGACACATGACGCCGTGCGACGCCTTGTTGTCGGCGAGGCACTTGCCGACGCCCGTGCACCGGTGCACGGCCGCGCCGAGGTCGCCGTCGTCGTGCAGCAGCCGCAGGCCGCGGCGCGACCCCTGCAGGCCGGGCGCCCAGCCGCGACCCTGGGTGCGCAGCGACCCGTCGATGGGATCGGGGTCGACGAGCACGCCGGGGTTGAGCAGGTTGTCGGGGTCAAGCACGTGCTTGACGCCCCGGAAGAGCGCGACGGCCTGCTCGGAGTACATCAGCGGCAGCAGCTCCGACCGGGCGCGACCGTCGCCGTGCTCGCCGGAGAACGAGCCGCCGTGCGAGGCGGCGAGGCGGGCGGCGTCCTCGATGAAGGCGCGGTACCCGGCCTTCCCACCGGGCTCCGACAGCGGGAAGTCGATCCGCACGTGCACGCAGCCGTCGCCGAGGTGGCCGTACGGCTCACCGTTCAGGCCGTGCTGCTGGAGCAGGGCGTCGAAGTCGCGCAGGTACTGCCCGACCCGCTCGGGCGGCACGGCCGCGTCCTCCCAGCCGGAGAGGGCCGGTCGGTCCCAGATGCGCGACGCCAGGCCGGCGCCCTCCTCGCGGATCCGCCAGAACGCGGCCTGCTCGGCCACCGACGTCACGTGCCGGTGCGACAGCGACGCGGAGTCCGCGACGACGCGCTCGGCCTGGGCCGCCAGCTCGGCGGGGTCGTCGCCCGCGAGCTCGACGTAGAGGAAGCCGCCGCCGCGTGGGTACTCGGGCACGCCGGCAGCACCCTTGGCGGCGCGGTACACCTCGACGATCCGCGCGCCGAGGCCCTCGCACGCGATCGGGCCGTGCGGGAGCATCGTGGGCACGTCGTCGCCGGCCTCGGCCATCGAGCCGTAGCCGAGCACCACGAGGTGCACGTGCCGCGGGGTCTGCACGAGGTCGACGGTGGCGCCGAGGAGGACGCCCAGCGTGCCCTCGGTGCCGGCCATGAACGAGGCGACGTCGAAGCCGCGCTCGGGGAGCAGGTGCTCGAGGCTGTAGCCCGACACCTGGCGGCCGAAGCGGCCGAGCTCGGTGCGGACGGTCGCCAGGTCGGCGGCGACGACGTCGCGCAGCCGGTCGAGCGTCGGCGACGTCGTGGCGAGGTCGCGTCCGATCGTCAGCCGCTCCCCCGTGCCGGTGACGACGTCGAGCGCCGCGACGTTGTCGGAGCTGCGGCCGTACCCCAGGGCGCGGTTGCCGCAGGCGTTGTTGCCGATCATGCCGCCGACCGTGCAGCGGGTGTGCGTCGACGGGTCGGGGCCGAAGCGCAGCCCCTGCGGCGCGGCGACCTTCTGCAGCGCGGCGTGCACGATGCCGGGGTCGACCCGCGCGACGCGCCGCTCGACGTCGACCTCGTGCACGCGGTTCAGGTGCTTGGCGAAGTCGACGACCATGCCCGTACCGACCGCGTTGCCGGCGATGGAGGTGCCGGCGCCGCGTGAGGTGACGGGCACCCCGGTGGCGCGCGACGCGTCGAGGACGGCGAGCACCTCCTCGACCGACCGTGGCCGGACCACGACCTGCGGCACGACGCGGTAGAGCGACGCGTCGGTGCTGTAGAGCGCGCGGGTGGTGCTGGAGTCGTCGACGTCGACGACCTCGCGGCGGCGGAGCTCGGCGACGACGTCGGCCGGGGATGCGGCGACGTCGTGGCCGACCGTGTCGACGCTCACCACAGCTCGAGCGAGGCGTCGAGGATGCCGGCGACGTCGTCCTCGGTGACGTCGCGGGGCGCGGTGGCGAGGAGCCGCTGCTGCTTCATGGCGCCGTCGACGAGCGGGTCGAGGTCGTTGCTGCCGAAGCCGACGGCGGAGAGGCCGGCGGGGATGCCGACGTCGCGCATGATCGCGGTGAGCACCTGCGGGAGCAGGTCGGCGGGGTCCGCGGGCATGCTCGCGTCGGGGTCGAGCAGGCGCGCGGCGCGCACGTGGCGCTCCGGCGCGGCCTCGAAGGTGAACCGGAAGGCGGCAGGCGCGGTGAGCGAGACGGCCATGCCGTGGGGCACGAGCCCTGCGTGGCCGGAGGCGCCGTCGTCGTCCGGGTAGCCCTCGGGCCGGAACTCGCGCACCTGGCCGGCGATGGGGTAGGCGTTGGCGTGCGGGATGTGCACGCCCGCGTTGCCGAAGCCCAGGCCGGCGAACGTGGCGGCCGTGGCCACCTCGGTGCGCGCGTCGAGGTCGTCACCGTGGCTGACCGCGCGCCGGAACGAGCCGGCCATGAGCGCGAGCGCGCGCTCGGACCAGACGTCGGAGATCGGGTTCGAGCCGCAGTAGGGCACCCGCTCGCCGGCCTGCTTGGCCTCGTACGACGTGTAGGGGCGCGCGGTGTAGCTCTCGAGCGCGTGGCACAGGATGTCCAGGCCCGAGGCGGCCGTCACCGACGCGGGCTGGGTGAGCGTCAGCTCGGGGTCGACGACGGCCAGCACCGGGCGCAGCCGCGGGTGCGAGATGCCGGTCTTCACGTGCTGGTCGACGACGTCGAGCACGCAGATGGTCGTGCTCTCGCTGCCGGTCCCCGTGGTGGTGGGCACGGCGACGAGCGGCAGGAGCGGCCGGCTCGGGGCACGCCCCTTCCCGACCGGCGCGTTGACGTAGTCCATCAGCTCGCCGTCGTTGGTGAGCAGGAGCGCGACGGCCTTGGCGGTGTCGATGCTGCTGCCGCCGCCGACGGCCAGGACGGCGTCGACGGGGCCGGCGTCGCGGGCGAAGGCGACCGCGTCCTCGAGGCTGCCGTCGGTGGGCTCGACCCGGGCACCGTCGAAGACGACGACGTCGAGGCCGTCGGCGGCCAGACGCTCGGCGATCTCCGCCGGTCGGCCGGTCGCGGCGACGCCGGCGTCGGTGACGAGCAGGACGCGGCGGGCGCCGAGCTCGGCGAGGTCGTGCCCGAGCTCGTGCCGGGCGCCGACACCGAGCTTCAGGCGCGGGGCACCGTAGGTGAAGACGGTCTCGGGGTGGCGGGGGGCGAAGCCGGACATGCCGCTCCTGTCAGCTCGGTTCCAGACGTGTCGAGGACATCGACGACAGTAGCATGCTACTGGCGGTGAGCGCCTGCGCTCGGGAGCGCCAGGCGTCGAGGTCGACGGCGGGGTCGAGCTGGCGCGCCAGCAGCTCCGCGGTGTGCTGGAGGTGCTCGCGCATGAGCGCAGCCGCCCGGCCGGCGTCCTCGTCGAGCACGGCCTGCACGATCGGCTCGTGCTCCTCGAGGATCTCGTGGGCACCGCGGGAGCGGTGCAGGGTGACCGCGCCGCGCGCCTGGATCGACGCACGCAGCGCGAGCACCTCCTCCCCCAGCCGACCGTTGCCGCTCGCCGCGTGCAGCACGGCGTGGAGCGCCCGGTCGTGCTCCTCGAAGGCCCGCTCGTCGTCGGCCGCCGCATCGGCGGCCATGGCCCGCAGCAGGGCGCGCAGCTCCTCGCGCTGTGATGCGTCGGCGTGCAGCGCGGCGTACGCGGTGGCGGGCACCTCGAGGAGCAGGCGCAGCTCGAAGACCTCGAGCACGTCCTGCACGGTCACGCCCCGCACGCGCACCCCGCGGTTGCGCTCGACGGCGACCAGACCGGCGTCGGCGAGGCGCAGCACCGCCTCGCGGACGGGCGTGCGCGACGTGCCGAGCTCCTCGGCCAGCCGGTAGATCGAGTGCTGCGACCCCGGCTCGAGGCGGCCGGTGAGGATGTCCTCGCGCAGTCGGGCGAAGACGCGCTCGGCAGCCGTCGTCCGTCCCGCCATCGCCGCGCCTCCTCGCCCCGTCGGACCGTCCGGTGCTCGCAACCTACCGCGCCCGGTGCCGCACGACCTTGTCCGGCTGCGGCAGGATGGGGCCGATCGGTCCGCCCGGCCCGGTCGACCGACCACCCCGGCCCGGGGACCGCACGACCTCCCCGAGGAGACCCATGAGACGGATCGCGACCCCGCTCCTGCTCGTCGGCGTGCTCGCGCTGGGTGCCTGCGAGACGCGCACCCAGGCCGATCCGCGGCCCAGCGCCGGCGCCTCCTCCTCGGCGGCCGGCGCGTCGGACGCCGACGTCACCGAGCACGAGTCGGGTCCGCAGAGCCCCATCATCTACGGGCTCGAGGTCCCGTCGGGCGCGACGCAGCTCGGGCCGCTGGTGCGGTACCGCAGCGCTGCGCTGATCGAGGCGTTCCAGCCCGAGCTCGACGCCGCGAAGGCGGCGCAGCAGTCGGGCGAGGAGGACGGCGAGCTGCCCGAGGGCGTCGAGCCGACCCCGACCGAGACCACGACGCCGGCCACCCGCCCCAGCGACGACACCTTCTCGCTCATCGACGACGCCCCGCGCCCCGACGTCACGATCTCGCTGCTGCGCGTCGACGGCTCACCCACGCAGGTGCTGCGCCGTCTGATCGCCCAGGTGAACGCCGTCATCCCCGACGCCAAGCTCGACGAGGACGACCTCTCCACGTACTGCCAGTCGCAGGACCGTCGGATCACGGGCTGCACGGTCGACGCCGAGGGCAAGACCGCCGACCAGCGCGACATCCGCATCACGATCACGGCCGACCCCGGCGACGTCACGACCCGCACGGGCTACCCGGCGGCGAAGAAGCGGCCCGTCATGACGGTGCGCGCCCAGTACGTGGGCGACCCGCGCAGCGGCCAGCTCGAGCCGCGGGCGTCCACGGCGCAGGTGCCGCGCGACGTCGAGGGCAAGGACACGTCGGGTCTGATCTGGCCGAGCATGGACGTGTCCGCGCCGCGCGACTCGCCCCTGCTCGACGGTCGGTGGCGGGTGCCGGCCACCGGCACCCTGCTGCTCAGCGGCGAGCGGCCCCGGTTCGCCGCAGTCGTCGCCGACCGCGTGCGCGAGGCCGACGCGATCGCGGAGGACTTCGCCTCGAGCGTCGGTACGCCGACCAAGGACGTCGTCGAGGACCTCAACGAGATCAGCACGACCTACACCGCCCGCGGCAAGGACGGCGGCGTGGCCCGCGCGACCTTCGTGCTGTCGGCGCGGGGCAGCTACGCGATGCTGTTCTACACGCCGCCGCGCTCCTGATCCCGCGTCAGCGGTAGTCGGCGAGGTGCACCAGCGCGTGCTGCACGGCCGGGAGGAGCTGCCGCGCGCCGTCGTCGACCTGGTCGAGCGGCAGCCAGGTGGCCACGTCGGTGGTCCCTTCGACCTCCACGACGTGCGGGGTGGGCAGCGGCGCTCCCGGCTCCACACCGGCGACGCGGACCGCGTAGAGCAGGTGGACGCCGTGGTAGTCCTCGAAGCGGTCGTCGCGGCCCGGCGCCACGGTGTGCACGTGGTGGACGTCGACGAGGCGCTTCTCCAGCACCGTCAGCCCCGTCTCCTCGTGCACCTCGCGCACGACGGCGTCGTGCGGCGACTCGCCGTGGTCGACGCCACCGCCCGGCAGCGCCCACCAGCCCGCCGGGTAGCCGGACGGGGAGATGCGGGTGAGGAGCAGCCGTGGCGCGCCGGTCTCGTCGTCGGCGACGACGACGCCGTACGCGCCGAGCCGCTGCGTGCGGCGCGTCTCGCGGTGCTCGTTCATCGGGCTCCCTTCGGTGCGCTCCACTAGAGTCGGTGGACGATGAGTGCCCTCGACCCGCTGCCCGTGACGACCGCCGCCCCGAAGGAGCGTGTGGCCTATCTCGACAACGCACGGTACTGGGTGATGCTGCTCGTCGTGATCGGGCACTCCCTCACGCAGTTCGTGGCGATGGACTCGGCGCGAGGCGTGTACGTGTGGATCTACGCGTTCCACATGCCGTTCTTCATCCTGATCTCCGGCTACACGGCTCGGCGCTACATGGGCGACGCGCGGCAGGTGCGCCGCATCGTCAGCACCCTGGTGGTCCCGTACCTCATCATCGAGATCTCGATGCAGATGATCACCCGTCACTACACGGGCGAGCCGGAGCCGTACAAGTTCCTGTCGCCGCAGTGGCTGGGCTGGTTCATGGCGGCGCTGTTCGTGTGGCGGCTGACCACCCCGATCTGGCGTGCGCTGCGCTACCCGATCACGACGTCGATCGCGATCTCGCTGCTGGTCGGTCTCATCGAGGTGCCGAACGTGCTGGCGCTGCCGAAGATCCTCGGCTTCCTGCCGTTCTACGTGATCGGCCTGCACATGAGCCGCGAGCGCTTCGAACGCCTCGCGGACCCGCGCATCCGGGTCGGCTCGGCGCTGCTGCTCGCCGGCAGCTTCGTCATCTGCTACCTCTACTCGGCGAGCTGGACGCTCGACTGGCTGCTGTGGAAGCAGCGCTACGACGAGGACCCGCTCGGCGCCTCGCCCCTGGAGGGCATCACGCAGCGCGCCGAGCTGCTCGTCATCGGCCTGGTGCTGACCTTCGCCGCACTCTCGCTCGTCCCCCGCCGCCGGTCCTGGACGACCCGCCTCGGCGGTCGCACGTTCTACTGCTACCTGCTGCACGGCTACGTGATCCTGCTGCTGCGCTACCAGTTCGGCGTGTTCGACTCCCTCGAGAAGTACGGCGCACCCGCCGTGGTGCTGACCATGGTCGTGGCCACCGTCGTGGCGAACCTGCTCATGACGCAGCTGGTCGCCACCGTCTTCCGCCCCGTCTTCGAGCCCCGCCTCCGCTGGCTGTTCCGCCCCGACCCCGAGCCCAAGCCGGAGTCGTCGAAGGCGCCCGCCCCCACCGCCTGAGGTCGTCTGCCGCCGCGTCCGGCGCTCGTCTGACGCGAGGTTCTGCGTTGCGCGTCCCATCGGTGGATCTGCCACCTTCTGAGCGCCCGAGAAGTGGTGGATCCACCGCTGAGCGGGGCGGATGGGGCAGCACGATTCTTCCTTCGTGCGCTGAAGGCCGAACGCTTCTGCGTTCACGACGGGATCCCGTAGCAATCGCAGCATCCTTGACGTCCCAGCGCACGAACGCAGGTTCTTGTGCCCACCGAAGGCCACAGCCCGAGGACCCAGCCCACGGGCCCGCCCAGCCGCCCGGTCGAGGCCCTTGCGGAGACCCCCCAGCGAAGGCCGAGGCAGCGCACCAGCAAGACAAGACCCGCGCAGGCAGCGCACCGGCGACGTCACGACGACCGCCCCCATGCACGACGACGGCCCCGGACCAGCAGGTCCGGGGCCGTCGTGCGTTCAGTCCGTCAGGGCTCGTACGACGTGAAGTCGTAGTCCTCCAGCTGGACGGCGGGGCCGTCGGGCGAGCCGAAGCCGTAGTCGTAGGACTCGTAGCCCGTGACGGCGTAGGCGGCCTGGCGGGCCTCCTCGGTGGGCTCGACCCGGATGTTGCGGTACCGGTCGAGACCGGTACCCGCCGGGATGAGCTTGCCGATGATGATGTTCTCCTTCAGACCGCGCAGCGAGTCCGACTTGCCGTGGATGGCGGCGTCGGTGAGGACGCGGGTCGTCTCCTGGAAGGAGGCGGCCGACAGCCACGACTCGACGGCCAGCGAGGCCTTCGTGATGCCCATGAGCACCGGACGGCCCGAGGCGGGGGTGCCGCCCTCGGCGACGACGCGTCGGTTCTCCGACTCGAACGTCGCCCGGTCCGCGAGGTCACCGGGGATCAGGTGGGAGTCACCCTGCTCGATGACCGTGACCCGACGCAGCATCTGCCGCACGATGATCTCGATGTGCTTGTCGTGGATCGCCACGCCCTGGCTGCGGTAGACCTCCTGGACCTCGTCCACGAGGTGCTCCTGCGCCCGACGGACACCGAGGATGCGCAGGACCTCCTGCGGGTCCGGCGTTCCGTGGGTGAGCTGCTGGCCGACCTCGACGTGCGAGCCGTCCTCGACGAGCAGGCGCGAACGCTTGCTGACGGGGTACTCCTGCACCTCCGAGCCGTCGTCGGGGGTGACGACGAGCTTGCGCGTCTTGTCCGTGTCGTCGATCGCGACGCGACCGGCGGACTCGGTGATCGGCGCACGACCCTTGGGCTGACGAGCCTCGAAGAGCTCGACCACGCGCGGCAGACCGTGCGTGATGTCGTCACCGGCCACACCACCGGTGTGGAAGGTACGCATCGTCAGCTGGGTGCCGGGCTCACCGATCGACTGGGCGGCGATGGTGCCGACCGCCTCGCCGATGTCGACGAGCTTGCCGGTGGCCAGCGAGCGGCCGTAGCACTTGGCGCACGTACCGGCCGCCGCCTCGCAGGTGAGGACCGTGCGGACGCGGATGGTCTCCACGCCGGCGGTCACGAGCTGGCCGATCTCGACGTCGCCGAGGTCGCCGCCGGCCTCCACCAGCACCTCGCCCGTCTCCGGGTGGGTGATGTCGGTGGCCGCGCTGCGCGAGTACGCCGAGGTCTCGACGTTCTCCGCCGGCACGAACGTGCCGTCGTCCAGGCGGGTCGCGATGACCTTCGGCAGACCACGCTCGGTGCCGCAGTCCTCCTCGCGGATGATGACGTCCTGGCTGACGTCGACGAGTCGACGCGTCAGGTAGCCGGAGTCGGCGGTGCGCAGGGCGGTGTCGGCCAGACCCTTGCGGGCACCGTGCGTCGCGATGAAGTACTCGACGACGCTCAGGCCCTCACGGAAGTTGGCCTTGATCGGGCGCGGGATGATCTCGCCCTTCGGGTTCGCCACGAGACCACGCATGGCCGCGATCTGACGGACCTGCATCATGTTGCCTCGCGCACCCGAGTGGACCATCATCCAGATCGGGTTGTCGGCGTTCGCGGTGAACTTCTTCTCCATCTCGCCGGACACCTCGGCCGTGGCCTGGGTCCAGATCTCGATGAGCTCCTGACGACGCTCGTCCTCGGTGATGAGACCGCGGTCGAACTGCTGCTGGACCTTCGCCGCCTGACCCTCGTACTTGGTGAGGATCTCCTGCTTGGACTCCGGCGTGACGACGTCCTCGATGGAGATGGTGACACCCGAGCGCGTGGCCCAGTGGAAACCGGTCTCCTTGAGGTTGTCGAGCGCGACGCCCACGTCGATCTTGGAGTAGCGCTCGGCGAGGTCGTTGACGATGACCCCGAGCTCCTTCTTGCCGACCTGGTAGTTGACGTACGCGTAGTCGTCCGGCAGGGCCTGGTTGAAGATCGCGCGACCGAGGGTGGTCTCCCGCGACGCGACGACACCGTCGGCGCCGGGGATGCGGATCCGCACCTTGCTCTGGAGGGTGATCTCCTTGCGGTCGAAGGCCATGACGGCCTCGGCGACCGAGCTGAACGCACGACCCTCGCCCGGGTGCCCCTCACGCTCGAGCGTGAGGAAGTACAGGCCGATGATCATGTCCTGCGTCGGCATGGTGACCGGACGGCCGTCGGACGGCTTGAGGATGTTGTTCGTGCTCAGCATGAGGATGCGGGCCTCGGCCTGCGCCTCGGCGCTCAGCGGCAGGTGCACGGCCATCTGGTCACCGTCGAAGTCGGCGTTGAAGGCCGAGCAGACGAGCGGGTGGATCTGGATGGCCTTGCCCTCGATGAGCTGCGGCTCGAACGCCTGGATGCCCAGACGGTGCAGGGTGGGTGCACGGTTCAGCAGCACCGGGTGCTCGGTGATGACCTCCTCGAGCACGTCCCAGACCTCGGCGCGCACGCCGCGCTCCACCATCCGCTTGGCGGACTTGATGTTCTGGGCGTGGTTGAGGTCGACCAGACGCTTCATGACGAACGGCTTGAACAGCTCGATCGCCATCTGCTTGGGCAGACCGCACTGGTGCAGCTTCAGCTGCGGGCCGACGACGATGACCGAACGGCCGGAGTAGTCGACGCGCTTGCCGAGCAGGTTCTGACGGAAACGACCCTGCTTGCCCTTGAGCATGTCCGAGATGGACTTGAGCGGACGGTTGCCCGGGCCGGTGACGGGACGACCACGACGGCCGTTGTCGAACAGCGAGTCGACGGCCTCCTGCAGCATCCGCTTCTCGTTGTTGACGATGATCTCGGGCGCGCCGAGGTCGAGCAGTCGCTTGAGGCGGTTGTTGCGGTTGATGACGCGGCGGTACAGGTCGTTGAGGTCCGACGTGGCGAAGCGGCCACCGTCGAGCTGGACCATGGGACGCAGCTCCGGCGGGATCACCGGCACGGCGTCGAGGACCATGCCCTCGGGGTGGTTGCTGCTGCCGAGGAACGCCGAGACGACCTTGAGGCGCTTGAGGGCGCGGGTCTTCTTCTGGCCCTTGCCGGTGGCGATGATCTCGCGCAGCGACTCCGCCTCGGCGTCGAGGTCGAAGGACTGCAGACGCTTCTGGATGGCAGCGGCGCCCATGTAGCCCTCGAAGTACGCACCGAAGCGGTACGTCATCTCGCGGTAGAGCATCTCGTCGCCCTCGAGGTCCTGGACCTTGAGGTTCTTGAACCGGTCCCACACCTCGGTGAGTCGGTCGATCTCGCGCTGGATGCGGTCGCGACGCTGCTTGGCCTCACGCTCGGCGGCGTCCTTGACCTTGCGCTTGGCGTCGGCCTTCGCCCCCTCGTCCTCGAGGGCCTTGAGGTCCTCCTCGAGCTTCTGCAGGCGCTGGTTGACCTCGTCGTCGCGACGGGCCTCGAGCTGCTTGACCTCGAGGTCGATCTTCGACTCGAGCGAGGACAGGTCGCGGTGACGCGCCTCCTCGTCGACGTGCGTGATCATGTACGCCGCGAAGTAGATGACCTTCTCGAGGTCCTTCGGGGCGAGGTCGAGCAGGTAGCCCAGACGGCTGGGGACACCCTTGAAGTACCAGATGTGGGTGACCGGCGCAGCGAGCTCGATGTGGCCCATGCGCTCGCGACGCACCTTGGAGCGGGTCACCTCGACGCCGCAGCGCTCGCAGATGATGCCCTTGAAGCGCACGCGCTTGTACTTGCCGCAGTAGCACTCCCAGTCCCGGGTGGGACCGAAGATCTTCTCGCAGAAGAGGCCGTCACGCTCGGGCTTGAGCGTGCGGTAGTTGATCGTCTCCGGCTTCTTGACCTCGCCGTAGGACCATCCGCGGATGTCGTCGGCGGTCGCGAGACCGATCCGGATCTGATCGAAGAAGTTCACGTCGAGCACGGTGTCTTCTTTCCCTTACTTTTCGAAATTCAGTGGTGAGCGGGGAGTGAGGGTGGGGGCGCCGTCGTGGCGACGGCGCCCCGCCGGCTCACACTTCTTCGACGCTGGAGGGCTCGCGACGCGACAGGTCGATGCCGAGCTCCTCGGCGGCGCGGAAGAGGTCCTCCTCCGCGTCGCGCATCTCGACGGCGGAACCGTCGCTGGACAGCACCTCGACGTTGAGGCACAGCGACTGCATCTCCTTGACGAGCACCTTGAAGGACTCGGGGATGCCCGGCTCGGGCACGTTCTCGCCCTTGACGATCGCCTCGTAGACCTTGACGCGGCCGACGATGTCGTCGGACTTGATCGTCAGCAGCTCCTGCAGCGCGTAGGCGGCACCGTAGGCCTCGAGGGCCCAGACCTCCATCTCACCGAAGCGCTGGCCACCGAACTGGGCCTTACCGCCGAGCGGCTGCTGGGTGATCATCGAGTACGGACCGGTCGAGCGGGCGTGGATCTTGTCGTCGACCAGGTGGTGCAGCTTCAGCAGGTACATGTAGCCGACGCTGATCGGGTCGGGGAACTGCTCGCCGGTACGACCGTCGAACAGGACCGCCTTGCCGTCGGGGCCGACCATGCGGTCGCCGTCGCGGTTGGGCAGCGTCGAGGCCAGCAGGCCCTGGATCTCGTCCTCGCGGGCACCGTCGAAGACGGGCGTCGCGACGTTGGAGTTCGCCGGGGCACGGTCAGCACCGATGGCGCGCAGGCGGTCGGCCCACTCGTCCTTCAGGTCGCCGATGTCCCAGCCTGCCTTGGCCACCCACCCGAGGTGGGTCTCGAGCACCTGGCCGACGTTCATGCGGCCGGGCACGCCCAGCGGGTTCAGCACGATGTCGACGGCGGTGCCGTCCTCGAGGAACGGCATGTCCTCGATCGGCAGGATCTTGGAGATGACGCCCTTGTTGCCGTGACGGCCGGCGAGCTTGTCACCGTCGGAGATCTTGCGCTTCTGGGCGACGTAGACGCGGACCAGCTGGTTCACGCCGGGGCTGAGCTCGTCGCCGTCGGCCGCGTCGAACACGCGGACGCCGATGACGGTGCCGGACTCGCCGTGCGGGACCTTGAGCGACGTGTCGCGGACCTCGCGCGCCTTCTCACCGAAGATGGCGCGCAGCAGGCGCTCCTCCGGCGTCAGCTCGGTCTCGCCCTTGGGCGTCACCTTGCCGACGAGGATGTCGCCGTTGCCCACCTCGGCGCCGATGCGGATGATGCCGCGCTCGTCGAGGTCGGCCAGCATCTCCTCGCTGACGTTCGGGATGTCGCGGGTGATCTCCTCCGGGCCCAGCTTGGTGTCGCGCGCGTCGACCTCGTGCTCCTCGATGTGGATCGAGGTGAGCAGGTCGTCCTGCACGACGCGCTGGCTGAGGATGATCGCGTCCTCGTAGTTGTGGCCCTGCCAGGGCATGAAGGCGACGAGCAGGTTGGTGCCCAGCGCCATCTCGCCCTCGTCGGTGCACGGACCGTCGGCCAGCGGGGTGCCGACCTCGACGCGCTGGCCCTCGGCGACGAGGGGGCGCTGGTTCGTGCAGGTGCCGTGGTTGGAGCGGCGGAACTTGGCGAGGCGGTACGTCGTGTACGTGCCCTCGTCCTCCATGATCTCGACCAGGTCGGCCGAGACCTCCTTGACCACACCCGCCTTCTTGGCGACGGTGACGTCGCCGGCGTCGACGGCGGCGCGGAACTCCATGCCGGTGCCGACGAGCGGGGCGTCGTTGCGCACCAGCGGGACCGCCTGGCGCTGCATGTTGGCACCCATGAGGGCGCGGTTGGCGTCGTCGTGCTCGAGGAACGGGATGAGCGCGGTCGCGACCGAGACCATCTGGCGCGGCGAGACGTCCATGTAGTCGACCTCGGCGGCCGGGCGGAGCTCGGCCTCACCACCACGCTGGCGCACGAGCACCGCGTCGTCGACGAACGTGCCGTCCTCGGTGAGCGGCGAGTTCGCCTGGGCGACGATGAACCGGTCCTCGTCGGTGGCCGTGAGGTAGTCGATCTGCTCGGTGACCCGGCCGTCGACGACCTTGCGGTACGGCGACTCGATGAAGCCGAACGCGTTGATGCGACCGTAGGAGGCGAGCGAGCCGATCAGACCGATGTTCGGACCCTCAGGCGTCTCGATCGGGCACATGCGGCCGTAGTGCGACGGGTGCACGTCGCGGACCTCGTAGCCGGCGCGCTCACGCGACAGACCACCGGGGCCGAGCGCGTTCAGGCGACGCTTGTGCGTCAGACCCGCGAGCGGGTTGTTCTGGTCCATGAACTGCGACAGCTGGCTGGTGCCGAAGAACTCCTTCAGCGCCGCCACGACCGGACGGATGTTGATGAGCGTCTGCGGCGTGATGGCCTCGACGTCCTGCGTCGTCATGCGCTCGCGCACGACGCGCTCCATGCGCGCCAGGCCGGTGCGCAGCTGGTTCTGGATCAGCTCGCCGACCGTGCGGATGCGACGGTTGCCGAAGTGGTCGATGTCGTCGGCCTCGACGAGGGTGGTGCCCGCGGGCATCTCCAGCTCGGTCTCGCCGGCGTGCAGGGCCACGACGTACTTGATGGTGGCGACGACGTCGTCGATGGTCAGCGTCTGCTGGTCGAACGCCTCGTCGGCGCCGAGCTTCTTGTTGACCTTGTGACGACCGACCTTGGCCAGGTCGTACCGCTTCGTGTTGAAGTAGTAGTTGTCGAGCAGGTTCTGGGCGGCCTCGCGCGACGGCGGCTCGCCCGGACGCAGCTTGCGGTAGATGTCGAGCAGCGCCTCGTCCTGGGTCTGGACGTTGTCCTTCTCCAGGGTCAGGCGGATGGACTCGTACTGGCCGAACTCCTCGAGGATCTGCGCCTCGGTGAAGCCGAGCGCCTTGAGCAGGACGGTGACGCTCTGCTTGCGCTTGCGGTCCAGACGGACGCCGACGAGGTCACGCTTGTCGACCTCGAACTCCAGCCACGCGCCGCGCGAGGGGATGACCTTGGCCGTGTAGATGTCCTTGTCCGACGTCTTGTCGGGCGTGCGCTCGAAGTAGACGCCGGGGCTGCGGACCAGCTGGCTGACGACGACGCGCTCGGTGCCGTTGATGACGAAGGTGCCCTTGGGGGTCATGAGCGGGAACTCGCCCATGAAGACCGTCTGGCTCTTGATCTCGCCGGTCTCGTTGTTCATGAACTCGGCGGTGACGAACAGGGGCGCGGCGTAGGTGACGTCGCGGTCCTTGCAGTCCTCGACCGAGTACTTCGGGGGCTCGAAGCGGTGGTCGCGGAACGACAGGCTCATCGTCTCGGAGAAGTCCTCGATCGGGGAGATCTCCTCGAAGATCTCCTCCAGGCCGGACTTGGTGGAGACGTCGGTGCGGCCGGCAGCGAGGGCGTCCTCGACCTCGGCCTTCCACTTCTCGCTGCCGATCAGCCAGTCGAAGCTGTCGGTCTGCAGGGCCAGGAGCTCGGGAACCTCGAGCGGTTCGGAGATCTTGGCGAAGGAGATGCGGCGGGGTGCGTTGGTGGCACTGTTGTTCTGGGCAGGTGCGGCGACGGTGCGCGAGGCGGCCAAGAGGGGTCCTTCCAGAGGCTCGCAAGGGTGTCACGTGATGGACTTGTGCGCATGACTGACGCCCCCAGTCAAGGGGCAACGAGGGCGACGAGGCGGGCGCGAAGATTCAGTCTAGCCCTTCCGTCCACACGCGCGCAAGCCTGGTCCTTGACAACCAGCCTGAGATGGGTCAAAGTATTCGGCCGCTCCACGCGCGCACGGCCCGAAAAGCCTGCCATTGCAGGATCTGCCGGGTGTCCAGGCGGCGGTCCGACGGGGTCGGCGGCCTCCGCAGCGCCCCGCCGGAGCACCCGACCGGCCCCTCCGCGCAGGTCCGACGCGCCGGCTCAGAGCGCCTTGATGTCGTCGACGAGCCAGCGTCCGTCGCGCTCGACCATCGTCATCTCCACCCGGTTGCCGAAGACCGTCGGCACGTCCGACCCGTCGGCCAGACGTGCCTGGTCGACGAAGACCAGCACGGTGGCGCGGTCGCGACGGCAGTCGTCGCCGCACGACATCGCGGCGGAGTCGCGGGTGGTGGCCTGGACCTGGATCTTGCGCTGCGGGGCGAGGTCGCGCAGGGCCGGGGAGATGCTCTCGAAGTCCTTGGCGAACGACGGGGTCATCACGTCGCTGGAGTCGTCGAGGTACTGCTGGATCCGGTCGTAGCGGTAGGTGAAGATCGTCTCCGCGGCGGAGGCAGCCGCCTCGGCGGCCTTGTCGTGGGCGCCGTCGACACCGTGGGTCTCGCGCCAGTCCGCCACACCGCGGTAGCCGAAGAACGCACCGAAGACGACCGCCAGCACGGCCACCCCGACCAGGACGATGCGCGCCGGGTCGAGGGCGCGGCGACCTGCGCCGCCACCGGCGTCGCCCGACTCGACGTCCGTCCCCGTGCCGGAGCCCGACTCCGGCGCCTCGGCAGCCGGGTCGTCCGTCCGCTCGTCCG
>NZ_JAMXRU010000029.1 GCF_024124745.1 Aeromicrobium sp. CnD17-E
GAACGGCTCCACGCCGTCGGCCTGGTGCGCGGCGTGGTTCAGGGCCAGCAGCCCGTGGTCGTCCGCGGGCTCCTCGCCGGCGGTGGCGGGTGCTGCTGCGGCGGAGGTCGGGGGCTCGACCTCGCCGCGCTGGGACTCGGCGAGCGCCACGCCGATGGCCAGGAACGCACCGGCCCAGACAGGGTTGCCGGTGACGAACGTGAACAGGACGCCGACGACCGTCCAGACGAGCACCATGCCGCCGTACCGACGGTCGCGAGAGTTCTTCACCCGCCCCAGCCTAGGCGTGGGTCGAGGGGAGCCCGTTCGCGCCGCGGGCGTCGAGCAGCCCGCGCAGCTGGTGGCCGACCTCCGCCGCGACCGCACGCGCCAGGGCCTCGGGCGAGTCGTCCTCCGGCTCGGGCACGACGTGGTGCACGGTGCCGGTCTCCTGCAGGTCGAGGGCCGAGACGCGCTGCTGCTGCGCCATCTGAGGGGCGTGGTCGACGTCGCCGTGCACGATGGCGCTGGCGCCCTCGGGCGGCAGCGGCGACAGCCACGCGTTCTCGGTGGCGACCACGACGTCGGCCGGGAGCAGGGCGAGGGCTCCGCCGCCGCTGCCCTGGCCGAGGAGCACGGAGACCGACGGCACCTCCAGCGTCGACATGGCGGCGATGCAGCGGGCGATCTCGCCGGCGATCGCCCCCTCCTCGGCGCCCGGCGACAGCTCCGCGCCCGGGGTGTCGATGAGGGAGACCAGCGGCAGGCCCAGCTCGGCTGCCAGGCGCATGCCGCGCCGCGCCTCGCGCAGTGCTGCCGGACCCATCGGGTTGGCCGGGGTCTGCGTGGTGCGGTCCTGCCCGACGACGACGCAGGGCACGCCGTCGAGCCTGGCGAACGCCACCAGCATCGCCGTGTCGCGCTCGCCCTCCTCGGTGCCCTGCAGGCGCACCGTGGCGTCGCTGCCGTGGCGCAGCACGTCCCGCGCACCCACGCGCGGCTCGGCGCGGGTGATCTCGATCGACTCCCACGTGCCGTGTCGGCGGCGCGTGCCCGGCTCGACCCCGGGACGTCGGGTGCGGGTCGCGTCGGTGACGGGGTCGACGAGCAGACCGAGCGCGCGGTCGACGACGGACGGCAGCTCCTCGTGCAGGACCACGGAGTCGACAATCCCGCGTCGGGCGAGGTTCTCGCTGACCTGGACCCCCGACGGGAACGGTCGGCCCTCCAGCAGCTCGTAGACCTTCGGTCCGAGGAACCCGACGAGGGCGCCGGGCTCGGCCACGGTGATGTGGCCCAGCGACCCCCACGACGCGAACACGCCGCCCGTGGTCGGGTGCCGCAGGTGCACGAGGTACGGCAGTCCGGCGGCGCGGTGGTCCATGATCGCGCGGGAGATGTCGACCATGTGCACGAACGCGGGCGTACCCTCCTGCATGCGCGTGCCGCCCGAGGCGGTGGAGGCGAGCAGCGGCAGGCCCTCGGCCGTGGCACGCCGGACGGCGGCGACGATGCGCTGGGCCGCGGCACGGCCGATCGAGCCGGCGAGGAACCCGAACTCGTTCAGGACGAACGCGACGGGGCGGCCGCGGACGAGACCGCGACCGGTGATGATCGACTCGTCGCAGCCCGAGCGCGCTGCCGCCTTCTCGACGGCCGCGCGGTAGTCCGGCGGGTACCCGGAGACGTCGATCGGCTGGTCCCAGGACTCGTACGTGCCCTCGTCGAGGACCAGCGCGACCAGGTCCAGCGCGCTGATGCGGTCCATCCGGCGGCCGCTAGGCGCGTGCGCCCGGCCCGGGGACCGACGCGCTGCGGCGCGCGGCCGGCTCGTCGGCCTCCGCAGCCGTCGCGACGAAGCGGTAGCCGACGTTGCGCACGGTGCCGATCAGCGTCTCGTGCTCGGTGCCCAGCTTGGCGCGCAGCCGTCGGACGTGGACGTCGACGGTGCGGGTGCCGCCGAAGTAGTCGTAGCCCCACACCTCCTGCAGCAGCTGCTGGCGGGTGAAGACGCGGCCCGGGTGCTGGGCGAGGAACTTCAGGAGCTCGAACTCCTTGAACGTGAGATCGAGCGTGCGGTTCTCGAGCTTGGCCGTGTAGGTGGCCTCGTCGACGACGAGACCGCTGGAGGCGATGACGTGCGAGTCGTCCTCGGCACCCTGGCCGGCTGCCACGCGGCCGATGGCCAGCCGCAGCCGGGCCTCGAGCTCCGCCGGGCCGGCGGTCGTGAGGATGACGTCGTCCATGCCCCAGTCGGAGGCGGCGACGGCGAGTCCGCCCTCGGTGAGGATCAGCACCAGGGGGCACTCGATCCCCGTGCTGCGGATGACGCGGGTGAGGCTGCGGACCTGCGCGAGGTCGTGGCGGCCGTCGACGAGGACGGCGTCGGAGGGCGGTGCGTCGATGAGCGCGCTGGCCTCCGCCGGGAGGATCTTGACGTGGTGGGGCAGCAGCGCGAGGGCGGGCAGCACCTCCACCGAGGACTGGGTGCTCTTGGTCAGGAGCAAGAGGTGTGACACTGCGGTCCCTCCGTCGGTCCGCCCCGGGCGCCGTGCCCGTGGCTCGCACTTATGACAAGAGGCCAGGTGAAATCACCGTGGCCTCGTTGCATGGCCCAGACTAGTGCATGTGTCGGACGAATCACCACGAGGTGTCGCGAAAGAGAACGACGTCACACCGGCAGGTGGCCGGGAGGCGGACGGGACGTCGACGCCCGTGGTGACGGTGCGCTACTGGGCTGCGGCACGGGCCGCCGCCGGGGTGGAGAGCGAGCAGATGCCCGCCGGGACCCTCGCCGAGGCCGTCGACGAGGCCGTGCGCCGCCACGACGGCGACCAGCGGCTGCGCGCCGTGCTCGACATGTGCTCCGTCCTCGTGGGGGAGGTGCCCGTCGGACGGCGCGACCGCACCCAGGTGGGTCTCGACGACGGGGCTCTCGTGGAGTTCCTGCCGCCGTTCGCCGGCGGCTGAGCCCGGCGGTCGAGCGCGGGGGCCGAGTCGAGCGGGGCGCACCCCGACGCCTGGCATCATGCGAGGGTGCCTCGACTCGTCCCGTCCCTGCTCTCGGCCGCCCTGGCGGGGCTGCTCGCGCTCGCGGTCGCCACGGGCGAGCTGTGGCTCGTCGCGGTCGGCGTCCTCGTCGTGCAGGTGCTGGTCGCCACGGCGCCTGCCCACGGCGCGGGCGAGCGTCCGCGCCCGACGACCTTCGTGCCCGTCGTCGCGGGCAGCCTCGTCGCCACTGCCGTCGCCTGGGACCCGCAGCTGCTGCGGGGCACCGACGGCACCGTGGCCACCGAGGACGCCCTGATCTCCGCCGGCGTGTTCTCCGGCGTCATGCTCGGGTCGGCCGTCGTCGTGTTCGCCGGACTGGTGGGGCAGATGCTGCGCCGCGACGGCCGGCAGGACCTCGTGCGGGCCGTGGCCGCCACCGTGCTCGTCGGCGTCGTCGCCACGTGCGCAGCCGGTTGGGTGGCCGCGTCGGGCGAGTCGGCCTCCATCGACGTCGTCGCGATGGCCGCCGCAGCGCTCTCCGTGGCCCTCCTGGTGTGGTCGGTGCCCGGTGACCGGGTGCTGCTCGGATCGGGTGCGGTGACGGCTGGTGCACTCACCGGCGTGCTCGTCTCCGCGACGGTCGAGGGGACCGGGACGTGGGTCCTGGGTCTCGCGGTCGGTGGCGCCGCGGCCGGGTGCGCGCTGCTCGGGCAGGTGCTGGGGCGTGCCTGGAGCATCGGGGCCCTGCCCGGTCCGCAGACGTGGGCCTTCCCCGCGGCGGTGTCGGTGGCCCTGGTCGGGCCCGCGGTGCACGTCGGGGCGTCGCTGGCGGTGCTCACGGTCTAGCCGCTCGCGGGGCGCGCGACCGGCCCCGTCGTAGCCTGGGGACGTGACCGGTGTGATCGTCCTCCTCGTCGCCCTCGCGGCGACCGGCGTCGTGGCCCTGCTGCTGCGCCGTCGTGACGGTCGGTTCTCCACCCCGGCTCCCGCGGCATCAGCGTCGGCGTCGTCGGTGGCCGTCGACGGAGCGCAGGAGCCCGACCCGGGTGCGTCGTCCGCCGTGGCCGCGGAGCCGCGCGAGGTGCTCACGGCGGAGGAGATCGGCGGCCCGCTGGGCGACCGGCTGACCTTCGTCCAGTTCTCCAGCGCCTTCTGCAGTCCCTGCCGTGCCACGCGCGCGCTGCTGAGCGACGTCGTGGCGACCCGTCCCGACGTGGTCCACGTCGAGGTCGACGCCGAGTCGCACCTCCACCTGGTGCGTCGGCTGAACATCCTGCGCACCCCGACGGTCGTGGTCGTCGGCCCTGACGGGACGGTGCTCAGCCGGGCCTCGGGCCTGCCGCGCCGCGACCAGGTGCTCGCCGTCCTCGACGCCTGAGCGCGCTCTGCCCGGCTAGGTGCCGGACGTGGGGGCGGGGTGTCGGCGTCCGCCCTCGTCGAGGGCTGCGCGGACCTGGGCGAGCACGGGGAGGGCGTCGTCCAGCGTCCTGCGCTGTGCCGGGTCGAGGTCGCCGAGGATCTCGACGAGGAGGCTCTCCGCGGCATCGTCGTAGACGCGCAGCTGCTCGCGCGCCAGGTCGGTGAGACCCACCTGGACGCTGCGGGCGTCGGCGTCGTCGGCCCTCCTCGTCACGAGCCCGCTCTTCTCCATGGCCGAGACGAGGTTGCTGACCGTGGGTCGGGCGAGCCCGAGCCGCCGACCGAGCGCCGTCGGGCTCTCCCAGCGGTCGGGGTGGAGGCGACGCAGCACCTCGATCTGGGCGTCCGGGAGCGACGGCAGGCCGGCGCGGGCACGGGAGGCGTTGAGGATCGACCGACGCAGGGGGCCGACCTCCTCGCTCAGGCCTCGGGCGAGAGTCCCGAGAGCATCCTGGCTCGTGGTGTCGTGCACGGCTCCAGACTAGGCGATGGGCGACTGATGCGTTTGCAACAAACGCATTTCTTGTCATAGTGGAGGCATGAGCACTCCCACCAGCATCGACCAGCCCGTCCCCGAGCAGGAGCTCGACGCCATCGTCGGCCACCGACTCATCTACACCTACGCCAACGGCTGGCAGTACGAGATGTACGTCAAGAACGCCACGACGATCGACTACCGCATCCACACCGGGATGGTCGGTGGCCGCTGGGTGAAGGACCAGGAGGTCGACCTCGTCGGGCTGGGCCGCGGGGTCTTCAAGATCTCGTGGAACGAGCCGACCGGCACGAGCGTCGTCGTGAACATCGTGCCCGAGGACCGGGTCCTGCACGGCACCATCTTCTTCCCGCACTGGGTCGAGCAGGACGGGTCGAGGACGGTCCTGTTCCAGAACGACCACCTCGACGAGATGCGCCGGTTCCGCGACGAGGGCCCCACCTACCCGATCTACGTCGTGCCGGAGTTCGCGCACATCACCCTCCTCGAGCACGTCGGCACCGACGACGAGACCGTGATCGACACCGCGCCGGGCGACCTGCCCGCCGGTTTCGCGGACCGGAGGAACTGACCATGGGGCCGAGGGAGCCCGACGTGGTGCCGCTGACGCTCTCGCACGGCGGTCGTACGCTCAGGGGCCACGAGCTGAGGCCGGTCGCCGTCGACGGCGCACCGTCCGTCCTGCTCGTGCACGGGTTCAGCGACTCCAGCACCGGGCCGCGACGCCTCTTCGTGCAGGTCGCCCGGCGGCTGACGGCCCTCGGTGCGGTCGTCCGCGCGTACGACCGTCTCGGTCAGGGCGTCAGCGACGGCGAGTTCGAGGACGTCACGCTGCGCGACGAGGTCGACCAGGTGTCGTCGATGGTCCGCGAGCTCGCGGCCGACCGCTCCGCGCCCGTCCACGTCGTGGCGCACAGCCTCGGCGCGGTGGAGTCGGCCATCGTCGCCGCTCGGCTGCCCGACCTGGTGGCCAGCCTCACGCTGTGGTCGCCCGCCGGCGTCGTCGTCGACGACATCGTCGTGAAGCACGAGATCCAGGGCCGGTCGCTCGCCACCGTCGAGGAGGACGGCGGCTTCGACGTCGGCGGCATGTGGCTCGGGCAGGCGTTCATCGACGACGTGCGCGACGACCTCGACGTGTACGCAGAAGCGGCCGGGTACCCCGGCCCCGTCCAGGTCGTCCACGGCGCGGCCGACGAGATCGTGCCGCCGGAGTACGGACGTCGCTACGCGGAGCTCCTCCCGCAGGGCGCGTTCACGGAGGTCGCCGGCGCCGACCACGCCTGGTCGTCCCGCGCCCTCCGCGAGGGCCTGGTCGAGCATTTGGTGTCGTTCCTCGGGCTGGTGCCGGAGCAGCAGCGTCGGCGGTAGGTGGCGCGCGGCTCGCCCCCTCAGCGGTAGGTGGCACGCGTCTTCGCCGCTCGTTGGCGCGTGCCACCTACCGCTGGCCCGCACTCCGCAGGTCACCTACCGCTGAGCTGCGGCACGCCGCCGCACAGGGGCGTCTTGAATGACGAGACGGCCTTCCAGCATGCGAGACGATCTGCGGGCGTTCGCGACGGACCGACCTACAGTGGACGCATGACCGGCTCGACGTACCTGACGCGGCGCCTCGCGGTGGACAACTGCCGCACGCGTTCCGCGCTGTGTCGTCGCTCCTGATCGACCGCACCGGCCACCCGCCCGCGGTCCCGAGCCCGCCCGTCAGCCCGCCGAGCGTCGACCCTGCGTCGCGCCGGCCCGTCCAGGAGACCGTCCCATGGCCCGTCCCACCCACGTCGACCCGCGCGGCATGCGCTTCGCGGCTGCGCTGACGTCCGTCGTCCTGGCCGTCGCGCTGGTCGTGCCGACCTCGGTCGCGCTGGTGCTGCTGGCCGTCCAGGGCGTCGTGTTCGCGATCGGCGCCAGCGGTCACCTCGACACGTCGCCGTACGCGATCCTCTTCGCCCGCCTGGTGCGACCGAGGATCGGTCCGCCGGCCGAGCCGGAGGACGCGCGACCGCCGCGGTTCGCGCAGACCGTCGGACTCGGCTTCGTCGTCGTCGCCCTCGTGGGCTTCGGCGTCGGCATCCCGGCACTCGGCTACGTCGCCACGGCGTTCGCGCTCGTGGCTGCCCTGCTCAACGCTGCCGTCGGCTTCTGCCTCGGCTGCGAGCTGTACCTGCTCGCGCGACGCGCCACCGCGTCCCGCGCGCACGCCTGACCACCACCTGCACGCCCACCCGACCCCACCACCGCGTGGGACCACACATGGAGGTATCCACATGAGCCGCGACACCGCGCTCGTCACCGCCGACTGGGTCGAGGAGCACCTCGACGACCCGAAGGTCGTCCTCATCGAGGTCGACGAGGACGTCGAGGCCTACGACAAGGGCCACATCCCCGGCGCGATCAAGCTCGACTGGAAGAAGGACCTCCAGGACGGCGTCCGCCACGACTTCATCTCCAAGGAGAAGCTCGAGAAGCTGCTCTCGGAGAAGGGTGTCGCCAACGACGACACGGTCGTCTTCTACGGCGGCAACAACAACTGGTTCGCGGCCTACGCCTACTGGTACCTGACCTACTACGGCCACGAGAACCTGCGTCTGCTCGACGGTGGCCGCAAGAAGTGGGAGCTCGACAGCCGCGAGCTGTCCGCCGACGTCCCGGACCGTCCGGCCACGACCTACACGGCCCAGAAGCCGAACGAGGCCGTCCGCGCCTACCGCGACGAGGTCGTCGAGGCCATCGGCACGAAGAACCTCATCGACGTCCGCAGCCCTGACGAGTACGCCGGTCGCCTGCTCGCCCCCGCGCACCTGCCGCAGGAGGCCGCCCAGATCGCCGGCCACATCCCCACCGCGGGCAACGTGCCATGGAGCAAGGCCGCCAACGACGACGGCACCTTCCGCAAGGACGAGGAGCTCAAGGCCCTCTACGCCGACGCCGGCCTCGACGAGGGCAAGGACACCATCGCCTACTGCCGCATCGGCGAGCGCAGCTCGCACACGTGGTTCGTGCTCAACGAGATCCTCGGGTACCCGAACGTCAAGAACTACGACGGCTCGTGGAGCGAGTACGGCTCGCTGCGTGGCGTGCCGGTCGCGGTCGGCGACGAGCGCGGGGAGGCCTGACATGTGCGGAGCCGTCAAGGGCGGACCGAGCCTCGAGGGCGTCGACGTCGCCAACCAGGCCGTCATCCAGGGTGTCGTCGTGCGCGGCGACGAGCCCGTCGGCAACGCGTACGTGCGTCTGCTCGACCGCACCGGTGAGTTCACGGCCGAGGTCCCGACCTCGGCGACCGGCCAGTTCCGGTTCTTCGCCGGACCCGGTGAGTGGACGCTGCGCACGCTCGCGCCGCGCGCCGAGGCCGTCGACCTCGCCGTGGCCGCGGCGATCGGCGTGGTCGCCGACGTGGTCGTCGACATCGACCGGGTGCCCGCCACCGCCTGAGCACCACCTCGCGAGACCCCGGACCGTCACGGTCCGGGGTCTCGTCGTCTTTTCCGGGCATCTCGCGCAGGAAGGACGTGACCCCCCGCCGTCTCGCTCGTTCTAGAGGCGAGCACGCTCGCGCCCGGACGTCGCGCTCATGTCAGATCTTGTGAGGGAGTCTCATGAAGAAGCACCTTGCGGCACTCGTCGCCTCGGTCGTCGCCGCCGTCGGACTGGTGGCGCTGCCCTCCGCGACGCTCGCCCCCGCCCAGGGAGCCACCGTGCCGTACCCCGTGCTGGTGTGCGACATCCAGGTCTCGAAGACCCGCGTCGCCCCCGGTGAGACGTTCACGGCGACCGTCACGGCCGACGTCCCGACGACGATCACCGCCACCTACGAGGGCCAGACGCGCACCGCCAGCAACACCAAGAAGCTGGTCGCGACGTTCACCGCCCCCCAGGTCACGCGGAGCACCTCGACCACCGTGCGCGCCATCTGCGGCGACAAGGCCGGCTCGGGCGCCGAGGTCATCGTGGCCCCCTCGGGCGGCTCCAACGGCGACGGTGGCTCGCAGGGTGACGCGGACGCCGACGGCGGCTCCCAGGGCGACGCCGACGTCAGCGCCGACGGTGGCTCGCAGGGCGACGCCGACGCCGACGGTGGCTCGCAGGGTGACGCCGACGTGAACGCGGACGGCCTGGGCTCGCAGGGCGACGCCGACGTGAACGCGGGCGGTGCCGGCACGGACGGCGTGGCCGACGCCGACGCCGGCACGGAGGACCGCAACGGCATCCTGCCCGGCACCGGCGGCACCGACTTCTGGCTGCTCGTCCTCGGCGCGCTGCTCGTCCTCGCCGGCGTCGGCGCCGTGGTCGCCCGTCGCCGCCGCGACGGCTGACCCGACCGTGAGGCCGCCTCGGCGGTTCCTGCCCGAACGCTGGGACCGGGCCGGCTGGGCCCGGCTGGTGCTCTCCGTCGTCGGGGGTGTCGTGCTGGTGTGCGGGGTCGTGCTCGCCTGGCAGGGCGTCCGCGCGGCCATCCTCCTGCAACGAGCCAGCGACGCGTCGCAGGTGCTGCTCGCGCAGGTGGCCCAGGGTGACGCCGACGGCGCTCGGCGCACCGCCGAGGTGCTCGAGGACGCCGCGCGACGCTCCCACGACTCGACGGACGGTCCCCTGTGGGCGGTGGCCTCCTGGCTGCCGGTCGTCGGTGACGACGTCGACGCGGTGCGGGTGGTCAGCCGTGAGGTCGACCGGGTCGCGACCCGGGCGGTCCCCACGGTCGTCGACGTGACCGCCCAGGTCGGCCTGGACGCGTTCTCGCCGCGCGACGGTCGCATCGACATCGCGAACCTCGAGAGCGTCGCACCCCGGCTGGGTGCGCCGCGCCGAGCCCTCGCCGAGGCCGCGCGCAACGTGGGCGACATCCGCCCGGAGGACGTCGTCG
Organism: Aeromicrobium sp. CnD17-E; assembly: GCF_024124745.1. GTDB lineage: Bacteria > Actinomycetota > Actinomycetes > Propionibacteriales > Nocardioidaceae > Aeromicrobium. The sequence goes on from NZ_JAMXRU010000029.1 coordinate 9,747, forward strand.
GCCGGCTGCAGGTGCCGGTCCGACGCCTGCAGGACGTGCTGACGGGCGCCGCGTCGGCAGCCCGGGTCGCCGACACCGCCGCGACGCTGCTGCCCGACATGCTCGGCGCGCAGGAGCGTCGCCGGTACCTGCTGCTCATCCAGAACAACGCCGAGGTGCGCTCCCTCGGCGGCATCCCCGGCTCCTGGGCGGTCATCGAGGCCGACCGTGGCCGGGTGCGCATGACCGAGCAGGGCTCGGCGATCGACGTCCCGCCCGTCGACGACCCGCGCCTGGCGGTGCCGGCGTCGCAGTACGGTGCCGTCCCGGTGTCGGCGGCCGAGGACCTGCGCAACACCACCTCGGTCCCGGACTTCCCGGAGGCGGCACGGTTCGCGGGGTCGCTGGTCGGCGAGGCGACCGACACCCGGTTCGACGGCGTCGTGTCGGTCGACCCCGTGACGCTCGGCTACCTGCTGCAGGGGCTGGGCCCGGTCACCCTCGGCGACGGCACGCGGCTGACCAGCGAGAACGCCGTGGACGAGCTGCTCAACGGCGTCTACCGCCGCTACACGACCGACCCGCTCGCGCAGGACGCCGTGTTCGAGGACGCCGCGCGCAGCATCTTCGACGCCTTCGTCGGTGGACGCGGGGCGACCCAGCCCGTCCTCGAGGCGCTGGTGCGCGCGGCCGTCGACAACCGGGTGATGGTCTGGTCGGCCGACCGGTCGGAGCAGCGCCGCATCCGCACCACGGGCGTCTCGGGCGTCCTGTCGCAGGACACCGACCGGGCGCGCGTCGGCGTGTTCGTGGATGACAGCAAGGGCTCGAAGCTGCAGTACTACCTCGAGACGTCGCACACGCTGACGTCGTCGCGCTGCGTCGACGACCGCAGCCAGGAGCTCACGCTGCGCACCCGTCTGAGCTCCGTCGTGCCGAGGTCGGGCCTGCCCGTCTCGATCACCGGCTTCCGGCTGCCCGGCCTGTCCGCCACGGACCAGCGGCTCTCGGTGCGGGTCGTGGCCCCTGCCGGGGGCGTCCTGCAGCAGGTCCGGCTCGGCGACGTCGACCGTCAGCCGGTCGGTGGACGGCTCGGCGACCGTCGGGTCACCGTCGTGCCGCTGACGCTGCGAGCGGGGGAGTCGGTCGACCTGACCGTCACGATGCGCACGGGCGACGGGCAGACGGGCGATCCCGTGCTGACGAGCACGCCCGGCATCCGCGCGGAGCCGAACGACGTGCGCGTGCGCTCGGCCTGCGGCTGACACCGACCGTTCCGTCGCACACCGTCCGGGCGGTCAGCCGATCTGACGCTCGTCGGCGAGCCGGTCGTCGGGGTACTTGCGCAGGTAGGCGTCCATGCGGTCGTTGCGCAGGGCGTCGAACAGCTCCGCGCACTTGGCCTGGTCGAGCACGACGACGTCGCCGTACGTCGGGTCGAGCTCGGTCCCGGCGACGGGCGCGGTCAGGAAGGTGACGTCGTCGGAGCGGACCCCGCGCAGCGACAGTGCGAGCGCACGCATGTCGCCCGGGTCCCAGTCGGCGTCGACCGTGAGGTTCTTCGTCACCGCGGTGAGGGTGCGGGTGAGCTTGATCGGGTTGCTGAGCGTGTCACGCGCCAGCATCTTCTTCATGAGCGAGCGCAGGAAGTTCTGCTGCCGGGCGATCCGGTCGAAGTCGCCGCGGACGAGGCCGTAGCGGGTGCGCACGTACGCGAGGGCCTTCTTGCCCTCCAGCGTCTGCTGGCCCGCCTGCCACTGCACCTCCTGCTTCGGGTCGTAGAAGGCGCGGGGGATGAACACGGGCACGCCGCCGACGGCCGAGGAGAGCGACTCGAAGCCGTCCCAGTCGATGATCGCCAGGTGGCGCATCCGCAGGTTCGTGAGGTTCTCGACGGTCGAGATCGCCCCGTCGGGCCCGTACTCGGAGAACGCGTCGTTGATCTTCTGCTTCGAGCGCACCGCGCCCGTCTGGTCGTGGATGTCGGTGAACGTGTCGCGCGGGATGGAGACGAGGTAGACCTTGCGCCGGTCGGACGTGATGTGGGCGATCATCAGGGTGTCGCTGCGGTACTTGCCCGCCGGCCAGCGCGACGCCGCAGCGTCCTCCGCGAGCGTGGTGTCGCGGGCCCCCGGCTCCTCCTTGCCCTTGTCCGACCCGAGCAGCAGGATGTTGAGCGCCCTGCCGCGGTCGGGGTCGGGCCGGTCCTTCTCCTTCAGCTGGGTGTCGACGCGACCGACGTTGTCCAGCTGGGAGTTGAGGTAGTAGGCGTAGCCGCTGGCGGTCCCGAGCACCAGCACGAGCACGCCCACCACACCGACGAGCAGCCTCCGGTGGCGACGGTGCCACGGTGTCCCGCCCGCACGACGCTTGCCCGCGACGGCACGACGCTCACGCTTGAGGCGTCGCGACATGGACACGTCCGTTCGGTGGGGGCGGGGCGCCGGCCGCACCGGACCACGGACGACCACGCGTGATCCTACGCGGCCCACCTGAAAGGACGGTCAGAACACCGGACCCGCGGCGACCGCGACAGCGTCGTTCACAGCTCCAGCAGGATCGTGACGGGTCCGTCGTTGACCGACGCGACCTGCATGTCGGCGCCGAAGCGTCCTGTGGGCACGTCGGTGCCCAGCGCGCGGAGGGCGGCGCAGAACTCCTCGTACAGCGGCTCGGCGACGGCTCCGGGAGCGGCCGCCGTCCAGCTCGGACGGCGACCCTTGCGGGCGTCGCCGTAGAGCGTGAACTGGCTGACGACCAGCACGGAACCGCCGGTGTCGGCGACCGACCGCTCCTCGCGCAGCACCCGCAGCCCGTGCACCTTCCGGGCCAGGGCGTCGGCCTTCTGCACGGTGTCGTCGTGGGTGACGCCGAGGAGCACCAGGAGGTGGCCCCCCTCCTCGGTCTGGCCCTCGTCACCGCCGCCCACGGAGCCGACGACCTCGCCGTCGACGACGACGGACGCCTGGGTCACCCGCTGCACCACTGCACGCACGGCGGCAGGCTAGCGCGCCGTCGATACGATGGGCAGCATGGCCTTCGAGATCCCGGCAGACCTGCACCCCGACGTGGCCCCGCTCGCGTGGCTGCTCGGCACGTGGCACGGCAACGGGCGGGGTGACTACCCGACGATCGAGCCGTACGCGTTCGAGCAGGACGTGGTCTTCGCCCACGACACGCGTCCGTTCCTGCACTACTTCAGCCGCTCCTGGACGACCGACGAGGAGGGCAACCGCACCGGACCCGGCGACCTCGAGACCGGCTTCCTGCGGCCCGCCGGCCTGGTCGAGGGCGGCAAGGGCATCAACGTCGAGCTCGTGCTCGCCCACCCCACCGGCTACGCCGAGATCTGGTACGGCGTGGCGGAGGGCCCGCGGATCACGCTCGGCACCGACGTCGTCGCCCGCACCCAGACGGCCGTCGAGTACACCGCCGGGCAGCGCATGTACGGGCTGGTCGAGGGGGCGCTCATGTACGCCGTCGACAAGGCCGCCGAGGGCCAGGGCATGCAGTCGCACCTGTGGGGGAAGCTCGCCCGTGTCTGAGCATCCCGCGTCCACGCCCGACGAGGCCGCCCCGGCACGACGCAGCCCGCTGCTCGACGTCGAGGGCGCCGTCGAGGCCGACCCGCCCGACTCCGGCGTCGCCGCCCACTACGGCGAGCTCACCGTCGAGCAGCGCCGGCTGGAGCGCGGCGAGGGGTTCGTCGACCTGTCGCACCGCGACGTGCTGACGGTCACCGGGCCCGACCGGCTCACGTGGCTGCACTCGCTGACCACCCAGCACCTGGAGTCGCTGCCGCCGGGCCTGCCCACCGAGGTGCTGGTGCTCACCCCGCAGGGGCGCATCGAGCACGCCTTCGAGGGCATCGACGACGGCACCACCTTCTGGGCCCACACGGAGCCCGGCGCCGGGGCCGTTCTCGTCACGTTCCTCGACCGGATGCGCTTCATGATGCGCGTCGAGGTGGCCGACGTGAGCGACACGCACGCCGTGCTCGGCCGGGTCGAGCCCGGCGCCGACGGGACGCCCGGACGGTCGGTCTGGGCGATCGAGCCGCGCGCCGACGTCGCGTCGTGGCCCGAGCGTCACGGGCGGCCTGCGGGCACGTGGGCCTGGGAGGCGCTGCGGATCGCTGCCGGCACCCCGCGGCTCGGCCTCGACACCGACGACCGGACCATCCCGAACGAGGTGGGGCTGCTCGAGCGCGCCGTGCACCTCGACAAGGGCTGCTACCGCGGGCAGGAGACGGTGGCGCGGGTGCACAACCTCGGCCGTCCTCCGCGCCGGCTCACGCTGCTGCACCTCGACGGCTCGGCCGACCGGCTGCCGGCGCCCGGTTCACCGGTCGAGCGGGCCGACGCACCCGGCCAGGCGGTGGGCGTGCTCGGGTCGCGAGGTCTGCACCACGAGCTCGGCCCGATCGGCCTCGCACTGCTGAAGCGCTCGGTGCCCACCGACGCGACCCTCGTCGTCGACGGCGTCGCCGCCGCGCAGGAGCTCGTCGTCGACCCCGACGTGGGCCTGCACGTGCGTCCCCGGTCCGGTGGCTGAGGTGGGGGCGCGGCCCGAGCCGGCCCGCTGGAGCATCCTCACCGTCTGCACCGCGAACGTCTGCCGCTCGCCGCTGATGGAGCTGCTGCTGCGCGAGCGGCTGGACCCTGCGCGGTTCGAGATCGCGAGCGCCGGCGTGATGGGCTGGCGCGACGCACCGGTCGACAGCATGGTGCGGCTCGAGCTGGCCCGGCTCGGCCTCGACGGCTCGCAGTTCCGGTCGAGGCCGCTGCACCCCGCCCACGTCAAGGCCGCCGACGTCGTGCTCACCGCGACGAAGGAGCACCGCGCCTCCGTGCTCGAGCTCGACCCCGGGGCGCTGCGCAAGACGTTCACGCTGCTCGAGCTCGCCGCCCTCGTGGAGGACCACACGGCCGACAGCCTGCCCGAGCTCGTCGCCGACGCCGCGCGCCGTCGCAGCACCGCGCCCAGCCTGCTCGACGTGCCCGACCCGTTCCGTCGCGCGCCGGAGGTGCACCGCAGCACCGCCGACCTCATCGACGACGCGACCGAGCGGCTCGCCCGGACCTTCGCCACCCTCGGCTGAGCGGTCTCGTGCGGCTAGCGGCCGCGGCGGGGACGACGTCGCGTCGACTGCGTCGCGTACTCGTACCCGTAGCCGAAGCGTCCTGCGGCGCGGCGCGGCGACATCGAGAGCACCGTGCCGAAGAGCGTCGCGCCGACGGTCTGCAGCCGCTCGACGGCAGCGCGCACCTGGTCGTGGCCGGTGCGGCCGTGGCGCACGACGAGCAGAGCGCCGTCGGACAGCAGGGCCAGGATCGTCGCGTCGGTGACGGGCAGCAGCGGCGGCGCGTCGATGAGCACGATGTCGTAGGCGCGACGCAGGTCGGCGACGAGCTGCTCCATGGCGCCGGTCTGCACGATCTCGGCCGGGTTCGGCGGTCGGGCGCCGCTCGTGAGCACGTCGAGGCCGGGGATCTCGGTCTCCTGCATCGCCTCGTCGAGCTCGACCCGGCCGACGAGCACCGTGGTCAGGCCGACCGTGCTCTCGAGGCCGAACTGCTCGGCGAGCTGCGGACGGCGCAGGTCGCCCTCCACGAGCGCGACCCGCAGGCCCGACTGCGCGAGCGCGATGGCCAGGTTGCAGGCCGTGGACGTCTTGCCCTCGGCCTCCACCGCACTCGTGACGGTGATGACCGTGCGGTCGTGGTCGACGTCGACGAACTGCAGGTTCGTGCGCAGGATGCGGATGGACTCCGCGCGCGGGTGCTGCGGAGACAACGACGTGAGCAGCGGCGCGTCCTGCACGCTGCGGTCGTAGGCGACGGCGCCCAGCAGGGGTGCCTCGGTGGTCGCCTCGAGCTCGTCCGCCGACGCGACCCCGCGGTCGGCGAGCTGACGCCAGCGCGCGACGCCGAGACCGAGCAGCAGCCCGACCAGCAGGCCGCCGAGCAGGTAGGGCCAGCGGCGCGGCGAGACGGGACCCGTCGAGCCGGTGCCGGGATCGATGACCAGCCCCGTGACCTGCTGGTTCGGGCGCAGCGCCTGCTGGCTGTCCTCGAGCCACGCGGTGAACGCCTCGGCGATCGCGCCGGCGCGCTCGCGGGCCACGTCGAGGCTGCCGTCGCGGACCGTCACGCGCAGGACGTCGCTGTCGCCGACGACGCCCGAGCGCACGGAGTCGGCGGGCAGCGACGACTCGTCGAGCGCCCGCGCGGCGCGGTCGAGCAGGTAGGGCTGGGAGAGCAGACGGCCGTACGACTCGACGGTGCGGGCGGTGACCGCGCGGGCCGAGCCGTCGACGCTCGCCGGCGGGGAGGAGACGAGGACCTCGGCCGACGCCTCGTACCGCGGTGTGAGGCCCGACACGACCAGCTGCCCCGCGAGCGCACCGAGCAGACCCAGCAGCACCACCAGGAGCCAGCGTGATCCGAGCGTTCGACGGGGGGTCGGGCTCGGCATCGGGCACCGTCTCCTTCGGTCTCGGGCCACACGGGGGAGGGAGGCCGGGCTCGCCGAGGTTGGTCTCGGGGCCGTCGGTACGGAACACTAGCGGTTGCACCCTGCGTCACGACGGGGTTCCCCCGTCTCGCAGTCAGCACCAGGAGCTTCATGACCGACGACCGTCCCGCGTCCGACCTGTCCGAGCAGACCCCCGACCAGGAGGCGTCGAACGCCCCGGAGGCGACGTCCCCCGGCGCCCGCTTCGCCGCCCTGGGCCTCGGTGACGAGCTGGTGGAGGTGCTCGGTCGGCTCGGCTACGAGGCACCCACCCCCATCCAGGAGGCGGCGGTGCCGGCGCTGCTCGCCGGCCGCGACGTCGTCGGGCTCGCGCAGACGGGCACCGGCAAGACGGCCGCGTTCGCCCTGCCGATCCTCGAGAAGATCGACCCCGACCGCGCCTCCACGCAGGCGCTCGTGCTCGCTCCCACGCGTGAGCTGGCCCTGCAGGTCTGCGAGGCGATGACGTCGTACACGCCGCGGTCGCGCCGCATCCGCGTGCTGCCCGTCTACGGCGGGCAGGGCTACGGCGCCCAGCTGGCCGGGCTCGAGCGCGGCGCCCACGTCGTCGTCGGCACGCCCGGTCGCGTCATGGACCACCTCGACCGTGGCAGCCTCGACCTCTCCGGGCTCGACCACCTCGTGCTCGACGAGGCCGACGAGATGCTCGCGATGGGGTTCGCGGAGGACGTCGAGCGGATCCTCGCCGACACCCCCGAGTACAAGCAGGTCGCGCTGTTCTCGGCCACCATGCCGCCGGCCATCCGCCGCCTCGCGAAGCGCTACCTGCACGACCCCGCCGACATCGCGACGCCGCAGGCCCGCTCGTCGACGAGCACCGTGCGCCAGCGCTGGATCCCCGTCTCGCACCACGCGAAGCTCGACGCGCTCACGCGTCTGCTCGAGGTGGAGAGCGGCGACGCCATGATCATCTTCGTCCGCACGAAGTCGGCCACCGAGGAGCTCGCGGAGCGACTGCGGTCGCGCGGGTTCTCGGCCGCCGCCATCAACGGCGACCTCGTGCAGGCGCAGCGCGAGCGGACGGTGACGGCGCTGAAGAACGGCTCCCTCGACATCCTCGTCGCGACCGACGTGGCCGCACGCGGGCTCGACGTCGACCGCATCACCCACGTCGTCAACTACGACATCCCGCACGACCCCGAGGCGTACGTGCACCGGGTCGGTCGCACGGGCCGCGCCGGTCGCAGCGGCGAGGCCATCCTGTTCGTCACCCCGCGCGAGCGTCGGCTCCTGTCGGCGATCGAGAAGGTGTCGGGACGGCCGGTCGAGGAGACCGGCGTGCCCAGCGTCGACGAGGTCAACGCGCGGCGCACGGCGAAGTTCGCGCAGGCGATCACCGACAGCATGGGCTCCGCGCAGTTCCACGCGTTCCGGGGCCTCGTGGAGGACTACGTGCGCGAGCACGACGTCGAGATGCTCGACGTGGCCGCGGCGCTCGCGGTGATGAGCACCGACGACAAGGAGTTCTTCCTGCGTCCGGACCCGCCGAAGAAGGAGCGTCGCGAGCGTCCGGAGCGGCAGGACCGGCCGGTGCGCGACGCCGGTGACCGGCCGCCGCGTCCGTCGAAGGACGGCTGGGCGCCGTACCGGATCGCCGTCGGCAAGCGGCACAAGGTGACGCCGTCGATGATCGTCGGCGCGCTCGCGAACGAGGGCGGTCTGCGTCGTGCCGACTTCGGCAAGATCACGCTCGGCATCGACCACGCCGTCGTCGAGCTCCCGCAGGACCTGCCCTCCGCAGTGTTCGAGGCGCTCGCCGACACGCGGATCTCCGGACGTCGTATCGAGCTGCAGGCCGACCGCGGCGCCCGGGTCGGGCGGTCCTCGCGCGACGACCGGCCGACCGCGCACCGCAAGGGCTCGGGCGGACCGGGCGGCAAGGGCAAGGGCGGTCAGCGCGGCAGCTGGTCGAAGGACGGCGAGTCGCCCCGCAAGCCGCGCCACCCCAAGGGTCACTGACGGCCGTCGGCCGAGGAGAGGACGAGATGCGACGACTGGACAACCCCGACCGCGACTACGACTGGGGCTCTCCTGACGCCATCCCGCGCTTCCTCGGCCGCACGCCCGACGGCGCTCCCGTGGCGGAGATCTGGATGGGCACGCACCCGCTGAACCCCTCGACGGTGCAGGGTGCCGACGGTCCGGTCTCGTTGCGGGAGGTGGCCGGCGAGCTGCCGTTCATGCTCAAGATCCTGGCCGCCGACCGCCCGCTGTCGATCCAGGTGCACCCGAACGCCGTCCTCGCGCAGGAGGGGTTCGAGGCCGAGGAGGCGGCGGGCGTGCCGCTGGACGCGCCGCACCGCGTGTACAAGGATCCGCACCCGAAGCCGGAGATGGTCTACGCGCTGACCGCGTTCGACACGCTCGTCGGCTTCCGCCCGACGGCCGAGATCCTCCGGGTGCTTGCCGCGATCGACGTGCCCCGCGTGCACCAGCTCGTCGAGAGCCTGCGTCGCCAGCCCGGCTTCCTCGGCATCGTGCGCATCGTCGAGGACCTGCTCACGGACCGTCCGTCCGCCGAGGAGGTGGCGGCGGTCGTGGCCGCCTGCCGCGCGGGCGTCGAGCGCGGCATCGACATCAAGCGCGCGTACGCGACGGCCGTGCTCGTCGACGAGCACCACCCGGGCGACGTCGGGGTCGTCATGTCGCTGCTGCTCAACCGGTTGACGCTGCAGCCCGGCGAGGCCGCCTACCTCGGCGCGGGCATCATCCACGCGCACCTCAGCGGCCTGTGCGTCGAGGTGATGGTCTCCTCCGACAACGTGCTGCGCGGCGGGCTCACCGGCAAGCACCTCGACCCCCAGGGTCTCGTCCGCTGCCTCGACCGCGGCATGTCGCGACTGGCCCGCGTCGACGCCGACCAGTTCGGGTTCTCCACCGACGTCTACAGCCCCGGCCTGCACGAGTTCGCGCTCTCGGTGACGCAGTGCTCCTCGGCCGAGCCCGACGGCGCCCGCCTCCCCGACGACGGCCGTCGCATCGTCGTCTGCCTGGGCGGCGAGGTCGAGGTGGTGAACGAGGCCGGCGAGCGCGAGCACCTCGCCCGCGGCGAGGCGGTGTTCGCCGACGAGTCCGACGGCGTCCTGCACGCCGTCGGCACCGGCGAGGTCGCGCAGGCCTACACCCCCGCCCCCGACCTGCCACCCACCGAGCTCACCGACCTCGTCTGACGACTGGGCGGGCGTCGGCCTGGGGCCTCGGGGCAGCGGGTCGTGCTCGCAGTGGACACAGGATCCTGCGTTCTCGCTCCCTCAGCGGTAGGTGAGATGCGGAATGCGGGTCAGAGGTAGGTGACACGCGCTACTGGGCGCTGGTGACGCGTTCTACCTACCTCCAGGCGAGGCGAGGCGAGCGTCCCGCGTCCCGCGCAGGCCGCAGCTCGTGGGCCCAGACCAGCGCGCCCGCAGGACGAGACGAGCTGCCCGACGAAACCTCAGACCAGGTCGGTCCGACCCGAGGCGGCGAGGGCGGCGGGGACCTCCTTGACGCGCTGCGCGTGCTCGACGGTGGTCACGAGGAGGGCGTCGTCGGTCTGCACCACGACGGCGCCGGGGATGCCGACGACGGCGACGGTGACGCCTCCGGTGGTGCGCACGAGGCCGTCGGCGTCCACCCAGACGACGCCGGTGTCGCCGCTGACGCCGAGCTCGTGCAGGGCGGCGAAGTCGCCGATGTCGTCCCACCCGAAGCGGCCGGGCACGGTCGCGATGCCGCCGGTGAGCGACACCGGCTCGGCGACGGCGTGGTCGATCGCGATGCGGGTCAGCGTCGGCCAGACGGTCTCGAGCTCGGTCTGTGCGGCCGGGCCGTCCCACGCGGCGGCGATGCGCTGCAGACCGGCGTGCAGGGTCGGCTGCAGGCGCGCGAGGTGGTCGAGGAGGACGTCGGCGCGGGTGACGAACATCCCCGCATTCCAGCTGAAGGTGCCGGCGCGCAGGTAGGCCCGCGCGGTCTCCTCGTCGGGCTTCTCGACGAAACGCACCACGGTCCGCGCGCTCGGGGCGCCGTCGACCGCGAGCGGCGCGCCCGACTCGACGTAGCCGAACGCGGTCGACGGTGAGCGCGGAGCGATGCCGATCGTCGTCACCGCTCCGGTGCGGGCGGTGCGGACGGCCTGCGCGACGGCGTCGGCGAAGCGGTCCTCGCCGGTGATGACGTGGTCGGCCGCGAACGACGCGACGACGGCGTCGGGGTGCCGGGCGAGCACGACGGCGGTGGCGAGCCCGATGGCCGGCATCGAGTCGCGCGGCGACGGCTCGACGAAGACGCTCGTCAGCCCAGGCAGCTGGGCCCGCACGGCGTCGGCGTGCCGTGGCCCGGTCACGACGTGCACCCGCTCGGGCGGCACCAGCTTCGTCACGCGGTCCCACGTCTGCTGCAGCAGCGTGCGGCCCGAGCCGGTCAGGTCGAGCAGGAACTTCGGGCGACCGGCCCGCGACAGCGGCCACAGCCGCGTGCCTGCGCCACCGGCCGGGATGATGACGTGCAGGTCGTCGAGGTCCGAGGGTGCTGTACTCATCGTCGGGGGCTCATCGTCGTGGGCTCATCGTGGGGGCTCGCGATCGTCGGTCGGCAGGGGCGGCACGTCACCGTGATGACGCGGCGAGTCTAGCGGCGCGCGACGCCGTCCCGGGGCGCTTCGGCGCCGCCGGGTGGACCTAGGCTGGGGCGATGGACGTCGTCGCCGAGGTCGTGCGGTCAGGGCTCGTGGAGAGCCGTCATCGGGGGACGGCCGTGCGCGTCGACCCGGACGGGCAGACCGTGTGGTCGATCGGCGACCCGGGCGCCGTCGTGTTCCCCCGGTCGACGAACAAGCCGTTCCAGGCCGCCGGGCTCGTGCGGGAGGGTCTCGACCTCGAGCCGCGGCTGCTCGCCCTGGCCGCCGCGAGCCACTCCGCCGAGCCGTTCCACCTCGAGGGCGTCCGCGAGATCCTCGCGCGCGGCGACCTCGACGAGTCGGCGCTGCAGACGCCGCCGTCGTACCCGGTCGACCCGCACGAGCACGCCGCCGTGCTGCGCGCCGGCGAGGGCCGGCTGCCGATCCGGATGGACTGCTCGGGCAAGCACGCGGCGATGCTGCTGACCTGCGTCCAGCGCGGCTGGTCCACCCACGACTACCTCGACCCCGACCACCCGGTGCAGCGGGCCATCACGGCCACGTTCACCGAGCTCGTCGGCCCGCCCGACGTGGTCGGCGTCGACGGCTGCGGTGCGCCCCTGCTGGCGACGTCGCTCGAGCGGCTGGCCCGCGGGATCGGGCGGCTCGTGCTCGCCGGTCCTGGCAGCGCCGAGCGCAGGGTGGTCGACGCGATGGTCGAGCACCCCGAGCAGGTCAGCGGCACGCGACGCCCCGACCTCGCCCTCGCGCGCGCCGTCCCGGGCTCGCTCGTGAAGTCCGGCGCCGAGAGCGTCGTCGTCGCAGGGCTCGCCGACGGCTCGGCCCTCGCCGTCAAGATCGAGGACGGCGGCGAGCGTCCGCTGTTCGTGGTGCTGCACCGCGCGCTCGAGCTGGCGGGGGTCGACGCCGACCTGCTGCGCGAGCGTCCGGTCGTCCTCGGCGGCGGCCAACCCGTCGGCGAGGTGCGCCCGGTCCTCTGACCAAGCGGTGCGCGACGGCGTGTGAGACGGCTCGCATGCAACTCTGCTTGCAGATGCTTGCATTTGCAAGCACACTGGAGACATGGCCAAGCTGCACGTGGGAGGAGCCGTCGAGACCCTCGGCGACTACCTGCGCGAGCAGCGACGCCAGGCACAGATGTCCCTGCGACAGCTGGCGGAGAAGTCCGAGGTCTCGAACCCGTACCTCAGCCAGATCGAGCGGGGCGTGCGCCGACCCTCGGCGGAGGTCCTCCAGCAGATCGCGAAGGCACTGCGCATCTCGGCCGAGTCGCTCTACGTACGAGCGGGGCTCATCGACGTCGACGAGTCCGGCGCGCGCATGGTCGAGGACGCCATCGCCCTCGACCCGCGCCTGACCGAGCGGCAGAAGACGGCACTGCTGGACATCTACCGCTCGTTCGTCGGCGCCGACGTGGCGACCGACGAGACGCTGGCCGAGACGGTCACCGAAGCCAACTCCGACACTCCATCCGAGGAGACATCCCCATGAGCATCACCGACCAGATCAACGCCCAGGTCAAGACCCTCGTCGAGGAGGTCAAGAACCTCACCGAGACGCTGCGCAAGGTCGAGCTCGACGACCTCCGCTCGCAGGCCACCGGCCTCGTCGGCACCGCCCAGGCGCAGGCGCAGGCCAGCTACGCCGAGCTGCTGCAGAAGGGCGAGGAGTTCGTCGCCCAGGCGCGCGCCCTCAAGCTCGACGACGTGCAGAAGCGCGGCGAGAAGCTGCTCGACGCCCTGCGCAAGGACGCCAAGAAGAACATCAAGGAGGCCCGCAAGGCCGCCGAGGACGTCGCCGAGGACGTGCAGAAGCGCGCCGAGGACATCGTCGCCGACGCGCAGGCGACCGTCGCGAAGGTGACGAAGAAGGCCCCGACCACCAAGGAGCAGGCCAAGAAGGCCCCGGCGAAGACGTCGGCCGCGGCCCGCTCCGCCGCCACGAAGGCCACGGAGACCGCCAAGAAGGCGCCCGCGAAGACGACCTCGACCGCGAGCACCGCCAAGAAGACCGCCGCCAAGAAGACGTCGACGGCCAAGAAGACGACCGCCGCGAAGACCTCGGCGGCCAAGAAGTCGACGCCGGCGAAGAAGACCTCCACCGCGGCCAAGAAGACCAGCTCGACGGCCAAGAAGACCACGTCGACGCCGGCCAAGAAGACGTCGACGGCCGCCAAGAAGACCACGTCGACGGCCAAGAAGGCGCCCGCGAAGAAGGCGCCCGCGAAGAAGACGACGTCCAGCAGCACGGGCTCCAGCGACAGCAGCAGCACGCAGTCCTGATCCGACACCAGCACCACCCGCGACGGCGGGCTCCCGGCGACGGGAGCCCGCCGTTCGGCGTCTGACGATAGGGTCCAGACGTGTTCGAGGTCCAGTCCAGCCTGATGCTCCTGCTGTCGCTCGTGCTGTTCGCCGTGAAGGCGTTCGCGCTCGTCGACTGCGTGCTGCGCGACGCCGGACGCTTCAGCGTCGCCGACTCGCTGCCCAAGAACACCTGGCTCGTGATCCTGGGCCTCGCCGTCGTCGCGCACGCCGTGTTCTGGGCGCCGCTCTCGCTGCTCAACCTCGCCGGGACGGTCGCGGCGCTGGTCTACCTCGCTCAGCTGCGCGGCAGCCACGTCTGACGCCTGCCGTCAGCCGCCCGTCGGGGCGTGACGCCCGCCACGAGACAGCGTGCAGGTTCGCCATCGGGCGGCGTCCTCGCTATGGTCGAAAGGTTTTCCCACGCACCTACCCCGCGGGGCGACCGGACGAACGCACGACGACCGAGCTGACGACGACTTCACCGATGGAAGAGGTGGTGCCTCATGAGTACCCGCACCGAGCACGAGCATGCACCCGAGGCAGGGTGGCGACGCAGGATCGACCCCGTGGTCTTCGGGGTGACGGGCGTGGTCGCCATCGCCTTCGTCGTCTGGGGCCTGGTGAGCACCGACGGCCTCAAGGCGGCCTCCGACGCCTCCCGCTCCTGGGTGATCGTCAACACCGGCTGGTTCTTCGTGCTGGTGGCGTCGTTCTTCGTCCTCTTCGTGCTGTGGCTCGCCGCCTCCAAGTACGGTCGGGTCCCGCTCGGCGAGGACGACGAGAAGCCGGAGTTCCGCACGGTCTCCTGGATCGCCATGATGTTCAGCGCCGGCATGGGCATCGGCCTGATGTTCTGGGGCGTCGCCGAGCCGCTGTCGCACTACGCCTCGCCGCCGCCGGGCACCGGAGAGCCGCAGAGCGAGGAGGCGCTGCAGAGCGCCATGGCCTCGACGATGTTCCACTGGGGCCTGCACCCGTGGGCCATCTACGCCGTGGTGGGCATCGCCATCGCCTACGGCACCTTCCGCAAGGGCCGCTCGCAGCTCATCTCCTCGGCCTTCCGCCCGCTCATCGGGCGCCGCGCCGAGGGCCCGGCCGGACGCGTCATCGACATCCTGGCCATCTTCGCGACGCTGTTCGGCTCCGCCGCGAGCCTCGGCCTCGGCGCCCTGCAGATCGGCGCCGGCCTGCAGTTCAACGGCTGGATCGACCAGCCCGGCAAGATCGCCCTCGTCGCCATCATCACCGTGCTGACGGTGCTGTTCATCCTGTCGGCCGTCTCCGGCATCGAGCGCGGCATCCAGTGGCTGTCGAACACCAACATGGTGCTGGCGCTCGCCCTCGCGGTGTTCGTGTTCGTCGTCGGACCGACGCTGTTCATCCTCAACATGCTGCCGACCACGCTGGGCGACTACGCCTCCCAGATGACGGAGATGGCGTCGCGCACGGCCGCCAGCGGCGACCAGGCGATGGAGGCGTGGCTGTCGAGCTGGACCATCTTCTACTGGGCCTGGTGGGTCTCGTGGACGCCGTTCGTCGGCATGTTCATCGCGCGCATCAGCCGCGGTCGCACGATCCGCGAGTTCGTGACCGGCGTGCTGCTCGTGCCCACGCTCGTGAGCCTCGTCTGGTTCGCGGTCTTCGGCGGGTCCGCGATCTTCGAGCAGCGCGCCAGCGGCGGACTCATCGGGTCCGACGGCTCCGTCGCCTCGGACTTCGCGCTCTTCCAGCTGCTGGAGAAGTACCCCGCAGCCGGCATCACGTCGGTGCTCGTCATGGTCCTCGTGGGCATCTTCTTCGTCTCCGGCGCCGACGCCGCCTCGATCGTCATGGGCACGCTCAGCGAGCGCGGCGCCACCGAGCCGAGCCGGGTCTCGGTGATCTTCTGGGGTGCGCTGACGGGCGCGGTGGCCGCGATCATGCTCGTGATCGGCGGGTCCGACGCGTTGACCGGCCTGCAGAACATCACCATCGTCGCGTCGGTGCCGTTCGTGTTCGTCATGGTCGCGCTCTGCGTCTCGCTGTGGAAGGACCTGCAGAGCGACCCGGTGGTCGTGCGCCACCGCCTCGGCCAGGAGGCGGTCGAGGGTGCGGTGGTCGTCGGCGTGGAGGAGCACGACGGCGACTTCGCGCTCGTCGTCGAGCCGACCGACAGCAGCGCCGAGCCGGCCTCGGACGACACGCAGCGGTGACCGCGTGACGGCGTCCCGGACCGATGGGTCCGGGACGTCGTCACGTCGGGGCGGGCTGCCGGGGCGGGTGCCGGCCCCTGGTGGACTGCTCGGACTCAGGCGCCGAAGGTCGGGGGAGCCTGGTCGAGACGTCCGGGGTGCAGCCAGCGGGTGATGATGACCCGCAGGGTGCTCAGGGCGTCGTCGGCGCGGCGCTCACCGGCGTCCTGCACGTCGGCGTGCGTCCGCAGCAGCGCGGCGAGCCAGAGGCCGGCCTCGCCGGGGTCGAGCTCGCGGTCGGCGGTGCCGTCGCGCATGGCCCCGAGGAGCAGCTCGGTGAGCTCGGACTGCACCCCGGCGTCGACGGTGGCGCGGGTGTCGACGATCTCGTCGACCCGGTCCAGCAGGGCGTCCCAGGCGCTCATAAGAGCAGCCTAGTGGGCCCTGCGCAGCGGATCGGACCGCGTCGCGCGCGTCGCACCTAGAACATCTGTTCGAACCAGCCTATCCTGCTGGGGTGTGGTTCCAGGGTTCGCTGCTCGACGTCGGCGACGAGGCGGTCGTCGGCTCGTTGGGCCCGGCGGTGCAGCGTCGCGAGCTGACGCACGGCGCCTGGGTCGACGTCCGTCCCGGCTGGGTGCAGGGCGCCGACCCGCTGTTCCTCTCCTTGCAGACGGAGGTGCGCTGGCGGGCCGAACGTCGCCAGATGTACGACGAGACGGTCGACGTCCCGCGTCTGCTCGCGCACTTCGGCGCCGCTGACACCCTTCCGCACCCGGCGCTCGACGCCGCACGCGACGCCCTGAACGTGCACTACGCCGACGAGCTCGGCGAGGAGTTCGTCACCGCCGGCCTGTGCTACTACCGCGACGGCCGCGACAGCGTCGCCTGGCACGGCGACCGCATCGGTCGAGGTCGGGCCGAGGACACCATGGTCGCCATCCTGTCGCTCGGCGCACCCCGCCGCCTCAGCCTGCGGCCCGTCGACCACGGCGCCGGCGACACCATCGGCTTCGTCGTCGGCCACGGCGACCTCCTCGTCATGGGCGGCTCCTGCCAACGCACCTGGGAGCACGCCGTCCTCAAGACCGCCAAGCCTGTCGGTCCGCGCATCAGCGTCCAGTTCAGGCCGCGGGGGGTGTTGTAGGGGCTGGGGCTCGGCGGGGGGCTGCTGCTGCGCTGCTGTCGGGGGTCTGGGCTTGCTGGTGCGCTGCCTCGGCTGGTGCTGGGGGTGGTCTCCGAAAGGGCCTTGACCGGGTGGTTGGCGGGCGCGCTGGTCTGGGGTCTCGGGTTGCGGGTTGCGCTCGGGGTGGACGCAAGGATGTGCGTTCGTGGGCGGGTGGCCAAGGATGCTGCGTTGGCTACGGGATCCCGTCACCAGCGCAGAAGTGTTCGACCTCGCGCGCGCCAAGGCAGAGTCTTGGGTGCACTTTGGGGTGGGGTGGGCAGCGCTTCTCCCTTCTCGTGGCACGGTCCACGAGAAGGGAGAAGCGCTGCCACGTCTGACCCCGCTGGCGGTGGATCTGCCACCTGGAGAGCCCTCAGAAGGTGGCAGATCCACCGATGGGACGCGCCAACGCAGAATCTTGCGTCCCCAGCGCGAGCCACAGCCCGAGAACCCGAGCTGCCGCCGGTCCCAGCCGCCCGGTCGAGGCCCTTTCGGAGCGCAGGTCGACGACAAGCCGCGCCAGCGCAGCCCCACCCCAACGAGAAGCCGCGCCGACGCAGCCCCACCCGAGAGAGAAGCCGCCCCCGCACCTGCAGGACCCCTCGACGCCACGAGCCCCCGACCACACGGTCGGGGGCTCGTCGCGACGGGCTCAGCGCGCGCGGCGCTGGAGACGTTCGAGGTCGAGGATGACGACCGAGCGGGGCTCGAGGCGCAGCCAGCCGCGGGACGCGAAGTCGGCGAGTGCCTTGTTGACGGTCTCGCGGGAGGCGCCGACGAGCTGGGCCAGCTCCTCCTGGGTGAGGTCGTGGTTCACGTGCACGCCGTCCTCGGCCTTGCGACCGAAACGGCTCGCGAGGTCCAGGAGGGCCTTCGCGACGCGACCGGGCACGTCGGAGAACACCAGGTCGCCGACGACCTCGTTGGTGCGACGCAGGCGACCGGCGAGCTGGTTCAGCAGCGCCAGGGCGACCTCGGCGTGGCTGGACAGCACCGGCGTGAGCGCCTCGTGGCTCAGGCTCTGGACGGTGACGTCGGTGACCGACGTCGCCGTGGCCGAGCGGGGTCCGGGGTCGAAGAACGACAGCTCGCCGAACATCTGGCCGGGGCCGAGGATGGCGAGCAGGTTCTCGCGACCGTCGGGCGACGTGCGTCCGAGCTTGATCTTGCCCTCGGTGACGACGTACAGCTGGTTGCCGTCGTCACCCTCGTTGAAGAGGACCTCGCCACGCTTCAGGCTCAGCGGGGACATCGAGGCCTCGAGGGCTCCTGCGGCGTCGTCGTCGAGACCGGAGAAGAGCGGCGCTTGGCGCAGCACGTCGTCGTTCACGGGCATCCTTTTCGGCTGTTGATTCGGTCACAGTCTGTCCTACCAGGAGCTCGAACGCCACACGCCGGGCCGGTGTCGGTGCCGCCACGTACTCTGACGGCGTGCCACCTGCCGCCCCCGAGGCTCCCGTGAAGCCGCCGACGAGTCTCGTGCGCCGGGCGCGCAAGATCCACCGGGTGCTCGCCGAGACCTATCCGGAGGCCGGCTGCGAGCTCGACTTCCGCACTCCCTTCGAGCTGCTCGTGGCCACCGTACTCTCCGCCCAGACCACCGACCGACGGGTCAACGCCGTCACCCCCGTCCTGTTCGCCGCCTACCCCGACGCCGCGGCGCTGGCGGCGGCCGATCGTACGGCGGTCGAGGAGATCATCCGCTCCACCGGCTTCTACCGGGCGAAGACCGACAGCGTGCTCGGGCTGTCCGCCGCGCTCGTCGAGCGGTACGACGGCGAGGTGCCGGCCCGGCTGCGCGACCTCGTCACGCTGCCGGGCGTCGGTCGCAAGACGGCGAACGTGGTGCTGGGCAACGCCTTCGACGTTCCCGGCCTCACCGTCGACACCCACTTCGCCCGGCTCGTGCGTCGGTTCGAGTGGGTCGACGACGACGTCGCGAAGGACCCGGTCAAGACCGAGCACGCGGTGGGTGCGCTGTTCCCGCGCCGCGACTGGACGATGCTCAGCCACCGCCTGATCTGGCACGGCCGACGCCGCTGCCACGCGCGCAAGCCCGCCTGCGGTGCGTGCCCGGTGGCGCACTGGTGCCCGGCCTACGGCACGGGTCCCACCGATCCCGTCGAGGCCGCGCGGCTCGTCACCACGCAGGGTCGCGCGTGAGACGCCTCGCCGTCGCGGTCGCCGCGCTCGCGCTGCTCCTGGCCGGCTGCTCCGACGTCGAGACGAGCAGCGGCAAGCCGACGTTCGGCGGCGGCTCCCTCGACGGCGGCGACCCGCAGTCCGCGTCGGTACGCAGCGCCGTGCAGGACGCGGGCGTGCGTCCGTGCAGCGACCTCCCGCTCGCCGACGCGAGCGCCGAGGGCGACGGTGCGCTGCCGACGCTCGAGCTGCCCTGCCTGGGCGGCGACGGCAGCGTCGACCTCTCCCGGCTGCGCGGACCGGCGGTCGTCAACTTCTGGGCGAGCAACTGCAAGCCGTGCCGCGAGGAGCTGCCCCTGCTCGCGCGGCTGGACCGCGACACCGGCGACCGGCTGACGGTCGTCGGCCTCGACGTGCGCGACGCCGACCCCGACGCCGCGGTCGCGCTCGCGCGACGCTCGGGCGTCACCTACCCGCAGCTGTCCGACCCGACGTTCCGCACCCGCGGCGCGTTCCGGGTGCTCGGACTGCCGCAGACGGTCTTCGTCGACGCGCAGGGCAGGATGGTCGCCACCGAGCGGGTGCCGTACACCTCCTACGCCGACCTGACCGGTGCCGTCCGTCGACACCTGGAGGTGCAGCCGTGAGTCCTGAGTCCTCCGCCGGCTCGTCGTCGCCCGGTGGCGTGGCCGACGGCCTGCCGGAGTGGCTGCGCCCGCTCGCCGAGCTCGCCGGCTCCGTGCAGGCCGAGCAGCTCGCGCCCCGCTTCCCGCACCCGCCGGCGGACGCCCGCCCGGCCGCCGTCCTCATCTGCTTCGCCGAGGGGCCCGACGGCCCCGAGCTGCTGCTCACCGAGCGGGCGCCGACGCTGCGCAACCACGCCGGTCAGATCTCGTTCCCCGGTGGTGCGTGCGACCCCGGCGACGCCGACGCGGCCGCCACGGCGCTGCGCGAGGCCCACGAGGAGGTCGGGCTCGACCCGGCCGAGGTGACGGTGTTCGGCACCCTGCCGACGCTCTGGCTCCCGCCGAGCAACTTCGCGGTCACCCCCGTCCTCGGCTACTGGCGCTGCCCCCGACGACTCGCCGCCGTCTCGGCGGCCGAGGTGGGACGCGTCCTGCACCACCCGCTGCACCTGCTGGTCGACCCCGAGCGGCGGTTCAGCGTGGAGCACCCGTCCGGATGGCGCGGCCCGGCCTTCGAGATCGGCACCGAGATGCCGCTGTGGGGGTTCACCGCCGGCATCATCTCCCGTCTGTTCGAGCGGCTCGGCTGGGCCCAGCCCTGGGACGAGTCGGTCGTCCACCCGCTGCCCACCCCACCCCAGGAGCGCCCGTGAGCTCGCTCGACCTCGTCATCGCCGTCGTCGTGGTGGCGTACGCCGTCTCCGGCTACCTGCAGGGCTTCGTCGTCAACCTGGTGGCCACGGCCGGTCTCGTCCTCGGCGGGCTCGGCGCCATCTGGGTCGTGCCGCACCTGCTCGACCGGCAGAACGGCACCCTGACGACGTCGCTGCTGGCGCTCGGCCTGGTCATCGGCGCCGCGGCGATCGGTCAGGCCATCGGCACCTACATCGGCACCGACCTGCGCGGGGGGCTCACCGCGGGTCCGCTGCGCACGGTCGACGCCGTCGGCGGGGCCGCCCTGAGCGTCGTCGGCGTGCTCATCGCGTCGTGGGCGCTCGGCTACGCGGTCAGCGGCACCTCGATCCCGTGGCTGGCGAAGGCCGCACGCGACTCGACCGTGCTCGCGAAGGTCAACGACGTCATGCCGTCGACCGCCACCGACACGCTGCGTGCGTTCAGCCGCACGCTCGACGCCAACCTCTTCCCGCGCTACATCGACCCGTTCGCCGACGAGAAGATCGCCGCCGTCGGCCCGCCCGACGCAGCCACCCTGTCCCAGCCGGGCGTGCAGCGGGCCTCACGCAGCGTCGTGAAGATCGTGGGCTCCGCCGAGTGCGGCCGGGGGATCGAGGGGTCGGGCTTCGTGTACGCGCCCGGCCGGGTCATGACCAACGCGCACGTCGTCGCGGGCGTCGACCAGCCGGTGGTCACCGTGGAGGGCGAGCGTCGCCTCGACGGTCGGGTCGTCGTGTTCGACCCCGAGCTCGACCTCGCCGTCATCGCCACCGACGACCTCGGCGTGCCGGCGCTGCGGTTCGACACCCAGGGGACGGCGGGCCAGGAGGCGGCCGTGCTCGGCTACCCCGAGAACGGGCCCTTCGACGCACGGGCGGCCCGCATCCGCTCCCAGCTCACGCTGCGCAGCCCCGACATCTACGACCGGGGTCAGGTGCTGCGCGAGGCGTTCTCCGTGCGCAGCCTCGTCCGCTCCGGCAACTCCGGCGGCCCGCTGGTCTCGACCGACGGCACGGTGCTGGGCGTCATCTTCGCGGCGTCGATCTCCGACAGCTCCACCGGCTACGCGGTCACCGCGGAGCAGGCGCAGGACGACGCACGCGTCGGCCGCTCGGCGACCCAGCAGGTCGACACCGGGCGATGTGCGTGATGCGCGGGTTCCTGGCGGCGGTGTCCGGGCTCGTGGCGGTCGTCGCGCTCGCGGTGACGCTGCCGTCCGCGTGGGTGGCGGCGTCGGTGGCCGACGAGGACGGGTTCGTCTCCCTGTCGCGCGACGTGGTCACCGACCGTGCGGTGCAGGACGCGGCCTCGGACCTGCTGACGACGCGGCTCGAGCGCGAGGCCGGCCTGCCGCCGCAGCTGGCCGAGACCGGGCGCCGGCTGCTCGAACGGGCCACCGACCGCGTCTTCGACGACCCGCAGCTGTCCGGTGCGTGGGCGCAGACGCTGCGCCGCACCCACGCCGCGCTGCTCGACGACCCCTCCGCGGGCTCGGGGCAGGTGCCCGTCCCCCTTGACCTCGCGCCCCTGGCACGGCTCGCCGCCGAGCGCACCGACGGCCTCGTCGACGCCCCCGACCGGCTCGTGGTCGAGCTGCCCGGCGGACCCGACGCGCGGGCGCTGCGTCTGGTCGACCGGTCCCCGGGAATCGCGCTGGCCGCTGGCCTTGTCGCGGCGGTC
>NZ_JAMXRU010000002.1 GCF_024124745.1 Aeromicrobium sp. CnD17-E
CTCGTCCGGCCCCGCCAGCAGGGCCTCCGCCGCTGCCAGCGTCCACCCGGCGAACCGGGGCACCTTCTCCCCCAGCTGCGCCGCGGCCCGCACCGCGCCCTCGGCGGCGTCGCGGTAGCGCGGCTCGCCGGTGACGGCGGCCAGCGCGACGAAGGCGTGCGCAGCGGCCGACGTGCCGGACGGGTAGGCGTTGTCGGAGGCGTCCTGCGGTCGCACGACGAGGTCGGACGCGTCGTCGGCGGTGTCGAAGAAGCCGCCGTCGGGGGCGCCGAAGTGGTCGAGCACGCGGTCGAGCACGACCTGAGCCCGCTCCAGCCAGACCGCGTCGCCCGTGACGCCGAGGGTCGCCACGAACGCCTCGGCGACGGTCGCGTGGTCCTCGAGGACACCGGCGTGCTCGCCCGCGACCCCGTCGCGGGACGCGCGCAGGACGCGCCCGCCGTCGCGCAGGTGCACGTCGGCCAGCAGGGTCGCGGCCCGCACGGCTGCCTGGGTGTACCGCTCGTCCTCCAGCAGCACCCCTGCCTCGGCGAGGGCGATCACGGCCAGGCCGTTCCACGCGGCCACGACCTTGTCGTCGCGCGCCGGTCGGGTCCGCTGGGAGCGCGCGTCGAGGAGCCGCGCCCGGATCGTCGCCCACCGGTCCGGGTCGTCGGGGTCCTCCAGCAGCTGCAGGGTCGAGAAGCCGCGCTCGAACGTCCCCGCGCCCGTGACACCCAGGAGCCGTGCCGTCCACGCCCCGTCGGAGGCACCGAGCAGCCGCATGAGCTGGTTCGGGTTCCAGGCGTAGAACGCACCCTCGTGGACGGCACCGGACGGATCGGCGCTGTCGGCGTCGAGCGCCGACGCGAAGCCGCCGTCCGGCGTGCCCAGCTCGGCGCGCAGGAAGTCTGCGGTCTCGACGGCCACCCGCCGCGCGAACGCCTGACGTCGCTCGTCTCCCGAGGCCAGCTCCGCGCGCCACCAGTGGAGGTAGACGCGCAGCAGCTGGGCGTTGTCGTAGAGCATCTTCTCGAAGTGCGGCACCTGCCAGTACCGGTCGACGCCGTAGCGGGCGAACCCGCCGCCGAGCTGGTCGTAGGTGCCGCTGCGCGCCATCGCCTCGCACGTCGTGCGCACCATCTCCAGCGAGCGCTCGGTTCCCGTGCGCGCCCAGTGGCGCAGGCAGGCCTCCAGCACCATCGACGGCGGGAACTTGGGGCTGCCGGCGTAGCCGCCCGCCTCGTCGTCGTGCTGGCTCGACAGCACCGCCTGCGCGGCGTCGAGCGCGTCGGCGTCGAGGGCCGAGCCGCCCGCGTCGACGGTCTCGCGCAGGTGCGCGAGCACGTCGGCACCCACCTGCATGACCTCGTCGCGGCGGTTCTCCCAGGCGTCGGCCAGGGCCTGCAGCACCTGCGTGAACGCCGGGTGCCCCTGACGCGGCTCCGGCGGGAAGTAGGTGCCGGCGAAGAACGGCTCGCCCGACGGCGCCAGCACGACGGTCATGGGCCAGCCACCCTGACCCGTCATGGCCTGCGTGGCCCGCATGTACACCGCGTCGACGTCGGGGCGCTCCTCACGGTCGACCTTCACGTTCACGAAGTGGTCGTTCATGAACTGCGCCGTCGCCGGGTCCTCGAACGACTCGTGCGCCATCACGTGGCACCAGTGGCAGGCCGCGTAGCCGACGCTCAGCAGGATCGGGCGGTCGAGCGACTTGGCGAGCGCGAGCGCCTCCTCGCCCCACTCCCACCAGTCGACGGGGTTGTCGGCGTGCTGCAGCAGGTACGGGCTGGTCGCGGCGCTGAGTCGGTTCGGCACACCTCAACCCTGCCAGGCACGCGCCCACCTCGCGCGCGGCGCGGGTCGTTCCTCTGCGACCCGGGGCCGCGTCGGCTGCTGCCGTCGTGGCCTTGCTGGTGCGCTGCCGTGGCTGGCGCTGTGTCCCGTCTCCGCAAGAGCCTCGACCGGGCGTCTGGCAGCTGCGCTGGTCCGGGGTTCTCGGGCTGCGGCTCCCGTCGTGGAGGCAAGAATCTGCGTTCGTGCGGTGGAAGGCCAAGGATTCTGCGTCTGCTACGAGATCCCGTCAGCAACGCAGAAGCGTTCGATCTCCAGCGCCCTGAGCGGTCGATGATCCGCGTCGTCCCGCTACCGTTCGGCCATGACACCCACCCAGGTCTGGACGACGGCCGTGGTCACGGCGGCGGCGTCCGTGGCCCTCGGAGGCACCCTGCTGCCCGTGGCGTTCTTCTTCGCCTATGCCTTCCGGGACACCGTCGAAGTCGAGCAGCACGCCCTCTTCCTCACCGGCGTGCTCGTCGCGGCGGGCGTCACCGCCGGCATCGCGTGGGTCGTGGCGGCGGCCGCGACGGGGAGGTCTCGTGCTGCGGGCGTCGTCGTGGGCGCCGCGACCGCGGCCACCTACGCCACCGCGCTCGCCGTCGGTACGCTGGTCTGCTTCGCCTACGAGAGCCAGGGGTCCGTGACGGCCGACCAGCCGAGCCTGCCGTTCGTCGCCCTGGTCGGGCTGTGCCTCGTCGTCGCGGCCGTCGGCGTACGCGCTCTCGCGCGCGCCGGTCGGCCGAGCGTCAGTCGCGGCTGACCGGGCCGTCGTCCGCCGACGTGCGGGTGGAGGTCGTCGACGTCGCGTCGTCGGCGTCACCCTCCCAGGGCTGGGCCGCACGCCTGGTGTGCTTCGCGAACGACTTGGCCAGGAAGAACACGGCCACGGCGAGCAGCGCGACGATGCCGAGGGCGAGCCAGCCGGGACGCACGATGTTCGGGTCGAGACCACGCGGCCGCTCGGCCGTCACCAGGTACGTCACGAGCTCGTTCATGCCGCCATCCTACGGGGCAGCGGCGCCGGCGAGGTCAGCGCAGTCCGGCGAAGAGGTCGTCCTCGGGCACCGTCGTCTCGACCTTGGAGTCGACGAGCTGGTAGTCCTCCGTGGGCCACGCCTCGGCCTGCACCTCGTTGGGGACGGAGAAGAACCAGCCGTCCGGGTCGATCTGCGTGGCGTGGGCGAGCAGCGCGGCGTCTCGCACCGGGAAGTACTCGGCGCACTCGACCCGCGTGGTGAGCCGGGCCTCGTCCTCGGGCTTGCGCTCCCACTCCTTCATCCGCTCGGCGTACGGGTTCTCCAGGCCGTGCCGCTCGAGCGCCTCGGAGATGGCCGTGAGCTTCTGCCAGTTCCAACCGAGGTGGTAGTACAGCTTGCTGACCTGCCAGGCGTCGCCGAGCTCCGGGTGCCACGTCGGGTCGGCCGCCTTCTCGTAGGCGAACACGCTGATCTCGTGGCACCTGATGTGGTCGGGGTGGGGGTAGCCGCCGTTCTCGTCGTACGTCGTGAGCACGTGGGGGCGGAACGAGCGGACCAGGCGCACCAGCGGGACCGCCGCCTCCTCGACGGGGACCAGGCCGAAGCAGCCCTCCGGCAGCGGCGGCTTCGGGTCGCCCTCGGGCCACCCCGAGTCGACGAAGCCGAGCCAGTCCTGCTTCACGCCCAGGATCTCGCGCGCACGGTCCATCTCCTCGCGACGGATCTCCGTGATGAGCTCGGGGTTGTCCTCGATGCCCGGGTGCTTGAACTGCGGGTTCAGGATGCTGCCGCGCTCGCCGCCCGTGCAGGTGACGACGTGCACGTCGATCCCCTCGGCGACGTAGCGGGCGGTCGACGCCGCACCCTTGCTCGACTCGTCGTCGGGGTGCGCGTGCACGTGCATGAGGCGCAGCTTCTCGGTCACCCCGCCAGTCTTCCATCGGACGGAGCACGATGTGGCGCGGGGCCCGTCGTCCGAGCGACGACGGCGGCAGCCGACGCCGTGGGAGCGCCTGGAACAATCGAGGGGTGAGCACCCTCGACGCACGCTACGGCCGACGCGCCCGCGGCCGCTGGCTGTGGCCCACGGTCGCTGCCGTCGGCGTGCTCCTCGGCGTGGCGTGGGCGGCATGGGTCGCGCTCGACACCGACCCTGTCTCCGGGGAGATCCACGGCTACTCGGTCGAGTCGCCCACCCGGGTCGTGGCCACGCTCGACGTGCGTCGGCCCGACCCCGTCGCCGCTCGCTGCACCCTCTACGCCCAGGCGCTCGACCACTCCGTCGTGGGCGAGCGGACCATCGACGTCCCCGCGGGCCGGCGCGAGCGCACCCGGGTGACGGTGCCGATCACCACCGAGCGCGAGGCGGTCACCGCCGTCGTGAGGACGTGCCAAGTCCTGGACTGACTGCTAGGGTGGTCGTTCAACCCCGGGCTCGACGCCTGGGGTTCCGCTTGTTTTCACCTGCATGTCGGCCAGGAGGTTGCATCATGTCGCAGTCCAGCACCGAGACCATCTGGGTCACCCAGGAGGCGTACGACCGGTTGAAGGGCGAGCTGGCGAACCTCAAGGAGGTCGTCATGCCCGACATCACCGAGAAGATCGCGGCCGCACGCGACGAGGGCGACCTCAAGGAGAACGGCGGCTACCACGCCGCCCGCGAGGAGCAGGGCAAGGCCAACGCCCGCATCCAGCAGCTCGAGGACATGCTGCGTCGCGCCGAGGTCGGCGAGAAGCCGGCCGACGACGGCATCGTCGAGGCCGGCATGGTCGTGGGTGTCACCTTCGCCGGTGACGACGAGGTCGAGCGCTTCCTGCTCGGCTCGCGTGAGCTGCTCAGCCTCGACTCCGCCGTCGACCTCGACGTCTACTCCCCCACCTCGCCACTCGGCGCCGCCATCCTCGGCAAGAAGGTGGGCGACGACGCCTCCTACGAGGCGCCCAACGGCAAGACGCTGACGGTCTCGATCGTCGAGGCCAAGCCGTTCTGAGCACCTGACCGAAGGCCGGCTCCCGTCGTGGAGCCGGCCTTTCGTCATGCTCCGCGACGGGGGTAGGTTGCGGAGCATGAGCGTCGATGCGGCGAAGCGGGGCTACACCTCGCCCCTGCGCGCGCAGCGGGCGGCCGAGACCCGACGTCGGGTGATCGAGGCTGCCGCGGCCGGCTTCGCCGAGCGGGGCTTCGTGGGCACGACCCTGGCGAGCATCGCGGCCCAGGCCGGGGTGTCGGTCGACTCCGTCGTGTCGGTCGGCAGCAAGGCCTACCTGCTGCTGGAGGCGTTCCGCACCCGCTATGCCGGCACGGGCGACTGGGAGTCGCTGCTCGACGCGTCGACCGCCCAGGAGATCCTGGCCATGACCGACCGCGACGAGGGCCTGGAGGCGATGATCGCCTTCCTCGCCGACGGGCACGCCCGCTCGGCCGACCTCTGGACCGACCTGCGTGCGACGGCGCAGTTCGAGCCAGTGGTCGCCGAGGGCTTCGCCGAGCTGGTGCGGTTGAAGGGCGAGGCGTTCCAGGCCACCACCCGCTGGATGCTCGACCTCGGCATCCTCCAGCCGGTCGACGACACCGAGCTGGCGTCGCTGGCGGTGCAGGTCAACCTGGTGTCGGCCGCGGAGACGTACACGACCCTGGTGCGCGACTACGGGTACACCGACGAGCAGTACCGCGCCTGGCTGCGCCGCACCCTGCCCGTCGTGCGTCCCTGACCACTCGGGCCCGACGACCAGCCCCGACGACGGGACTCAGACGAGCCGGTGCCCGAGCCCGGCGAGCCGGTGCAGCGCGTCGGCCGCGTGGTCGGGGCCGCGGGTGGCGACCTGCACGGCCACCTCGACCTCACGCACCCCGAGGGAGTCCGCCGCCCGGTCGTGCGCGACGTCGAGCACGTTCACCTGCAGCGCCGCCAGGTCGGTCAGCAGGCGCATCAGCTCGCCGGGACGGTCCGAGAACCTGACCCGCAGCTGCATGAAACGGCCGGCCGCGGCCAGGCCGTGGCGGATGACGTCGAGCAGGAGCAGGGCGTCGATGTTGCCGCCCGACAGGACCGGCACGACGGGTCCGGCGAACCGGTCGGGGTCGTCGAGCAGCGCCGCCACGCCCGCGGCGCCGGACGGCTCGACCAGCATCTTGGCGCGCTCGAGCAGCCCGATGAGCGCGGCGCTCATCGCGTCCTCGCTGACGGTCACGACGTCGTCGAGCTCCTTGGCGATCACCTCGAAGGGGATGAGCCCCGGCTCGGCGACGGCGATCCCGTCGGCCATCGTCGGGCCCATCACGCCCGCGACCGGGTGGCCCTCGGCGAGCGAGCCCGGGTAGGCGGCGGCGTCGGCCGCCTGCACGCCGACGACCGACACGTCGGGTCGGCGCTCGCGCAGCAGCGCGATGCCCGCGGCGAGTCCCCCGCCCCCGAGCGGCACGAGGACGGTGCGGACCTCGGGCAGCTGCTCGATGATCTCGAGCCCGACGGTGCCCTGCCCGGCGAGCACGTCCTCGTGGTCGAAGGGGTGGATCAGCACGGCACCGGTGCGCTCGGCGAACGCCTTCGCGTGCACCAGCGCCTCGGTGACGCCCGTGCCGGCGAACTCGATGTCGGCCCCGTAGCCGCGGGTGGCGGCCACCTTCGGCAGGGCCGCGCCGTCCGGCATGAAGATGGTGGCCCTGGTGCCGAGGAGCTGCGCCGCGAGGGCGACGCCCTGCGCGTGGTTGCCGGCGCTCGCCGCGACGACGCCACGGGCACGCTCCGCGTCGGACAGTCCGGCGATGCGCACGTAGGCGCCGCGGATCTTGAACGACCCGGTGCGCTGCAGGTTCTCGCACTTGAGGTGCACGTCGGTGCCCACCCGCTGGCTGAGCCACCGCGAGTGCGCCATCGGCGTGCGCTCCACCACCGGCGCGAGCAGGTCGCGCGCGGCCTCGACGTCCCTCAGGTCGACCATGACGTCAGCCTAGGCGCTCACGTCCGGTCCCCCGACAGGCGACGGCAGGCGTCAGGCCTGCTCGGCCTTGACCTCGGGCGGGTCGTCCTCGGGGAGGCCGTCGTCGGCGACGGGTGTGCCCGACTCCTCGACGAGGTGGCGCACGATGCCGTTCAGGCAGGCGACGAGCGGCACGGCCACCAGCGCGCCGACGATGCCGGACACGGTGATGCCGGCGGCGATGGCGATGATGATCGCCAGCGGGTGCACCGCGACGAAGCGGCCCATGAGGAACGGCTGCAGCACGTGCGACTCGAACTGCTGCACCGCCACGACTGCGGCCAGCATGATCAGCGCGACGATCGGGCCCTGCGCCACCAGCGCCACGAGCACGGCGACGAGGCCCGAGACAAGGGCTCCGACGATCGGGACGAACGCGCCGAGGAAGACGAGGACACCGATGGCGAAGGCCAGCGGCACGCCGAGCAGCCAGGCCGAGACGGCGATGCCGATGGCGTCGGTGAGGGCGACCAGCACGGTCGCGCGGACGAAGCTGGTGAGGCTGGCCCACGCCGTCTCGCCTGAGCTGTGCACCTTGGCGCGTGCCGACCGCGGGAAGAGCGCGACGGCGAAGGCCCAGATGCGGTTGCCCTCGTAGAGGAAGAAGAACGAGGCGAACAGCGCGATGAAGAAGCCGGCGACGAAGTGCGTCAGCGTGGTGCCGACGGCGGCCAGCTGGTCGACCGCGGCCCGCTCCCCGAAGGTGCGGATGGCGTCCTCGACCTGGTCGACGTAGCGGTCGAGCTGGGTCTCGCTCAGCCCGAGGGGTCCGTTCTGGGCCCAGTCCTGCACCTGCGCGATGCCCGCGATGACCTGCGCCTTGAGGTCGTAGAACTGGGTCGACAGCTGCTGCCCGACCAGGGTGAGCAGCCCGAAGAACCCACCGAGCATGACGAGGACGACGATCGCCGTGGCCAGGAGACGGGGCAGGCCGCGCCGGTCGAGCCAGTCGACGGCACCGATCGTGAGCGCCGTGCCGAGCAGCGCCACGGCGATGGGGACGGTGACCTCGGAGAAGAAGCTGAGCAACCAGTACAGCGCGTACCCGGCGACGCCGAGGACGAGCAGCCGCCACGCCCAGGCCGTCGCGATCTCCACGCCGACAGGGATCTCCGGCCGCGTGCTCACCTGCGTGCTCCCGTCACAGGACCGACACTAGCGGGAACAGCCAGCCGCGCAGTGTCGTTGACCCCGGTGGACCCAAGGAGAGTGACCCGATGATCTTCGGAACCCGCAAGACCGAGCTCCCCGACGCGCAGAGCGCCCTGCCCGGACGCTCCGAGCGTCCGTTCGCCGTCGGCACCACGCACCGTGTGCTCGGCACCCCGATCGAGACCCCGCTCGACTCCGGCGTCGTGCCGGACGGCTTCGAGGTCGCGGTCGTCGGGCTGGGCTGCTTCTGGGGCGAGGAGAAGACGTTCTGGGAGGTTCCCGGTGTCTGGTCGACGTCGGTCGGCTACGCCGGCGGCCTCACGCCGAACCCCACCTACGAGGAGGTGTGCACCGGCCGCACCGGTCACGCCGAGGTCGTGCGCATCGTGTTCGACCCCGCGAAGTTCAGCTACGCCGACCTGCTCAAGGTGTTCTGGGAGAACCACGACCCGACGCAGGGCATGCGTCAGGGCAACGACCGCGGCACCCAGTACCGCTCCGTCCTGCTCACCACGAGCGACGAGCAGCAGCGCCAGGCCGAGGAGTCGCGCGAGCGCTACCAGGAGCAGATGACCAAGGCCGGCTACGGCCGCATCACCACGGCCATCCAGCCCCTGCAGGACTACTACTACGCCGAGGAGCTGCACCAGCAGTACCTCGCGAAGAACCCGTTCGGCTACTGCCCGCTGCACGCCACGGGCGTCTCGTACGCCTGAGACCTGCCGGAGCGAGGTCCCGTCACGCCGACGTGTGGCGGGACCTCGTCGTTTCCGCGGCGCGACGGTGACCGCCTGCCCTACGCTCGCGCCGTGGACATCGGCATCCTGATCCTCCTCGGCGTGCTCGCCACGTTCGCGGCCGGCCTGGGTGCGTACCGGACCCTCGACGCCGCGCTCGGGAGACGCGCGGCGAACGGCCTGCTGCTCCTCGTGCTGGCCGTCGTGCTCGCCCTCACCACCATCGCCTTCGTCTTCGTCGCCGCCCTGCACACGAGCGACGGGCTCTGAGCCGACCATGCGGGACCCGGCAGCGGTGAGCGAGGGCGTCCTGGCCCTCGCGGTCGAGCTGGTCGTCGCCATCGCCCTGTGGGCCGGCGTCGTGACGGTGTCCGGGTGGCCGGCCATCCTGATCGGTGTCGTCGCGGGCCTCGTCACGCTCCACCTGCTGGTCACGGCCATCCTGCTCGTCGGAGCCCGTCTCGGCCTGCGGGCGCTCCAGCGGTGGATCGACGACCTCCCTCCCCACGAGCGTCGCCGGCTGCGCTGAGGAGTGGGACGGACGTTCCGATCCGTCGCCGGTCGGTGTAGAACATGGCCATGAGCCCCGACCGCCCGAACCGCGCCGACGTCGCCTCCGTCCTGCTGCTCGTCCTGTTCGTCGTCTCGTTCTTCCTCGGCGAGAACGCCTGGCTCGGCGCGATCGTGGTCGCGTTCCCGACGATCGTGTTCCTGCAGGCGTCGCACTGGATCCGCCGCTAGCCACCCTGCGTCCTGGCGCGTCGCCCGCTCGAGGGGTGCGCCCGCACGGTCCGGCTGACCTGTCGCGGATCGTCAACTCCCTGTCGCTCGACCCGGCGACGGACGGGGGGTCCACGACCCAGGCTTGAGAGATCCCAACTCAAGCCCAGGAGTGATGATGACCCTGCTCGACGACTCGACACCCGAGACCACGACCCGCGAGCTGACCGTCCTGGGGGCGTGCCCCCAGGACTGTCCCGACACCTGCGCGATGGTCGTCACCGTCCGCGACGGCGTGGCCGTCGACGTGGCCGGCAGCAAGGAGCAGCCGTACACCAACGGCGGCCTGTGCGTGAAGGTCGACAACTACCTCGACAAGGTCTACCACCCCGACCGCGTGCTCTACCCGCTCCGCCGCACAGGCCCGAAGGGCGCCGGCGAGTTCGAGCGGATCACCTGGGACGAGGCCATCGCCGAGATCGCCGCCCGGTTCACGCAGGTCAAGGAGGAGCACGGCCCCGAGGCGATCATGCCCGTCAGCTACCTCGGCACCCAGGGCATCATCAACGGTCTCAACGTCGGCGACCCGTTCTTCAACCGGCTCGGCGCCACCGTCGCCGAGCGCACGTACTGCGACTCCGGTTCCTGCACCGCCTACGCGATGACGATCGGCGACACCGCCGGTGTCGACCCCGAGTCGCTCGTCCACTCGAGGTTCATCCTCATCTGGGCCGCCAACATCATGAGCACCAACCTGCACCTGTGGCCCTACATCGCCGAGGCCAAGAAGCGCGGTGCGAAGGTCGTCGTCGTCGACCCTGTGCGCACCAAGACCGCGCGCCAGGCCAGCCAGCACATCCCCATCCGCCCCGGCACCGACGGTGCGCTCGCGCTGGCGATGATGCACGTGATCATCGACGAGGGCCTCACCGACGACGAGTACATCGCGAACCACACGATCGGCTACGACGAGCTCGTCGAGCGCGTCCAGCAGTACACCCCCGAGTGGGCGTCGCAGGAGACCGGGATCCAGGTGGAGACGATCCGCACCCTCGCGCGCGAGTACGCGACGTCGCAGCCGTCGGTCATCCGCATCGGCGTCGCCGTCGAGCGGCACGCCGGCGGCGGCCAGACCGTCCGCACCCTGTCGTGCCTGCCCGCGCTCGTCGGCGCGTGGCGCAACCCCGGCGGCGGCATCCTCCAGCTCCCGCTCTGGGCGTTCCCCGTCAACTGGCCCGCCTTCATGCACCCGGAGCTGCAGACTCCCGGGACGCAGGTCGTCAACCAGTACCTCCTGGGCCAGGCGCTCACCGGCGAGCTGGAGCTCCGGACGCCGCTGCACGCGCTCATGGTCTACAACTCCAACCCCGTCGTCGTCGCGCCCGACCAGGCCCGGCTGCTCGAGGGGCTCTCGCGCGAGGACCTGTTCACGGTCGTCAGCGAGCACTTCATCACCGACACCGCGCGCTACGCCGACATCGTGCTGCCCGCGACGACGCAGCTCGAGCAGGAGGACATCATGTTCTCCTGGGGCCACCTGTACGCGACGTACAACAACCCGTCCATCGAGCCGCGCGGCGAGGCCGTCCCCAACACCGAGCTGTTCCGACGGCTCGCCGCGGCCATGGGCTTCGACGACGACCCGATCTTCACCCGCACCGACGAGCAGATGATCGCGGAGGCGTTCGACTGGTCGGCCCCCGCGATGGAGGGCATCACCGTGGCCTCGCTCAAGGAGAAGGGCTGGGCCCGGCTCAACGTCCCGTCGCCGGACGAGTACGCCCCGCACCGCGAGGGCAACTTCCGCACGCCGTCCGGGAAGACCGAGTTCCTCTCCTCGGCCGCAGCGGGCGGCAACTTCGTGGTGCCGCTGTTCCGCCAGGGCTCGAACGACCACCAGCCGGGCCAGCCCGTCGACCCGCTGCCCCACTACATCCCGCCGCGGGAGACCACCTCGGCCGACCCCGACCTCGCGGCGAGGTACCCGCTCAACCTCATCTCGCCGAAGTCGCACGCGTTCATCAACTCCAGCTACGCGAACATCGAGTTCCACCAGAAGGTGCAGAAGCCCGCGACGCTGATCATCAACCCCGACGACGCCGCGGAGCGCGGCATCGAGAACGGTGCCGTCGTCCGTGCCTTCAACGACCGCGGCAGCGTCGAGCTGCTCGCCAAGGTCGACGCCTCGACGATGCCCGGGGTCACGGTCTGCTACGTCGGCCACTGGCGGTCCGACTCGCTCGGGCTGGCGACGTTGAGCTCGCTGAACCCGACGCGGTTCGCCGACCTCGGCAACGCACCGACCTTCTCCGACACGCTCATCGAGGTCGCGCCGGTCGGCGCGGGAGAGGCCTGAGCCATGGCGTACGTGATCACCGAGGCCTGCATCGACGCGGCCGACAAGGCGTGCCGCGAGGAGTGCCCCGTCGACTGCATCTACGAGGGCGACCGGATGCTCTACATCCACCCCGACGAGTGCGTCGACTGCGGGAAGTGCGTCACCGCGTGCCCCAACGGGGCCATCGCGTCGGAGTACAAGCTGACCGCCGAGCTCGAGCAGTTCAAGGACGTGGCCGTCGAGTTCTTCGAGACGTTCCCGCACGCGGAGGGCGGCGCCGAGGACATCGGTCCCTTGGGCGCCGACCACCCCGTGGTCGCGTCGTGGCCGAGCGGCGGAGCCGCCGGATGAGCGCCGACGTGGCCGGCACCGTGGACACCACGGGCTTCGACGTCGACGTCGACCTGGTCGTCGTCGGCGGCGGACCCGTCGGCCTCTACGCGGCGTACTACGCAGGATTCCGCGGGATGTCGGTGGCCGTCGTCGACGCGCTCGACCACCTCGGCGGCCAGACCGCGGCGATGTACCCGGAGAAGCAGGTCTTCGACGTCGCCGGGTACGCCGCGGTCAAGGGGCAGCACCTCGTCGACGCGCTGGTCGAGCAGGCGGAGTCGGCCAAGCCGCACTACGTGCTGGGCGAGCAGGTCGTCGACCTCGTGACCGGCCCCGACCACGCGCTGCTGACGACGGCGGCCGGCACGGTGCTGCGCGGACGCGCCGTGCTGCTGGCCGCGGGCATCGGCAGCTTCGCACCCCGGCCTCTGCCGGTCGGCACGGAGTACGTGAGCCGCGGCGTCGTCCACTTCGTGCCGCGACCCTCGGACTACGCCGGCGCCGACGTCGTGGTGGTCGGTGGGGGCGACAGCGCCGTCGACTGGGCCACGACGCTCGAGCCCGTGGCCCGCAGCGTGGCCCTCGTGCACCGCCGCGACGCGTTCCGCGCCCACGAGGCGAGCGTCGCGCGACTGCGGTCGAGCACGGTCGAGGTGCTCACGCCGTACGAGGTGGCCGAGGTGCACGGCGACGACGTCGTCACCGGCGTGTCCCTCGCCCACGAGTCCGGCACCGTCGTGCGGCGCGACGCCGACGTCGTCGTCGCCGCCCTCGGGTTCAAGGCCGACCTCGGCCCGCTGAAGCGCTGGGGCGTGGACCTCGACCGCCGCCAGGTCGCCGTCGACCGGGCCCAGCGCACGTCACTGCCCCGCGTGTTCGCCGCCGGCGACTGCTGCGGCCACCCCGACAAGGTGACGCTGATCAGCGTCGGCTTCGGGGAGGCGGCGACCGCCGTCAACCACGCCGCTCCGCTCGTGCACGAGGGGGCCGCGGTCACGCCCGGCCACTCGAGCGACGACCAGCACTGATTCCCACCACAAGACCCTCGCCGACCGTCCGCCGCTCCCCCGGTGGGCGGTCGGCGAGGCTCCGGCCACCGGCCGCACGAGCAGTCGGCAAGCTCAGCGGTGCGGGCGCGTGACCGCGCGTGGGTCGCCCGAGACGGCGCACATCAGCTGGCGGTACTCGCGTGGGCTCGTCCCGAAGGCCTGCCGGAACGCGCGCCCGAACACCGCGAGGTCGACGAAGCCCCAGTTGCGGGCGATCTCGCGCAGCGACTTGTCCCGCGCGATGCTGCTGCGGATCTCGCGGCGCGCCCCGTGCAGGCGGCGGCTGCGGATGGTCTGCGCGACCGTCTGGTCGCGGGTCGCGAACAGCCGGTGCAGCTGTCGGGTCGAGACCGCGATGGCGTCGGCCACCTGGGCCGGACCGAGGTCGGGGTCCGCGAGGTTCGCGTCGATGTAGGCGTCCGCCCGCGCGAGCAGCGAGACGGCGGACCCGGCACCCGCCGCGCCGAGCGACGTCGCCCCGCGCGGGAGCGACTGCGCGGCGACGGCGATGAGGTCACCGATGTGGTCGGCCACCTCGCCGTCGTGGCCGAGCCCGAGCGTCTCCTGCTCGTCGAGCACGCTGCACAGCAGGTTGCTCAGCACCCGTCCCATGCCCTCGTCGGCCACGAAGGCACGGGCCGTCACGTCGCGCGAGAACCCCTCGCTCAGCCGAAAGTCGTCGCGCCGCCACGAGTACACGGACAGCTCCCACTGCGGCGAGCCCGTCGGCGCGCGCAGGTTCCAGTCGAACGGTCGCGCGGACTCGTAGAGCACGAAGTCGCCGGGGCGCAGGTGCGCCCTGCGTCCGTCCTGCTCGACGACGGCCTCGCCCGAGCGGACCAGGCCGACCTGCATCAGGGCCTCGCCGTCGCGCAGGAGCGACGCGGGCCGGCTGATCTCCTGGTCGACCGAGCTCACGGTCGAGACCTGGACGTGCCCGAGCATCCGGCTCTCGACGGCTCCGCTCAGGTCGGCGCGTCGGTGCCCGACGTCGAGCGGGACGAAGTGCTCGCGGAGCAGCGACCGCCACCCGCGTTCGTCCTGGACGCGATGGTGGGTCGCCGGCGTCGACTCGCTCAGCATGGGAACAGGCACCTCCCGGGCACAGGTCCTGCGGTGTCGGCCAGGTTATCGCGCGCCGAAAGGGCCCTCAAGGAGTTCGGGAGCCTCCTGGGCACCCGTCACACGATTGTCACGTGCCAACGCGCACGTGGCACGGAACGTCGACTTTCCGGCGCTGGCCGTGCGCACGACACGCGCCTTCTGCGCGACGCTGGGCTTCCGACCGACAGGAGGCCCTCGTGACCCTCAGCGCATCGCGCCCCGACTTCGCCGCACGCCAGACCGCGCACACCTGGACCCTGGTCGCGACGACCCTGCCGGACTCCGCCGCGGCCGAGTCGTGGGCGGGACGGCCGGAGACGGGCGCGGTGGTGACGTTCCGGGGCCTGGTGCGCGACCACGCCCCGGGCCACACCGGGGTGACGGCGATCGACTACGAGGCCTACGACCAGGTCGCGCACGAGCGTCTGTCGCAGCTGGCCGAGCTGGTCCGGGCCACATGGTCCGACGTGAGCACGGTCGCGCTGTGGCACCGGACCGGCGTCGTCCGGCTCGGCGAGGCGAGCGTGCAGGTGACGGTCGGCGCGGGCCACCGCGACGCCGCCTTCGACGCCGCACGGTTCGGCATCGACGTCCTCAAGGCCTGCCTGCCGGTCTGGAAGCGGGAGCACGCTGCCGAGGGCCTGGAGTGGTCGGCCTCCGGCGTGGCGGCGACGTCCGTGGAGGAGGCCGCCAGCGCATGGCTGTCGCGTCACGGGGTCGGCGCGGCGACGGCCGGGGCGACGGACGGAGCAGGCTCGTGAGCACGCTCGACCTGCGCCGCCGGCCACTGCGCGACCTGCGCGTGTCCCTCACCGACCGCTGCAACTTCCGGTGCGGCTACTGCATGCCCCGCGAGCTCTTCGGCGCCGGGCACCAGTACCTCGCCGCCGACGAGCTCCTGACCTTCGACGAGGTCGAGGAGGTCGTGCGGACCGCCGTCGACCTCGGCGTGCGCACCGTGCGGCTCACGGGCGGGGAGCCGCTCCTGCGGCCCGGGGTCGCCGACCTCGTCGCTCGTCTCGCCGCCATCGGCGACCTCGACCTGGCCATGACGACGAACGGCGTGCTGCTCGGGCGCCACGCCGCCGCGCTGCGAGCGGCGGGGCTCGACCGCGTGACGGTCAGCCTCGACGGCATCGACGACGCGACCTTCCGCCGCGCGAGCGACAGTCCCTTTGGCGTCTCGGCCGTCCTCGACGGCATCGACGCCGCGGTGCAGGCCGGGTTCCCGCAGGTCAAGGTCAACGCCGTCGTCCGGCGCGGGATCAACGAGGACCAGGTCGTGCCGCTCGTCGAGCACTTCCGCGGCAGCGGCCACGTGCTGCGCTTCATCGAGTTCATGGACGTCGGGAGCACCAACGGCTGGACCGGGTCGGAGGTGGTGCCCGCGGCAGAGATCAGGGCCGCGATCGAGGCGCGCTGGCCGGTCGAGGAGCTCCCGCCGACCCGGCACGGCGAGGTGGCCCAGCGTCTCCGTCTGCGTGACGGCAGCGCCGAGGTCGGGCTGATCAGCTCGATGTCGTCGCCCTTCTGCGGCACCTGCACCCGGGCCCGCCTGACCGCCGACGGACGCGTCCACACCTGCCTGTTCTCCTCCACCGGGACCGACGTCCGCGGCCTGCTGCGCGGCAGCCGTCGCCCCGGCGACCTGCACACGCTGCTGCGCCGGGTGTGGGGCGGGCGCGACGACCGCTACTCGGAGGTCCGGTCGGCCCTGACCCGCCGGGCCGACGCCCCCGTCGAGATGTCGTACATCGGTGGATGAGATGAGATGGACCCCGAGAGCCTGTGGAGGAACCCGTGCCGACCCTGTTGATGTTCGCCCTCGCCCGTGACGCCTCGGGCCGGACGCACGACCGCTTCGATGCCGGCACGCTCGACGGCCTGCTCGACGAGGCCGTCGAGCGGTACGGCGACCACTTCGGCGCCGTGCTCGACGCGAGCCGCGTCTGGGTCAACGGCGCCCAGGCGGCACGCGGGGCCGCGGTGGAGCTCTCCGACCACGACGACGTGGCGGTCATCCCGCCCGTGGCAGGGGGGTGAGGTGACCGCACCCGCCGCGGGACGCTCCTCCCCCGTCGTCGAGGACGAGATGCTGCACCGGCCGAAGTCGTGGCCGACGAGCCTGACCGTCGGCCACGCCCGTGAGGTGCTCGCCGACGACCACCTGCACGCGATCCTCGTCGTCGACGGGGCGGTGCTGCGCGGCGTGATCGTGGAGGGCGACGTCCCGGACGACGTCGAGGACGACCAGCCCGCCCTCGTCCACGCCCGGCTGGACGGTCGGACCGTGCGGGTCGGCACCACGCTGGACGAGGCCCGGGAGCTCCTCGAGCAGTCCCGGTCGCGCCGGCTCGCCGTCGTCGACGCGGCAGGCCTCCTCGTCGGGCTGCTCTGCCTCAAGCGGCACGGTCGGGGATTCTGCTCCGACGCGGGCGTCGAGGCCCGGCGCGCGTCCCGCGCGAGCGAGCGTCCCGCCTAGGAGGGACCCCGCACGACGGCCCACTGGTTCGGGAATGCAACGACCTGGATCGACGTTGTCGCCGTTCGGGCCCGACGCGTCGGCCGCCCGCTCGCCGTCGACCTGCTCCGAGGAGACCCATGACCACCACCCGGCCCGTCCAGCGGTGGGCGTTCGGCATGCTCCTGGCCCTCGTCGCCGTCTCGCTCGGCGTCTCCGGTGCGCCCGCGCCCCTCTACGCGCTGTACGCGCAGGAGTGGGGCTTCGCACCGCTCACGACCACCGTCGTGTTCGCGGTCTACGCGGTGGCCGCGCTCGCTGCCGTGCTGGTCACCGGGTCGATCTCCGACCGCTACGGCCGACGCCCCGTGCTCATGGTCGCCGCGCTGCTGATCCTCGCCGGCCTGGGCCTGTTCATGGCCGCCGACTCCGTGGTGTGGCTGCTGGCCGCCCGCATCCTGCACGGGCTGGGGGTCGGTGCGGTGGTGGTCGTCGCCTCGGCCGCGCTGCTCGACCTGCGGCCCGACGAGGGCGACCGCACCGGCCGGATCACGGGCGTCGTGTTCAACAGCGGCATCGCGGTCGTGCTCGTGGCGGTGTCGCTCATCGTCGACCGCGGGCCGGCGCCCACGGTGCTGCCCTACGCGATCCTCGCCGGCATCGTCGCGGTGCTCCTGCTGGGGCTGCTCGTCATGCGCGAGCCGCACACGGAGGAGCGCGCCGTCCGCCTGCACGTGGCGCGACCCCGCGTCCCGCGGGAGATCGCCGCGCACTTCCGGTTCTCGGCGCTGGGGGTGATGGCGTCCTGGTCGGTGCTGGGCGTGCTCCTGTCGCTCTACCCGCGGATCGCGTCGGAGGCCATCGGTGCCACGTCGGTGCTGTTCGGCGGTGCGGTCGTCGCCGCGTCGGCCGCGGCGTCGGCGCTGAGCCAGGCCGTCGGGGCGCGCTGGCCCGCCCGCACGAGCGCCATCGTCGGCGACTTCGGCACCGCCGCCTCCCTCGTGCTCTGCGTGCCCGCGGTCGCGTGGGGCCATGCCTGGGGCATCGCCGCGGCCTCGACGCTCGTCGGCCTGTTCTTCGGACTGGCGTTCGGCGGGTCGCTGCGCCACCTGACCCAGCACGTGCCGTCGGCGCACCGCGGCGAGGTCATGTCGGCGTTCTACGTGCTCGCCTACAGCGCCATGGCCGTGCCGACGGTGCTCGCCGGGTGGGCCGCCACGATCTGGAGCCCGCGGACGATCTTCGCGCCGTTCATGGTCACGGTCGCCGTCGCCTGCACGGCGGCGGCGGTCATGGGGCTGCGCTCGCGTGCCGAGCAGCGCGCCGCCGAGGTCGAGGCCCCGGTCGCCGTCGCGTCGTGAGCGAGTCGCTCGACGACCTGCCCGAGGTGCCCGACCTGGCCGGCCCCGGCATGCGGCTGCTGCTGGTCGGCATCAACCCCAGCCCGCTGACCGCCCGCACCGGGTACCACTTCGCGCACCCGGGCAACCGCTTCTACCCGGCTCTGCGGCGGGCCGGGGTGCTGCCCGAGACGGCCACGACGCCCGAGCTGGCGGCCCCCGTCCTCCTCGCGCGCGGCGTCGGGATCACCAACCTCTCGCCCCGACCCACAGCACGGGCCGACGAGCTGGACGACGAGGAGGTGCGCGCCGGTCGCGAGCGCGTCGCCTCCGCCGTCCGTGCGTACGGTCCGCGGGTGGTCGCCGTCGCCGGGGTCACGAGCTACCGCGTCGCGTTCGCCGACCGCCGGGCCCGGCTCGGCCGCCAGTCGCACGACCTCGAGGGGGCCGAGCTCTGGGTCGTGCCGAACCCCAGCGGCCTCAACGCGCACGCCACGATCGACTCTCTCGCGAAGGACTACCGCGAGGTCGCGCAGGCTGCCGGCGTCGCGCTCGACGACGTCCCGACCCGCACCTGACGCTCGTTCGCCATCGGCGAACGCACACGCTCCTTGTCAGGGGAATTGAGTCGACTAGACTCAAGTTGAACTGGATGTCCGGTCGCGGTGGCCGGACCGAACGACCAACCAGGAGGACCATCATGAGCAACGTCTCCGTCTTCACCCGCCGTGACCCCTTCGCCGAGTTCGATTCGCTCGTCCGCAGCGCGTTCAGCCCGACCCAGGGCTCGGCAGCCCGCCTCGACTTCACGCCCGCCGTCGAGACCGTCCGTGACGGCGACGACGTCGTCGTGCGGCTCGAGCTCCCCGGCATCGACGTCTCGAACGACGTCTCCGTCGAGGTGACCGGCGGACGGCTCGTCGTCAAGGGCGAGCGTCGCGACGAGCGCTCCGAGGAGGACGGCGAGAACAGCCGCCGGATCAGCGAGATCCGCTACGGCTCGTTCGAGCGCACCTTCGGGCTCCCCGGCCACGTCACGGCCGACGCCATCAGCGCCTCGTACGACGCCGGCATCCTGTCGGTCCGCGTGGCCGGTGTGTTCGCCGGCACCGAGCCGACCCGGATC
The DNA here is from genome assembly GCF_024124745.1 of Aeromicrobium sp. CnD17-E. Taxonomy (GTDB): domain Bacteria; phylum Actinomycetota; class Actinomycetes; order Propionibacteriales; family Nocardioidaceae; genus Aeromicrobium. The sequence goes on from NZ_JAMXRU010000002.1 coordinate 19,140, forward strand.
GAGATCACGCAGGGCTGATCCAGCCCGCGTACCGCGCCCCCGTCACCCCTGGTGGCGGGGGCGCTGCACGTCAGAGGCCGAGTCGGCGCCCGGCGGCCGCGAACACGCTCTGGTAGCGCGAGCCGAGCAGTCGCACCGAGAGGTCGAGGACGTGGGCGTCGGCGCCCACGAGGACGCGCGCCTTGCCCTTCTCGACGCCGGCGAGGATGACCTGCGCCGCCTTCTCCGGCGACGTGCGGGCCACCTTGTCGAAGGACCGCGCGAGCTCGTCGTGGTCGCGCCCCTCGGCCTGGTCGGCGTTGCGGGCGATGTTCGTGGCGATGCCACCGGGGTGCACGCACGTGACCTTGACCGGTCGTCCGGTCAGCGCCATCTCCTGGCGCAGCGACTCGGTGAACCCGCGCACCGCGAACTTGGCGGCGTTGTAGGCGCTCTGCGACGGCATCGCGAACATGCCGAAGATGCTGGAGATGTTGACGACGTGACCGTCACCGGACTCCACGAGGTGCGGCAGGAACGCCTTCGTGCCGTGGACGACGCCCCAGAAGTCGACGTCCATGATCTTCTCGACGTCCTTGTACGACATCTCCTCGACGGTGCCGGAGTAGGCGATGCCGGCGTTGTTGAAGACCAGGTTCACGCGACCGAGGTCGCCGACGACGTCGCGGGCGTACTCCTCGACGCGCTCGCGCTCGGCGACGTCGACGAGGTCGCCGCGCACGCGCGCCCCGGTGGCCTCCACGAGACGCTGCGTCTCGGCCAGACCGGCGGCGTCGACGTCGCAGACGGCGACCGTGGCGCCGCGTCGGCCGAGCTCGACCGCGAGCGCGCGCCCGATGCCGGAGGCGGCCCCCGTCACGACGGCGACCTTGTGGCTGTAGTGGGTCATGCGCTGCGTCCTCTCAAGTCCAGATACCGTCGGTATCCGAAATGAGCGTAGGGCACGCCGCCCGCGCAGGGCAACCCCGTGACGCGTTCACCGCACGGCCCGGGTCTTTCGGCCCTACGCTCGTCGCGTGACGACGTTGCTGATGCCGCCCGGAGTGCGGGAGGCCCGCCCCGAGGACGTGGCCGACATCGTCGCCATGGTGCGCGAGCTCGCCGACTACGAGAAGGCCGTCGACCAGGCACGGATGACGTCGGTGCAGCTCTACGAGGCGCTGTTCGGCGCCGACCCGCCGGCCCACGCCCTCGTCGCGCAGTCCGGGGAGGGCCGGGTCGTGGGCTTCGCCCTCTGGTACCAGACGTTCTCGACCTGGGACGGCGTGCCGGGCATCCACCTCGAGGACCTCTACGTGCGGCCGACGCGGCGGGGCAGCGGCATCGGGCGCGGGCTGCTCACCGCCCTCGCGCGGATCGCGACCGAGCGCGGCTACTCGCGCGTGGAGTGGGACGTGCTGCGGTGGAACTCCCCCGCGATCCGGTTCTACGAGTCGCTGGAGGCCGTGCCGCAGGAGGAGTGGCTGGCCTACCGGCTCACCGGCAAGACGATCGCACGCCTCGCGGAGTCCTGAGCCCTGGACGCGTGCCTCAGACGAGGAACGCGGTGCGCAGCCGCTCGACGGTCCTGGTGTCGCCACCCACCGAGGCGAACCATGCGTCGACCCCGCCGGGATGCTCCTGCCAGCGGTCGAGGACGTGCTCGATCGCCTCGCGCGGCACCGTGAGGAAGGCTGCAGGCACGGGCGGGTGGTCGGAGCCCGGGGCGCGCAGCCGCGCGTCGATCGCGGCGGTGGCGTGCTCGGTGAGCATGTAGTCGGCGGCGACGTCGTCGCGCGGGACGCCGAGCAGCCGCAGCAGCAGGGCCACGGAGATGCCGGTGCGGTCCTTGCCTGCCGCACAGTGCACCAGCGACGCCCCGCCCTCGGCCGCCGTGCTCGCGACCTCGTCGACCAGCTGGACGAGCAACGGGCCCGCGGTGTCGAGGACCTTGCCGTACAGGTGCGTCAGCGTGGGCGTGTCCTCGTGCCAGCCGGGCGCGAGCGACGACAGCAGCGACAGCGTGACGACCCGTGGGCCGAGGGGCGCGAGCGGGTGCGACCCGCCGTGCTCCATCGAGGAGCGCAGGTCGACGACCAGGGCGGGCGGCCACGGCGTGCCGTCGGGCACGGTGTCGGTGGGCTCGGGGACGCCGCTGCGCAGCAGCAGACCGGTGCGCACGGTGGCGCCGTCGTGGCCGACCACGCCGCCCACGTCGCGGAAGTTCGGGAGGGTGACGCTCACGCGGCTCATCGTAGGTGTGAGCACCCACACGCCCGCTGGGCAGCGCCTGGGGCGGCCCCCCGTCGCACGGACCTCTAGCATGGCGACGTGAGAGCCCCGAACAAGATCGCGTCCCAGGTCGCGGTCGGAGGGCTCGCCGCCGTCACCGGCTACTGGGGCGTCGTCTTCGGCGAGATCATCGTCGCCAAGCGGGCGATCGGCGTCACCGACGCCCGACCTCCACGCGCCGACGGCGTGTACGGCGAGGACCTCCCCCGCGATCCCGTCCGCTGCCTGGTGCTGGGCGACTCGGCCGCCGTCGGGTACGGCATGAGCCGCGCCGACGCGACCCCGCCGGCCATGCTCGGCATCGGTCTGGCGCACGTCCTCGACGCACAGGTCGAGATCCGCTCCGAGGCTGTCGTCGGTGCCGTGACCTCGGACCTGCGCGACCAGATCGAGGCCGCGGGCGACTTCGACCCCGACCTCGTGGTCATCATCATCGGCACGAACGACGTGACCCACCGCGTGCCCGCCTACCAGTCGACGCGACTGCTCGGCTCGGCAGTCCGGCGTCTCGTCGACGGCGGCGCGCAGGTGGTCGTGGGCACGTGTCCCGACCTCGGCACGGTGCGCCCGATCCCTCAGCCGCTGCGCTGGATCGCCCGCCGCAAGAGCCGCGCGCTCGCCCGCAAGCAGACCATCGCCGTGGTGCGAGCCGGTGGTCGCGCGGTCTCGCTCGGCAGCCTGCTGGGCGTCCTGTTCACCGAGAAGTACGACGTCATGTTCGGCGAGGACCGCTTCCACCCGTCGGAGACGGGCTACGCCAACATGGTGTCGGTGCTGGTGCCGTCGCTCGCCGCGGCCTGGCGCGAGCGCGACCGCGACTTCGCCGTCGCCCACTTCGGCGGCTCCCCCGGCACGATGTCGCTGACCGACGCCGCGGAGCGCGCCGGCGAGCGCGACGGCACCGAGGTCACCCGCGACGGCCGCTGGGCCCGCATCCTCCGCCGCCGCTAGGTCGGATCGCGGAGGAGGTCAGTAGTCGCCCTTCTTCACGGTGAACGCGTAGCAGTCGCCACTTGGCGCCCTGGACTTCGACGCGGTGTAGCAGATGCTGACCTTCGCCAGATCGATGTTGTTGTTGTTGTTGATGACGTGGTTGTTCAGCTCGTCCGAGCCGGTGTAGGACTTCACACCCTTCCCGCTCGCCTGACAGAACCTGTAGTAGCCGAAGTTCTTCGAGGCACTGGCGGGGAACCGCTTCGACTGAGTCCTCTTGAATCCGTTGTTCTGATAGGTGATCACTCGAAGCCACGCGCACGAGTTCCGCGCCCCGTCCACGTGGAGGTTGACCGCGAACTTCACCCGCACGTCTGGCACCTGACCGCGGATCTTCTCGTTCTGCCAGACCATGGAGCTACCGGTGCTGTAGGCCTTCTGGGAGGGCACCGTCCGATTGAGACTGTCGGTGTCGTAGGTCTTCCAGTTCTTGGCGTAGGCAGTTGATCCAGCCGCCATCACCAGCACGAGCCCGGCAACAGCCGCCGTGGCTCTCGTCAGCATCCGTCGTTGAGTCATCAGATCCCCCGATCTCTTGTTGCACTTCGAAACCTTCCGCTCAACAGGCTAGACGAACGAGTCCGGTCCGGGAACGCCGACGGCCGGCCACCCCGAGGGGTGACCGGCCGTCGATCAGGTGCTGCTGGTGTCAGTCCTGTCCGCGCAGGATGGCGAGGATGCGCAGGATCTCGATGTAGAGCCAGACCAGCGTGACCGTGAGGCCGAAGGCCGCACGCCAGGACTCGCGCTCCGGGAGACCGGCCTCGACGCCGCGCTCGACGAAGTCGAAGTCCATGATCAGCATGAAGACGCCGAGGACGACCGCGACCGCGGACACGATGAGCGAGAGACCGGGGTTGTCGAAGCTGCGCAGACCGCCCGACTCGAGGACGCCCGTGATGCTGAGGACGAAGTTGACCAGCATGACGCCGACGAAGGCGAACATGGAGATCATGACGACCTTGCGGAACTTGTCGGTGACCTGGATGTTGAAGAACTTGTAGGCCGCGAGCGTGGCACCGAAGGCGACCATGGTGGCCAGGACGGCCTGGAACACGATCGTCGGGTCACCCACGTAGGCGGCGATGATCTTCGAGAAGGCGCCGACGAAGACGCCCTCGGCCGCCGCGAAGGCCAGGACCAGGGCGGGGCTGACGACCTTCTTGAACGAGTTGACCATCGACAGCGCGAAGCCCGCGAGAGCGCCGACCGTTGCCAGCATGCCGATCGTGGCGAATCCGGTGGAGTCCACCGAGAGATCCGGGGTCATGAACCAGGTGACAGCCGCGACAGCGACCACGACAGCGAGGGAGATCGCGGTCTTCTCGACCGACGACTCGATGGTCATCAGACCATTGCCACGCCCGGTGGTGTGGGTCGGGCTGGGCTGCGAGGCCGAGCCGTCGAGGTCGATCTTCCACTGCGACGGATCTGCCGAGCGGGTCGTGGCCGCACCACGGCCGTTGAACCCCTCGGCTCGGTTGAAGACGGGGTTGTTGCTCTGCATGGTTCCCTCCAGGGAATCAGTACTCAGCACTTCTGAGGAGGTCGATGTGACCTCACCCTACATAACGAGGGAGATGCGCGAATCTATCCCGATCCGGACTGGTTTCTTCCTGAAACCAAAGGAAGCGCGGGGGTCACGCGTCGACGTCGACGAGGTGGTGCGCGACGTCGTGCCAGAGGTACTGCAGGAGGGTCTCCACGGTGAAGGTCGAGCCGTTGCTCCGCTCCCCGGTGCGGCCCCAGGCGTCCGCCGGCACGGTGTCGACCGCTGCTGCGAGCCGCTCGCCCGCGGCCGTGAGCGCGGGCGCCACGACCGCAGGGCTCTGGGCGGCGTAGTCGTCCTCGACGGCCGTCGCGTCCTGGTCCCAGTTGGCGAAGCGTGCGTCGTCCTCGAGGAGCATCAGGCGGAGCCGGTCGTGCATGACGGAGAAGACGTCGCGCACGTGGCACGCGTACTCGAGGTCGGACCAGACGTCCGGGCGACGACGCCGAGCGACGTCGGCCCGGCCGAGCACCTGCCGCCAGCGCGGCAGCGAGTCCCGCACGAGGGTGCCGACGGCGGCAGCCTCGACCTCGCCCGTGACGAGCCCGCACTCGGGGCACGGCCGGCGCAGCACCCACGTCCAGTCCTTCTCGTCGGGGGCGATGGCGGGGTCGCGGGAGGCGTCGGCGGTGCTCATGCCGACGATCGTGGCGGACGTCCTAGGGTTCGAGCCATGCCCGACGCTGCCGACCTGCCGCAAGATCCCGCCACCTCCTCCGACGAGGCGCCCCGCTACCGCCGGGAGCCGGTCTCGTTCACGCGACGCGGAGGGCGTCTGACGGAGAAGCAGCAGTCGGCGTGGGACGAGCTGGCCGGGGCCTACGTGCTCGACGTGCCACGCGCCGGCCCGAGCACGTCGGTCGACCCCGGCTGGCGGATCGACCCCGCGTCGACATTCGGCCGCGACGCGCCGCTGGTCGTCGAGATCGGCAGCGGGCGCGGAGAGAACGTCGTGGCAGCCGCGGAGCGACACCCGGACTGGAACTTCCTCGCGCTGGAGGTGTGGGTGCCCGGCGTCGCGCAGACCCTCGTGCAGGCGCGCGCGACCGGGGTGACGAACGTGCGCCTGGCCGTCGCGAACGCGACCGAGACGCTGGCGACCGCGCTGGAGCCGGAGTCGGTGCACGAGCTCTGGACCTGGTTCCCCGACCCGTGGCACAAGAAGCGGCACCACAAGCGGCGCCTCGTGACCGTCCCCTTCACCGAGCTGGTCGCGCGGGTGCTGGAGCCGGGCGGCACGTGGCGCCTCGCGACCGACTGGGCCGACTACGGCGAGCAGATGGCCGAGGTCGTCGCCGACAGCCCGCACGTCGAGGGCGGTCCGGTCGGGCGGTTCGACGGGCGGGTGCTCACGAAGTTCGAGCAGAAGGGCCTGGCGAAGGGGCGCGTGATCCACGACCTCGCGGCCCGGCCGACGCGCTGAGCGACCCTAGACTGGCGCGATGAGCGAGACGACCGCCGACCTGCTCGGCATCGGCGAGGGCTTCCGCGTGTGGGCCGTGGGCGGGACGACGGCGGTGACGTCGCTGCTGCGCCCGCTGCCCGAGGGCGTGGAGGTCTTCGACCACGACGCCGACGACCTCGACGCGACCGTGCTGCTCGCCGACGACCTCGACGTCCTGGCCGACCAGCTCGACGACACGCTCCCGCGGCTCTCGACCGTCCCGCTCGTGTGGGCCTGCTTCCCGGTGGCCACGGTGTCGCCGGAGACCGTCGGGGAGGCCGTGCACGACCACGGCTGGGGTGCCACGGCACCCCTCATGCTCGACGAGACCCACGCCGCCATGCGGCTCGCGCAGGACTGAAGGCGCCCCGCCGGCGACAGAGAGGTCGCGGGGCGCGTCGCGGCGGTGGCTGGCGCGCGTCACGCAGGCTCGATGACGCGCGCCAGCCACCGCTGAGGCTCCCTGAGGACGACGTCGACGCCCTCCGGTCAGACCCGTCCTACACGGCGTCGGGCAGCCACACCTGGTAGCCGGTGTAGGCCGTCGTGCCCTCGGCAGCACCCTTGCGGTGCTGGGCGATGTGCACGTGGTCCTCGTGGCGGATCGTGGGGCTCGAGCTGGTGCTGCACGGTCCGTAGGAGCGCACACCCTCGTCGGCGCGGGCCGCCGTCCAGATCTTGCAGTTCCAGATGATCTCCTGCACGCCCCACCGTTGCGCCAGGCCGGCGGGCACCGCGTTCTTGTCCTTCTTCGTGAAGGCGTAGAAGATCGCGTCGCCGGCCTTCTTCTGCGCCGCGTTGTTCACGTTGACGAAGTGGTCGACCGCGCGGCCTTCGGCGTGGAGGCTCCACTCGTTGCTGTTGGCGATCTTGCGGCAGTCGTAGAGACCGCTGGCGCGGGTGGTCGGGAAGTAGTGCTGCAGGTAGTTCTTGAGCCGGATCGTGCCGGGCTGTGTCTTGCCGGCGCAGTAGGTCGACCGGTTGCTGCCGAGCCCGTCGATCCCACCCCGGGTGACCCGGTTGTCTCCGGGGCCGATCTGGCTCGGGTCGTAGCCGGGCTTCACCGTGACCCACCGGCCGCCGGCGGCGTCAGGCTCGGCGGCCTGCGACGACGCGGCCGGGCCGGCCACCAGGGCCAGCGGCGCGACGACCGCCGCGAGGGTCGTGAGCAGCTTCTGTCGGGACGTGGACATCGGTCCTCCTTCGCGTGGCCGGTCCGTCCGTCCACCCAGCAGAGGTTCGTCGCGGTGGCTGCGAGACCGCTGCGACGCGACTGCGAACCAGGCGTCAGGCCCGACGACGCCGCTTCTCGACGAAGGTCATCACGTGGAACACGACGAGCGCGGCGATGGTGCCGAGGGCGATGCCGTTGAACACCATGTCGCCGACCTTGAGCTCGGGGTTGCCGATGCCGATGACGAGGGCGATGCCGGCGGTGAGCTGGTTCACCGGGACCGAGAAGTCGACGTGGTTGTCGATCCAGATCTTGATGCCGACGATGCCGATGAGGCCGTAGAGGGCGATGGTGACGCCGCCGAGCACGCCCGTGGGGATCGTGTTGATCAGCGCCCCGATCTTCGGCGAGAACGACAGCAGGATCGCGATGGCGCCGGCCACCCAGTAGGCCGCGGTGGAGTAGACGCGCGTGGCGGCCATGACGCCGATGTTCTCGCCGTAGGTCGTCGTGCCCGAGCCGCCCCCGGCGCCGGCGATGGTGGTGGCGATGCCGTCGGCCAGCAGTGCGCGACCGGTGCGCTCGTTGATCGTGTCGTCGCCGGTCAGCTGCGCGACGCTGCGCACGTGGCCGACGTTCTCCGCGATCAGCACGAGCACCACGGGCAGGAACGCGGGGATGAAGACCCAGCTGACCTCGGGGGTGCTGAAGTCGGGAAGCCCGAACAGCTTCGCGTCGCGGACGGGCTCAAAGTCGAGCGCGCCGGTGACGGCCGCGTAGACGTAGCCGGCGAGCACGCCGACGATGATCGACAGCCGCCCGACGAGCCCCTTGAACACGACGACGGTGAGCACCAGGACGACGAGGGTGACGACCGCCATCCAGGGCCCGGCCTTCGCGTTCGTGACGGCCGTGGGCGCGAGGTTGAAGCCGATGAGCGCCACGATGGAGCCCGCCACGACGGGCGGCATGAGGGCGTTGATCCAGCCGATGCCGGTCCGGACGACGATCGCGCCGACCACGGCGAGGAGCACGCCCGTGACGAGGATCCCGGACATGGCCACCTCGATCGACGCACCCGACGCGGCGACCGCACCGATGGGCGCGAGGAAGGCGAACGACGACCCGAGGTAGCTGGGCAGCCGGTTCTGCGTGAGGACGAGGAACAGGATCGTGCCGAGGCCGGAGAAGAACAGCGTGGCCGTGACCGGGAACCCGGTGATCGTCGGCACCAGGAACGTCGCGCCGAACATCGCCACCACGTGCTGCGCACCGAGCCCGATGGTCCGCGGCCACGTCAGCCGCTCGCCCGGCCGGACGATCTCGCCGTCGGGGATCGTCTTGCCATCGTGGTGCAGGGTCCAGTTCAGGGGCATGGGGGGATTCTGGCGGAACGACGGCTCCCGCCGCGCACCGCCCTCGCGTCCTCCGAGGTCAGCGGGCCGACCCGGCGTGCACCCCGGCCCCCGCCCAGAGGGGTCCCCACGACCGGTGCAGGAACAGCGCCAGCCTCACGCCCGACTGCAGCGGCGGCTCGCCCGAGCGCCAGACGACGTGCCCGTCGGGACGCACCACCACGGCACCGCGCTCCCCCACCTCGAGGAGCCGGACCGCGTCGGGTCGCGGGCCGGCCGGGCGCACCTCCCGCACGGCCACCGGGAGGGGCAGTCGCTCCGCCGACGCCTCGACCCACGACTCCCACCCGTCGGGGTCGAACGTCAGCAGGGTGAGGCCGCGGTCCTCGACGAGCGCGTGGACGGAGCGTCCGTCGTCGAGCGGCAGGTGCGGCAGCCTGCAGCCGGGCCAGGTGGTGGGTCGGTGCCGCAGGACACCCTCGTCGACCACGGGTTGGGCTCCGGGCTCGCGGTCCACCAGCCGGCCAGCGTAGGCGTAGCCGAACTCCAGCCCGGTGGCCACGAAGTGCTCGATCTGGCCCGGCACGGTGTCGACGACGTGCTGTCGGGCGCGCTCCCCCGCCGCCGTGGTGCCCCGGAGGGCAGCGGTGCGCCCGAGCTGCAGGCGGGTGGCGCGCTCGGCGAGAGGCGCCAGGACGCGGGCCGGGAGCCACGAGAGCGGCGGGCTGCTGACGGCGCGTGTGGCCTGCCGCAACGACCGGTTGGTGACCCCCACGACCTTCGTGACCTCGTCGAGGCGCAGGTGGTTCGCGACGCTGTACTCCGCGAAGCGCTCCACGACCGGGCGCCGCTCCTGCTCGTAGGTGTCGAGCAGCGACGTGCTCGCCTCGCCGCTCAGCACGGCGTCGAGCTTCCAGGCCAGGTTGTCGGCGTCCTGCACGCCGCTGTTGAGCCCGAAGCCGCCCGTGTGCGGGAAGCGGTGCGCCGCGTCGCCGACGAGGAGCAGACGACCTCGACGGAACGACGTGGCGACCTGCGAGGTCATCTCCCACGTGCCGGTCGAGCGGATCTCGACGTCGTGGTCGCGGCCGAGGACGGTGGGCACCATCCGCTCCCAGTAGGTCCGGCTCGACTGCGCGACCTCCTGCCCCGGGTGCAGGTAGACCGTCATGAGGACGTAGCAGTCGTCGGCGTGGGCGATCATCACGCCGACGAAGTCGGGCCGGTAGATCCAGGTGAGCAGCGGTCGCGTCGCGCCGGCCGGGTAGAGACCTGGGGCGCGGAAGAACGCGCTGCCCATGCGCGCGAGCACGGGGCCCTCGAGCCGCAGGCGGGCGACGTCGCGGAGTCGGCTGTTGGCGCCGTCGGCCGCCACGACGAACGCGCTGTCGACGTCCTCACGACCGAGCTCGGACGTCAGCCCGACGCGCTGCGTGCCGTCGGGCAGGACGGTCAGGTCCTCGACCTCCACGCCGCGCACGAACGTCACGAGCGGTGCACGGTCGAGCGCGGCCCACAGCTCGCGCATCAGCTGGTGCTGGCCCACGTGGGAACGCAGGTACGGGCTGTACGTCCGCACCGCGGCCACCTCGTCGGCCTCCTCGAGGAAGTTCAGGTCGGCGATCGGGTCGTGCAGGTCCGACGCCCACCGGATCGTGCCCAGCTCCGACAACGGCGGGCTCAGGGCGGCCACCGTCGACGCGAGCAGCGGGTCGGCCTTCTCCCAGATCTCCAGCGACGTCGCGTTCACGACGTGGGCCGCAGGATGCGTCAGGGGCTGACGTCGTCGCTCGAGGACGGTGGTGGCGATGCCGCGGCTGGCCAGCAGGAGAGCGAGGGTCGAGCCGGCCGCGCCCGCACCGACGATCGTCACGGGCGGGCCGGGCACCGTCAGAGCGTCTTCCACGTGATCGTCTTCTTGTTGGTCCGCGGCTTCTGCCCGGGCGGGGTGCCTGCTCCCGGCACCAGGAGGTCGGCAGGGTCGTCGCCCCGGCGCAGCCGGGCGAGCAGGTAGTCGGGGTCGAACATTGTGCCGATCGGGTTCTTCTCGAACGCCTCGGTGCCGAAGAAGGCCGCCGTCTCCTCGATGGTCGGGAAGTTGTCGACCTGGAACTCCAGACGGATGCCGTCGGGGTCCTCGTAGTACAGCGACGTGGTCGGTCCGTGGTTGATGGCCCAGACCGGGTCGATCCCGCGACCCTTCAGCCGCTCGTAGGTGTCGAGCAGCTTCTCGATGGAGAGGAACTGCACGGCGAGGTGGTCGACGCCGTAGATCTTGCGGCGGTACCGCGCGAACGGGAACAGGAACCGCACGAAGCCGGGCACGCCGATCAGCGCCAGCCGGTGGTGCTCGTGGTCCCAGCTCAGGAACGTGAGCTCGGAGTCCTCGTGCACGACGCGCGCGCCGAAGACAGTGGCGTACCACTCGGTCATCTCGCGACGCCGCGCCGTCTTGACCACCCAGTGGGCGAGGAAGTCGGGTGCCTCGTCCCAGGGACCGGGGGTGCGCTCGGCGGTGCGCTCGTCCTGCTGTGCCATGGTCGTCCTCTCGGGGGCGTCAGACGTCGCGCGGGGCGACGATGGTGGTGCGCTGGGTGCCGAGGTCGGCGGCGCCCCGCGGGTGGCTGATGGACGCCGTGACGACGTCACCCGGCGCCAGGTACGGCTTCTTCAGGTTGGTCCGCACGAACGCCTGCCAGAGCCGACGTTCGCCGAGGATCGCGGTGGCCAGACGGCGCACGACCGCTGGCGGCGACCCGGCCGTGATCCCGGACGGCGTGCCGGTGAGCAGGAGGTCGCCGGGATCGAGGTCGCAGAAGGTGCTCAGCTCGGTGAGGGTCTCGGCCGGCTTGTGGAGCAGGTGGCGGGTGTTGTCGTGCTGGCGCACCTGGCCGTTGACCGCGAGCGTCAGGTCGAGCTCCTCGACGAGACCCATCTCGTCCCGCTCCAGGACGGTGAGGAAGGGGCCCACCGGGCAGAAGCCCCGGTAGCTCTTGCCCTTGAGGAACTGGCCCTGCGGCAGCTGCACGTCGCGGGCGGAGAGGTCGTTGGCCACGGTGACGGCGAAGACGTGGTCGGCGAGGTTCTCGCGCGTGACGGTGACCGGGCCGCGCACACGGCTGCGCAGCACCAGGGCCAGCTCGATCTCGTAGTCGAGCAGGCGCACGTGGGCCGGCCGCACGACGTCGTCGAACGGTCCGGTGACCGACGCGTCGGTCTTGTCGAAGAACAGGTTGAAGTCGAGGGCGTCGGGGTCCATCCCCGACTCGATCGCGTGCTCGCGGTAGTTCACGCCCTGGCACATCACGCGGCACGGCGTGGTGACCGGCGAGAGCACCTCGACGTCGTCGAGCGCGACCGAGCCGGACTCGCCGACGCGGGCCCGCCAGTCGTCCTCGCCGTGCTCGACGAGGTGGCCGGTGGTGGCGTAGGCACCGTCGAGCGGAGCGACGAACCCGTCGACACCGAGCACGCCCCAGGCCGGGTCTGCGGACGCGGCGGTCCGGTATCGCAGCAGGTTGGTCGCCACAGGTGCTCCTTCGTCGGCGGGTCTGCCGTCGACCGTACGCCGGAGTTTGATCGTCAGTCAAGAACTTGACCAGTCGTCAAGAACACGCCACGTGACCTAGGGTGATGCCGTGACGACGCAGGACCAGGGACGGACGCCGCGACCACCCCGCGTGGACCGACGGCAGGCACTCCTCGACGCCGCCATCGCCCTGTTCGTCGAGCGTGGCTACGACGACGTGGGCGTCGGCGACGTCGCCGCGCGCGCAGGCGTGGCGCACGGGCTCGTGTCGTACTACTTCGGCGGGAAACGCGGGATCGCGGCCGAGGCGCTGAGGCAGGTGCTCGCCGAGGTGAGCGCGCACCAGGCGCCTCGCCCCGACGAGACCACCGTCCGGGAGCGGCTCGAGGGCTTCGTCGGGCGCCACCTGGAGTTCCTCGCCACGTTCCGCGAGGGGTACCTCGCGCTCCTGCACGGCGCCGCCGCGGCGCAGCCGGAGGTGCGGCAGCTGCTGCGCGAGGCGCGCCTGGAGGGCGCGGCCACCGTGGCCGGGATCGTCGGCCTGCCGCAGCCGCTCACGCCGCTGCACCGGGTGGCGATGAGCAGCTGGGTGGCCGTGCTCGACACGTGCGCCGAGGAGGTGGCGGCCGACGACACCCTCGACGTCGCCACGCTCACCACGTGGGCGGTCGACGTGCTGCTGACCAGCCTCGACGCCCTGCCCGAGCCGCCGGCCTGACGTCTCCCCCGGTCAGTCGTCGAGGTCCTCGCCGCGCGCCCAGTCGCGCATGACGATGAGCGTCTTCGTGTGCGTCGTGCGTCCGGTGCGGCGGATGCGGTTGACCACCCGCTGCAGGTGGTCGACGTCGTGCACGCGCAGGCGCACCAGCACGTCGGGGTCGCCTGCGATGGTGAAGACGTTCTGCACCTCCTCGATCCCGCGCAGCAGCTGCTCGAGCTCGCCGGTCTCGGTGTCGCCGGTGAGCCGGATCTCGGTGAACGCGTCGAGGTCGCCGGCGGCCCGGTCGTCGATGACGGTCACGTAGCCCCGGATCACGCCGATCCGCTCGAGGCGGTCGATCCGGCGGCTGACCGGCCCGGGCGACAGGTTGACGGCGCGCGCCAGCTCGCTGACAGGAGCCCTCGCGTCGCGGCGCAGCAGGTCGAGCAGCCGGCGGTCGACGTCGTCGAGACGTGCCGCCCGTGGGGTCGCCCGCGACCCGTCGCCGGACTCCGGCATCACGCACCTCCCTGTCGGAGCACCCAGGGTAGGGCAGCCCTGCCGCCGGCCAGCCGTGTCGGCGCCCGCGGCCGCTCAGCGTCCGGCGAGGGTCAGCGCGGCGTCGACGATGGAGGCGGTGTCGATGCCGTGCAGGCGGTAGGCCTCGTCGACGTCGCTCGACTGCCCGAACTCGCGCACGCCCAGCCCGACCAGCCGGTCGCCGCGCAGGCCCGCCAGGAACGACAGCGTGTGCGGGTGGCCGTCCAGCACGGTGACGAGCGGGGCAGGGTGGGCGGCCGGGAACAGCACCTCGGCGATGTCGCTCGCGTGGTGAGCGCCGACGCGACCCCGCGCGTCGAAGGAGCGGTAGACGAGGTCGGGGCTGGTCAGGCACACGACGCCGGCCCGGACACCGACGGACGCGAGCCGGTCGGCGGCGGCCAGCACCTCGGGCATGATCGCGCCCACGCCGACGAGCGTGACGTCGTCGCCTCCCGCCGGGTCGCCCAGCCGGTAGCCGCCCGCGACCGCGTGCCGTCGACGTCGCTCGAGCAGGTCGGGGTCGTCGGGGAGGCGAGCAGCCGCTTGGTCGAGCGGGCGGGTGGACAGCCGGAAGTACGCGGACGAGCCGCCGGGCTTGCCGACCTGTCCCATCGCGGCGAGCAGGCACCACTCGAGGTCCTGCGCGAACGCGGGCTCCCACGCGACGCAGCCGGGCTGCTCGAGCCCGATCGACGGGGTGGTGATCGACTGGTGCGCGCCACCCTCGGGCGCGAGCGTGACACCCGAGGGAGTGCCGACCAGGATCGACTGGCCGCCGGCGTACATGCCGTACGACCACGGCTCGAGCGCCCGGGCGACGAAGGGGTCGTAGAGCGTCGCGAGCGGGATGAGCCGCTCACCCCACCGACTCCAGGTGGTGCCGAGCTCGCCGAGCAGGCCCACCAGGTTGACCTCGGCGATGCCGAGCTCGATGTGCTGACCTCCGGTGCCCTCGGCCCAGCGCAGCGTGCGCTGCGCGTCGTCGGCGAACCAGTCGCGTCGGTCCTGCGCCGACCAGACACCGGTCTTGTTGATCCAGCCGCCGAGGTTGGTGGACGAGGCGACGTCGGGGCTGCAGGTGACGACCTTCCCCGCGACCTGGGGCGCCTCGCGCGTGAGGTCGACGAGGAACCGGCCGAGTGCGGCCTGCGTCGACACCGGGGCGCGGTGCGACCGGCCCAGGGCCACGGGCAGGGCGTCGACGGTCGGTGTGGCGACGGGCTCGCGGCGCAGCGCCTCACCCCGTCGGTGGCAGAGCTGGTCGGCGGCGGAGCCGGGCTCGAACGCCCGCCACGGGTCGGCGCGGTCGGCACCGACCTCCGCAGCGTAGGCGTCCATCTGCTCCTCGGTGAGCAGAGCGGAGTGGTTGGCCGGGTGGCCCTCGATCGGCAGCCCGCGGCCCTTGATCGTGTAGGCGAGGACGACCGTCGGTCGGTGCGCGTCGACGTGGCGGAACGTGTCGACGAGGAGGTCGAGGTCGTGGCCGCCCAGGTCGCGCACGGCCTCGGCGAGGTTCGCGACGGACAGCGACCCGACGAGCGCCGTCAGCTCCGCGCTGGCGTCGTCGCCGAGGATGCGGTCGGGCAGCTCGGCCGGGTCGGCGCGCAGCATCCGCTGGTACTCCTCGTTGGGCATCGACTCGAGCCTGCGGCGCAGGTCGGCGCCTCCGGGGCGCTCGAAGAGGGACGTGATCGTCCGGCCCCACGCCAGGGTGAGCACCTGCCAGCCCGCGGCCTCGAACATCCCCTCGAGGCGGTGGACCTGAACGTCGGGCACGACACGGTCGAGCGACTGGCGGTTGACGTCGACCACCCACAGCACCTCGCCGAGCCCCGCGACGGCAGGGTCGGCGACGGCCTCCCACACGGCACCTTCGTCGAGCTCCGCGTCGCCGACGAGGCTGATGAACCGTCCCGCGGGGGCGACGTCGGGGACGCGCGAGTCGAGGTAGCGGTGCGCGAGCGCGGCCCAGATCGCGGCCGTCGCGCCGATGCCGACGGAGCCGGTGGAGAAGTCGACGGTGTCGGGGTCCTTGAGCCGACTGGGGTAGCTCTGCAGGCCGCCCTTCTCGCGCAGCCGCCCGAGGTAGGAGGCGTCGAGGTCGCCGAGCAGGTAGTTGACGGCGTGCAGCACCGGCGACGCGTGCGGCTTGACCGACACCCGGTCGTCCCGCTCCAGCTCGGAGAACCACAGGGCGGTCATGATGTCGACCATCGACGCGCTCGACGCCTGGTGCCCGCCGACCTTCACGCCCGACGTGTTCGGCCGGCCGTGGTTGGCGGCGTCGACGATCGCCGTGGCGATCCAGCGGACGCGCTCGGTCACCTCCCGCAGGGTCGCGGAGGTGTCGGCGGACGTGGGGGCAGGGAGCAGCTCGGTCATCGGGGCCTCGCTCGGTCGCAGGACGGGCGGTCGCCCAGCGGGTCGCCGCGAGCCTTCTGGGCCCGCGTCCACGACCACGTGGCGTACCGCGACGGCGTCCGGGGATCGCCCGGAGGTCCAGGGTGGGGTCGCGTCGCCGGCGCGCGCCACGATCGAGGCCGGATGCTCCCTCGAACGATTGATCATTGCTTGCAGCAGCGCTCATCCAGATTGATTCGCTCGCGGCGCGCACGGATCGGTGGTGCAGGGTCAGCCGTCTGGGCCGTCCTGGGAGGCGAGGATCCTGCGCTGCAGCTCGTCGAAGACGTCCGAGTGCAGCGGGTCGTCGCCCTGACCTGCGCCCCACGGCGTCGACCACTCTCCGCGCACCCACGACAGCACCGCGCCCGGGTCGAGGTGGCAGCCGGTGAGACGCTGCGCCTCCACGACGTCGCCGAGGTCCATCCCGTCCTCGACCCGCAGCCAGCCGATGCCGTCGCCGCCGCGGGTGTAGACCAGCCACGTCGGCGCGTCGTCGTCCGTGTCGCAGGGGCAGAGCCAGATCGCGTGCGACGCCACGACACGCCCCGCCCGTCGCTCGACCTCGCCCGACGACCGCGACGCTGCCGCGTCGAGCAGCTCCTCCACCGGCCCGACGCTCGGGTCCATCGAGACGCGACGACGGGAGGGCATGCGCTCAGGCTAGGGGGCGAGGTCGGCGGGACCAGGATCTGCGAATCGTGCGAGCGCGTCGATGTAACGACCGCCGATGTAGACGCTCACGATCTCGTCGTACTTCCACCGGTCGTCGGCGTCGGCCCACGTCCCGTCGGCGTCGATGAAACGATGCCTCGCCTGCTTCCTGCCGGCCTTGAGGAGCCGGCCGATCATGAGCGCCTCGTCGCCGTCGTCCTCGACCGCGAAGGCGCTGAAGGGATGCAGCCCTGCGGCCAGGATCAGGAGGTCTCGCGCGTCGGCCCCGGTCGGGATCGCGAACGACGCGAGAGTTTGCTCGAGCCGCTCCAGCGCTCGCGCGACGTAGGTGCTGTGCGCGTCCCGCACGGCAGAGATGTCCTGGACCCGCAGCAGCACCACGCCGTCGACGTAGACACCGTCCGCGAGCACCTGCAGGGCGACCCAGCCTCCCGAGAGACTCAGCACGAAGCCCCTGTCGTCCTGGCCGAGACTGTCGCGCACCAGGTCCACGGCGCGTCCGCTGCCAACGGCCTGCTCGAGACGCCGGCGCACCTTCTGGGGCTTCATCGGGCCAGTATCGCGGCCGGCGACCTGCGGGCCTCCCACTCGGACACGCCGCACACCTGCGCCGTCTGGTCGGTCAACTAGACCTCACCGGTGAAGATCCTGCGGTTCAGCTCGTCGTAGACATACGAGTCCTCCGGGAAGTCGGCGGGACCACGGCGCCATGGTCTGGGTCGCTCGCCGCGGAGCCACCTGAGCACTCCCTCAGGATCGGGGTGGCAGCCGGTCAGGTGCTCCGCGTCGATCACGTCCTCGATGTCCACCTGCTCCGGGATGCGCTGCCACCCGACCCCGTCGTCGCCGACGGCGTAGATCAACCACGTGGGAGCGTCATCGAAGGTCTCGCAGGCGCACAGCCAGAGCGCGTGCGGGGCCACGACACGCCCCGCCCGCGACTCCACCTCGCCCGTCGACCGCGACGCTGCCGCATCGAGCAGCTCCTCCACCGGCCCGACGCTCGGGTCCATCGGCGGGATGTACCGACCTCGTCTCACGGGTCTCACGCTAGTGCTGCCAGGCCCCGGAACGGTCCGCAGGCGGGGGACGTCCGGCACACTGCACACGTGCCCGACCCGCTCCGCACCCTCCTCGCCGCGCCGCCCGACCTGCCGGTCGTCGCGGGGCTGGCTGCGCTGGACGAGGCGGTGCGAGGTCGGGGTGTCGCGGTGGTCCAGGCTCCGCCCGGGACCGGCAAGACGACGCTCGTCCCGCCTGCGGTCGCGGTGGCCGTGGAGGGTCGCGTGGTCGTCACCCAGCCGAGCCGGATCGCCGCTCGCGCCGCCGCGCGACGTCTGGCGCACCTGCTCGGCGAACCGGTCGGCGAGACCGTCGGGTACGCCGTCCGCGGTGACCGGAAGTCGAGTCGGCGCACGCGGGTCGAGGTCGTCACCACCGGGCTCCTGCTGCGACGCATCCAGCACGACCCCGAGCTGGCCGGCGTCGGCGCGGTCGTGCTCGACGAGGTGCACGAGCGGCACCTCGACGCCGACCTGACCCTCGCGCTGCTCGTCGACGTGCGCGCCAACCTGCGCGACGACCTCGTCCTCGTCGCGATGTCAGCCACCGTCGAGGCGGAGCGAACTGCAGGGTTGCTGGCCTCGGTCGAGGAGCCGGCGCCGGTGGTCGACGTCCCAGGCGCCCTGCATCCGGTGCAGTCAGTGTGGTGTCCGGCGCCTCCTGGCGTGCGGCGCACCGACGACCGCGGCATCACCCCGGCCTTCCACGACCACGTTGCGGCGACCGTCCGCCGCGCGCTCGCCGAGCACGAGGGCGACGTGCTCGTCTTCGTGCCGGGCGTCGCGGAGGTCGACGCGACCATGCGACGGCTGCACGACGTCGACGCCGACGTGCACCCCCTGCACGGACGCCTGCCGGGCGCGGAGCAGGACCGTGCGCTCAGCGAGGGTCCACGTCGCCGGGTCGTCGTCTCGACGGCGGTCGCGGAGTCGTCGCTGACCGTGCCGGGCGTGCGGGTCGTCGTCGACGCCGGCTTCTCGCGGGAGCCGCGCACCGACCACCGCCGCGGGCTGTCGTCGCTCGTGACGGTCGCGGTGAGCAAGGCGGCAGCGGAGCAGCGGGCGGGCCGCGCCGGACGTCTCGGACCGGGTGCCGTGCTGCGCTGCTGGTCGAAGGAGGAGCACGCTCGCCTGGCCGACCACCCGGAGCCCGAGATCGCCACCGCCGACCTCACCGCGTTCGCGCTGGAGGTGGCCTGCTGGGGCAACGACGACGTGCGCGACCTGGCCCTGCTCGACCAGCCGCCCGAGCACGCCCTGGCCACGGCACGGCAGACGCTGCTCGAGCTCGGCGCGACCACCGACGACGGACGGGCGACCGCCCGCGGTCGCGTGATGGCGGGCGTGCCCGTCGACCCGCGCCTGGCCCGAGCGCTCATCGACGGGTCGGCGCTCGTCGGGGCCCGGCGCTCGGCCGAGGTGGTGGCGATGCTGGGCGAGGACGTCCGCGCACCAGGCGGCGACCTCGTCGCCGCGCTCCGCTCGCTGCGGTCGGGCCACCGGTCGGGGTCGTGGCGCGAGCAGGTGAAGCGGCTCGAGGCCATCGCGAAGGAGCACGCGAACGAGGCGACCGGCGCGCGGTCGCTCACCGACGACGTCGCCGTCGGCCTGGTCGTCGCCCTCGCCCACCCGGACCGCATCGCGCGGAAGCGCGCGGGCGGATCGGCGTACCTGATGACCGGCGGCACCGGCGCTGCCTTCGACCCCCGCGACCCCAGTCCGCTGTCGGGCTTGGAGTGGCTGGCTGTCGCCGACGCCGACCGACGGTCCGGGGAGCGCGAGGCCCGCATCCGCTCGGCCGCGCCGCTCACCGAGGACCTCGCGCTGGAGGCCGCCGGGTCGTCGTGGACCGAGGTCGACGAGGTAACGTGGACCGACGGTCGGGTGCGGGCGCGCCGCCGCACGCTGCTCGGCGCGATCGAGCTCTCGTCGGTGCCGATCACGGATCCGCCGGCCGACGCGGTGACCGCAGCCATCCGGGAGGCGTTGGAGACCGAGGGCATCGACCTGCTCCCCTGGTCGGACTCGGCCACCGCCCTCCGCGCCCGTCTCGACTTCCTCCACCGGGCCATCGGCGGCCCGTGGCCCGACGTCGGCGACGCCGCCCTGACCGAGACCCTGGAGTCGTGGCTCGGGCCGCAGCTGGCGCGCGTCCGCTCCGCCCAGGACCTCCGCCGCATCGACGTCACCTCGGCCCTGCGCGCCCTCCTCCCCTGGCCCGACGCGAGCCGACTCGACGAGCTGGCCCCCGAGCGGGTGGAGGTCCCCAGCGGATCGAGCGTGAGGATCGACTACGCCCAGGAACAGCCCGTGCTGGCCGTCCGGCTGCAGGAGGTCTTCGGCTGGACCGCGACGCCGACCCTGGCCGACGGCAGGGTCCCCGTGCTGCTGCACCTGCTCTCCCCCGCTCGTCGCCCGGCTGCGGTCACCGCCGACCTCGACTCCTTCTGGGACAACGGCTACCCGGGCGTCCGCGCGGACCTCCGTGGTCGGTACCCGAAGCACGCGTGGCCCGACGATCCCCGCACTGCCACCGCGACCCGACGGACGAAGCCGACGCGCGACCAGCGGTGACGCCGAGCAGCCCATCGAGGATCCTCGGCGCGCAGGGGTTGCGCTGCGACGAAACATGTCCGTACCATCAAATGGAACGGTACCGTTTCGTTTCATCATTCTTTCGTCGTGCACCAGGAGCCCCATGACCCCGGCCGAAGCCGCAGCCGCCCGTCCTCGCGTGGAGGGCGAGCGTGAGCACGAGATCCTCGAGGCCGCGCTCGACGTCCTGGCCGACGTCGGCTACGACCGCCTGACGATGGACGCCGTCGCCTCGGCCGCGCGGGCGTCGAAGGCCACGCTGTACCGCCGCTGGGACACCAAGGCCAGCCTCGTCCTCGAGGCGGTCCTCGCCCAGAAGGGTCCGCTCGCCGCCGTGCCCGACACCGGCAGCCTGCGGGGCGACCTCCTCGCCTCGCACTGCGGCCGCGGGGGCCTGACCGACGAGCGTCAGATCGCGATCTTCAGCGCCGTGCTCACCGCCCTCGGGCGCGACAACGAGTTCGCCGACGGCTTCCGCACCCGGATCCTCGGCCCGAAGGTCGAGGCGACCCAGGTGCTCTTCGCCCGTGCCCGCGAGCGCGGCGAGGTCCGCGACGACGTCGATCTCGACATCGTCGGGCCGGCCCTCGCCGGCATCGTGCTGCACCGCGAGTTCGTCCTGGGCGAAGTGCCCACCCCCGAGAGGGTCGCCGCGGTCATCGACCAGGTGATCCTCCCCGCCGTCCTGCGCCACTCCCCCGACCAGACCCCCAAGGACCCCTCATGACCGACACCACCCCCGACGCCGAGGGCCACCTCACCGAGCCGGAGGACCTCACGCCTGAGACCAACCGCCGGCTGGGCTGGGCGCTCGTCATCATCTGCATCGCGCAGCTGATGGTCGTGCTCGACGCGACGATCGCCAACATCGCGCTTCCGTACATCGCGACCGACCTGAAGATCGGCGAGGCGAACCTGCAGTGGATCGTGACGGGATACGCCCTCGCGTTCGGCGGCCTGCTGCTCCTCGGCGGCCGCCTGGCCGACCTCTACGGTCGCCGCCGGATCTTCATGACCGGCCTCGTGGTGTTCGCCGTCGCCTCGGCGTTCGGCGGCCTGGCCCAGAACGAGCCGATGTTGCTCGCGTCGCGCGGTCTGCAGGGCATCGGCGCGGCCCTCGCCGCTCCCGCCGCCCTCGCGCTGATCACCACCACCTTCCCGGCCGGCCCCCTGCGCAACCGCGCCTTCAGCGTCTACGCCGCCCTGTCGGGCGTGGGCGCCGCGATCGGCCTGATCCTCGGCGGCTGGCTGACCGGCCTGGAGCTGGGCAACCTCGAGGGCTGGCGCCTCACGTTCCTCATCAACGTGCCGATCGGCCTGGTGGCGGCGTTCCTGGCGCCGCGGTTCCTGCCCGAGAGCAAGCCGCAGCGCCTGCCGCTGGACATCCCCGGTGCCCTGAGCGGCACCCTCGGCCTGGCCGCGCTGGTCTTCGGCCTGTCCCGGGCCGGCGACGAGCGCTACGGCTGGGGCGACACCTCGACCATCGTGCCGCTGGTCGTCTCGGCGGTGCTGCTCGTGGGCTTCATCGTGATCGAGCGCTCGGTCAAGAGCCCGCTGCTGCCCCTGAACATCTTCGCCAGCCGCGCGCGGTCGGTCGCGTTCGCCTCGATGATGATCACCCCGGCGGCCATGTTCGCGATGTTCTTCTTCCTGTCGCTGTTCGTCCAGAACGTGCTCGGCTACAGCCCGCTGCACACCGGCTTCGCGTTCCTGCCGTTCACGGTCGGCATCGTCATGGGCGCGACCCTCTCGTCGAAGCTGATCGCACGCATGGACCCGCGGTTCATCGCCGGGACCGGCACGATCCTGGCCGGCATCGCCCTGTTCGGCTTCTCGCGGATCAGCGTCGACGACAGCCCCGCCCACCTGCTGCGCATCGCCAGCGGCAGCGGGTCGCTGAGCGACGACGTGAACTACTGGACCGCGATCGCGCCGTTCATCATCCTGATGGCGTTCGGCATGGGCCTGGTGTTCGTGACGATGACCCTGGTGGCCGTGCACGGCATCCCCTCGGAGGAGTCCGGCATCGGCTCGGGCGTGCTCAACACGATGCAACAGGTGGGCGGCGCCATCGGCCTGGCCGCCCTCTCGACCGTCGCCCTGCACTTCTCCACCAACCGCGGCGAGGAGATCGGCGGCGCCCTCCAGACCGCCTCCGGGTCGGGTGCCGCGCCGTCGCCCGACGCCGCCGACCGCCTGAACGCACTCATCGGCCAGGCCGCCTTCACCGAGGGCGCGACGCACGCGTTCCTCGTCGGCGCCTTCATGATCTGGACCGCGTCCGCCATCATCTGGATCCTGCTCAACGTCAAGCACGACGAGCTCGCGACGGATGGGCCGGAGGGGGTTGGGGTCTGATAGACGGCTGTCTGGGTAATCCAAGCTTCGGACTCACGTCACGGACTCGAAAGTCCAGCGCTCCTTCCGGGAAGTCCTCTCGGAGCGCGCATCGAACCTGACCCCCATCCGCGACGTGGTCTTGTCGTCAGTCTGAGCCGCATCTGCCTCTCGTTCCACGCACTCCCAAGCGCTACGACTGCGCGGTCGCCCAGCCGCGACGGAAACCCGCCGCCTGAAACGCGTTGGCTTCGAGGGCGGCACGATAACCTTGAAGAACCGTCTTGGACGGCAGGACCACCAGCGGACACGGGAGGGTGGAGCGAGTGCGGCTCGACAGGCACGAAGCGTCTGCGCTCAGTCGCCTCTTCTCAGCCACCGTGTTCCGCGATTTCGCCAAGCAAGCGCGGTCACCACTCTTCGCACGCCTACTGTCGCAGACACGCATCCCGGCCTCCGTGTCAATCGAGTCATCCGTTGGCGACTGCTTCGACGAAGCGTTCCGCTTGCTCCGCCGCCCAGAGTTTCGCGACGACTACGTGTACAGATCGGCTATCACTCAAAAGATCCTCCTGGGACGCCATTCGTTGAACACAGCGACGCTGCTGAACGAGGTGCGGGTCGGGCCGCGCAAAGCCGATGTCGTGGTCTTGAATGGCACCTCGACAGCGTACGAGATCAAGTCAGAACGCGATTCCCTCGTCCGGCTTCGGGATCAAGTCAGCGCCTACCGCAGAGTCTTCGCGGCCGTGAACGTGGTCGCCAGCGAGTCCCGACTGACGGAAGTGCTTAAGAGCGTACCCGCCGACGTAGGCGTCGTTACACTTTCCGAAAGATTCAGGCTCCGGACAGAGCGCGAAGCCCTCAACACGCCTGGCCGCACCCATCCGACGATGATTCTCGAGATGCTTCGCCTCGACGAAGCTGAAAAGGTTCTCGCCTTCGTCGGCCGCGAAGCACCCACCCTCCCCAATACTCTTTTGCGCGCCGAGCTCCGACGGATCTACTCCCAATTAAATTCAGAGGCTGTCCATGACGCGATGGTGAAAGTTCTACGGCAAACACGTTCTCAATCCGTACTCGGCGGGTTCGTTACCGCACTGCCTACCTCGGTTCGAGCAGCTTCTCTATCTATTCAACCCACCCCGAGGAGCCGGAGTCTCATCGTCGAGGCCATGAACACCCCGATTGACACGGCTCTTTCCTGGAAGTGAGATATAGATGTACTACCCCTATTTTCGAGGGAAGCAGTTCGAGCTTATCGCAATCAGGGAGTCCGCGACTCTGATAGCAGAGTCGGGTTTTGTCCCGATCATCGAGCCCGTCCGCGAGTCGCTCGGAGGACTGGAGAAGGCACTTAGCGCACTAGCCAAAGCAGGAGCTCAAGCCG
Source organism: Aeromicrobium sp. CnD17-E (assembly GCF_024124745.1). Taxonomy (GTDB): domain Bacteria; phylum Actinomycetota; class Actinomycetes; order Propionibacteriales; family Nocardioidaceae; genus Aeromicrobium. The sequence goes on from NZ_JAMXRU010000002.1 coordinate 43,156, forward strand.
TTGTGGTGATAAATCCGCGGTACGGCGACCACCGAGAAGGCGGGGACAACATCACCGCCTTCCTTGAGCGAGATTACCGCGGAAACGACGCGATCCGACCCGGCATCCTGCTCACGAGCGAGACATCAATCACTGAAGCCGTAGCGAGAATTCGAGACACACAGCTTTCGGGAACCTCGCTGATCCATTCGGGGTTCACTGAGTCACGATCCCTTGCCGAGGCGCTAGGTACCAGCGAAGGACCTCACCGCAACATTTTCTTGGATGCGCACACAAATATGCTCTACCGACGACACTTCCAGGAGAGGCCGCGAGTCCTCATTGGTGACGGCTTCTTGCAGATGAAGAACTCCGCCTACCAGCCGATCGACGCCTTCTCTGATCTTCACGTGACCTACATCGATCGAGGGATGGACGGCTACGGAGATTTTCTCACAGTGGGCGACAACTATAGCGAGGGCGGCGGTCCGGCCTACGCTGTGGCCATCCATCTGACATTCATCGATCCGGAGCAGGATAATGCAATGTTCGTCTACCACTTTATTTCCGATACTAACGATACCCCGACCGATCCAGCAGGGAAATTCGCACAGGCCCTTGAAAAATTGATAAGTGCACTCAACTCCGGCCAATCAAATCTTGTTGAAAGCAGCGCCGTCGCAGAATTTCGCGACCTATACTCGCGCGGACACTTCCCCGGCCTCGGATACGTCAAGAAACTCTCGATCAAGCATCACCTAGAGACTCTTTCTGACTATCACGCAAGACTTTGAGATGCGTAGCAAGCAATGTTGCGCCAATTGCTTCGGTGATCGTGGATTGACCCGCCACATCATCCCGAAGGTTGTCGCAGACGGCACAGGCTTAGCTCGCAGTGGGGTGTGTGATTATTGCGGCACCGCTGACGCGACGACAATTGCTCCCGCCGCATTGAGTCAGTGGTTTGAAATGGTGCTCGACTGCTACCGTCCCGCCGAAGCGGGCAAGTCGCTGGCGATACTTCTATCCGAGGACTGGCGCTTGTTCGACCATGCCGCGATGGACGAAGCCCACGCCAAAGAGCTCCTTGCGGACATCCTCGACGACGGTGAGATCGTTCGACAGGCGTTCGCTCCTGCCGATCCCCCCCTTCATGAGACGCCTCAACGCTGGGATGAGCTTCGGGCCGAGATGATGCATCGGAACCGGTGGTTTCTTGACAAACCCATCGATCTCGAGCGGCTTGGCGAGTTGCTTGATCAGTTGATCGCGCCTCCCGAAGAGTTCGCTCAGATTTCCGACCTGTGGCACCGCGCCCGTCTAATCCCCGGCCCCGGACCGCTCCGTCTCGATGAGATGGGTGCCCCTCCGGCTCATCTAGCCGGACATGGACGCGCGAACCCCGCGGGAATCCGATATTTGTATCTCGGATCCACAGATCGGACCGCAGTGGCAGAAGTTCGACCTCACACTGGCGAACTGGCATGCGTAGCCACCTTTAGAATCCCGCTAATCCGAGCTTTGGACCTACGCGAACCGCGGAAGACTGCGTCCCCCTTCTTGCTCGAGAATCGCGAGCAGATGGCCGCGCTGCTTGCTGGACTGCCCCTCCTCGAACGGCTCGGAAAAGAGTTGACAAAACCGGTGCAGCCGCGAAGTGCACCCTTTGAGTACATCCCCAGCCAATACTTGTGCGAGTTCATAAAGAAACAGGGGTACCAAGGAGTGATCTATCGCAGTTCGGTCAGCGATGGGATTAACCTCGCCTTGTTCGACCCGAACCTCGCCGAGGGGGTGAGCGCATCGGTGGCCCGAGTGGACCGAGTTTCAGTCGAGATCACCGCTGCAACCTGACGCCGAGCCGACCAACGTAGAGCTGGCAGTGCTCCCGGTGGGGGTCGAACCCACACTGGGGCGGGTTTAAGCCGCCTGCCTCTGCCATTGGGCTACGGGAGCGCGGGGCCAGCCTAGGTGGTGGTCAGGCCGAGAGGCGCTGCGCGATCGCGTCGTGCGCGCTTGCGTCGTAGGCGACGAGGCGGGCCGACGCGACCTGCGTGATGGTGGAGCGGAGGGTGTCGACGGCGGCCGCGACGGCGTCGTCGAACGGCCAGCCGTAGGAGCCCGCGCTGATCAGCGGGAACGCAATCGACGTGGCGCCGAGCTCGTCTGCCACGGCCAGCGCGTTGGCGTAGCAGGACGTCAAGAGCGTGCGGTCGCGCTCGCCGCGGTTGTGGTTCGGTCCGACGACGTGGATCACCCACCTCGCCGGCATGCGGCCGGCCGTCGTCCAGCCGGCCTGGCCCGTCTCGAGGCCGCGCGGGAAGCGGCGACGACAGTCTTCCAGCACCTCCGGGCCGCCCGCGCGGTGGATCGCGCCGTCCACCCCTCCCCCGCCCCGCATGGCACGGTTTGCCGCGTTGACCACGGCGTCGACGTCCTGAGCCGTGATGTCGCCCTGCACCACCTCGATGTTCATGACCCGCCCTGAGCTGCCGCGTCGTCTCGCGATCGACGGTCAGACATCGTCGACCCCGGGCACCGCGCAGAGCGGACCGTCGGAAGCGAGGTCGTCGAGCGTGCGCCGCAGATCCGCGATGCGACGCTCCGCCTCGGCGACGAGCGAGTCCGTCAGCCCCTGCCAGTCATCGAGCGTCGGCTCCTCGGGCAGCGCGTCGAACAATGCGACGACCTCCTGGACGGTCAGGCCCACACGCTGCGCCACACGACAGATCCGCACCATGCACGGGGCGAACTCGTCGTACCGGCGCTGATTGCCGCTCGTGCGGTGAGAGGTGAGCAGGCCCTGGCGCTCGTAGAAGCGGATCGCCGACGCGGCCACGCCCGACGCAGCGGCGACGTCACCGACGGTCAGCGTCGGTCCTTCGAGCCTGGTGGAGGACACCTCTCGATCGTCGCTTGACTTCAACTAATGTTCAAGTCCTAGCGTCAACGGCATGGACTCTTCTGATGACCGGACCGCCTCCGAGACCCTCCGGGTGGGCGTGATCGCCGGCAGCACCCGGCCCACGCGCCGTTCGCCCGCCATCGCGCATTGGGTGGCCGACGACACCTCCGCACCGACGCTGCAGCTCCACACGATCGACCTGCTCGACCACGACCTCTCCCTGCTGTCCGAGCCAACAGCTGCCGCCTTCGGCGAGTACGAGCAGGCCAGCACACTCGCCTGGTCGAAGACGGTCGCGTCCTACGATGCCTTCGTGCTCGTGGCGGCGGAGTACAACGCGTCCTTCCCCGCCGCCCTCAAGAACGCCCTCGACCACCTCTACGCCGAGTGGCACGGCAAGCCCGTCGGGCTCGTCGGCTACGGGATGGCAGGCGGTCTGCTGGCCGTCGAGGCGCTCCGCCCTGTCGTGGCCGAGCTGCGCATGCACGTCGCGCCGACCACCCTCGCGCTCTCGGCCCACCGCGTCGACGATGGAAGCTACGTCCCCGCGAAGGACGAGGCCGACGCACTTCGCGCGATGCTCGGCGAGATCGCCGTGCTCGGCGCGGCTCTGCGCATTGCGCGTCAGGATGCGCTCGCATGAGCCGCGACGAAGCACTCACCGGCGCGATCGCACGAGCCGCCCGCCCCCTCGACATCGACGACCTCGCCGCCTCCCTCGCCGACGCCACCGTGGTGGGTCTGGCCCCCACCACCCGCGAAGCCCAGGAGGTGGCCGACATCCAGGCGGATCTCGTCACCGCGTTGGTCGAGCGCGGGACCAGCACGTTCGTCCTGCAGGACACCACCGACATCGGAGCGCGACTGGACGCCTGGGTGCACGACAGGGCGGGCGAGGACCTCTCGACGATCCAGGACGAGATGTGGGGCCCCTGGCAGACCATGTCGCTCGCACGCACCATTCACCGTCTGCGAGAGCATCAACGGGCCCACCCACCGGTTGCGCTGGAGGTCCGTGGAATCCGTCGTCCGACCGCGACTGTCGCCGACTACGACGCGGTCGTCGCTGCCGTGTCAGGACGTCCCCAGTCCGAAGCCGTCTCCGAGCTGCTGACGACCATCCGGGTCGCACACGGCGGGGGCGAGCACGTCGAGCGCGCCCACGGGCGCTGGGACGGTCCGCCGTTCGTGGAGCTCGCCAGGGCGGCCCGCGACCTCACCGCGGTCGCGCTCGCCGGTCGCCCCGCCCTGTCCGAGGCTCGGCTCCGACTCGACCGCATCGTCGAGTTCCACGCCACATCGCTCAGCCAGGGCCACGACGGGTCCGAGGACGAGCGGCGAGCGGCTGAGGAACTGATCGGACACCTGACGCGAACCGGTCGGCGGGCGGTCGTGTGGGACGGCATCGGTCATCTCGCCGGCGCCGGACCCGCGTTCGGGTCCAGGCTGCGCGACGTGCTGCTCGACGACTACCGCTGCGTGCTCACCACATTCGGCCAGGGCCGGATCCGCGACCTCGACCTCCCACCGCCCCGAGCGGACAGCCTCGAGGCCTCGCTGGAGGTCGCCGCCGCCAGCTTCGGCGGGTCGGTGGTGGTCGACCTGCGCGCCGACGGCCGTGATCTCCTCACCAAGGCGCACCACGTGCGGCTGGTCTCGGGCATGTACGAACCGACGCGGGATGACCGTCACTACATCACCGTCGACGACATGCCAGCGGCCTTCGACGTCCTCGTCCATGTCCCCCGCGTCTCCCCGGCAACCTTCATCTCGTGAGACGCAGGGCTCAGACCACGCCCACCCACGCGAAGAACTCGTCCGCGGAGATCACCGGCTTGCCGTACTCGCGGGCCTTGCGCGCCTTGCCCGACTGGGTGCCGACCTCGGCGACGACGAGGAGGTCGCACTTCGTCTTGGTCACGTTGGCGGCGGGGAGGAGGCCGGCGTCGCGGGCGAGGCGCTCCATCTCGTCGCGCCCGTACGTCCGGCCCGACGGCGACGTCGCCGTGCCGGTGAAGCACACCCGCGCGCCGGGCTGCAGCACGTCGGACGCGGACGGGTTCGTCTTCGCGACCGACGCGACGAGGTCGTCGACGAACCGCTCGTCGAGCAGTGACTCGACCGTGCGCAGGCGCTCGACGAGCTGGGGCGAGAGGCTCGACGCCTTCGTCGCGACGTTGGCCAGCCGCGCGACCACCGCGTCGGCCACCACCCGCGGTGGGCGCTCCCCCGACGGGGCGGCAACACCTCCGAGCAGCGTCGCACTCACCCCGACGCTCGCCTCCACCAGCGCGGAGAGGGTGGGGAGGCGGTCGGTCGACGGGGGCGAGAGGTCGGGGTCGCGGGTGAGCAGGTAGCTCGGGTCGGGCAGGCCCTCGGCCGGCTCGAACGGCGTGCTTGCAGCGACGGCGAGGCCCTCGTGGCGCATCCGCGTGAACGCCGAGAGCGCCGCTCGCGCCTGGTCGGCCGCACGACCCGACGACATCGCCATCCGCTCCGCCGAGGTCAGCCCACCGAGCGGCAGCTCGACGCCGAAGCCCATCGGCACCACGTGCTGCAGGCGCTTGAGCTCGAAGTCGACCATGCCGAGGGCGTCGTCCACCCGCGAGCCGACGAGCGTGACGCCCTCGAGCAGCGGCGCGAGCACCGCCCAGGCCTCCGGCAGGGTCGGTGCGAGCAGCACGTCGTCGGCAGAGATGCCGAACCGGGAACGCGCGTCGGCGAGGTCGCGCTCGGGATTCACGAGGGTGCTCACCGCGGTGCCGTCGTCGAACGCGACCGCCAGCTCCACCGGGCGCGGCCGCGAGAAGGTGCCCTCGTCGCCGACGAAGCAGACCCCCAGCGCCGCGAAGCGGTCCGGCGCCGTGCGCGCCACCTCGCCCGACAGGAACCGCGTGACCCGGCGGTCGGTGCGGAGGTGCCGCGGCTCGATCGGCCGCTTCAGCACCAGCCCCGCCATCGACGTCGCCCGGCTCAACGCCACGTACACCTGGCCGGTCGCGAACACCCCGCCCGTCAGGTCGACGACGAGCCGGTCGAGCGTCTGCCCCTGGCTCTTGTGGATCGTGATCGCCCACGCGAGCCGGCACGGCAGCTGCCGGTACGTGCCCACCACCTCGCGGCTCAGCGTGCCGCCGTCGACGACCGGCCGCGTCACCTCCCACGTGTACTCGTCGACCGTGACCACCGAGCCGTCGGCCAGCTCCACCTCCAGCTCGACGTCGCCCGAGACGTCGTCGGCCTCGATGCCCACCACGCGCGCGAGCGAGCCGTTGACCCACCGGTCGCTCGGATCGTTGGTGAGCATCATGACCTGCGCTCCGACCTTCAGCCGCAGCACCGTGTCGGTGGGCGGGTCGAAGCCGCCGAGGTCGCCGCTCTCCCGCGCGACGCTCGTGACGACGTCGCCCGGCAGCCGCTCCAGCCGCTCCCGGTTGCGCGCGGTGACGATGGAGTTCGACGGTGCGAGCGTCAGCCACAGCTCGTCCTCCGGCGGCTCGAAGTCGCGGTCGACGCGGCTGTTCAGCTCCTCGCGCGCCTGCTCCAGCAGCACCCCCTCGCGCACCGCGTTGAGCAGACCGGTGAGCGTGTCGTCGCCGAGCTGGCGGAACACCGTCGTGAGCGCGACGGTCGGGAACGCGTCGCGGTCGAAGCAGTGCGCGGAGTAGAAGTACTCGGTGTCGTACTGGGTGCGGAAGAACTCGGTCTCGCGGTCGCCGACGATCGGCGGCAGCTGCAGCAGGTCGCCGACCAGCACGACCTGCACCCCACCGAACGGCTCCCCCTCCCGCGGCCCGAACCGACGCAGCGCGGCCTCGACCATGTCGAGCACGTCGGCACGCACCATCGACGCCTCGTCGACCACGAGCGTCTGCAGACCGCGGATGGCGCGCGTGAACCGTCCTGGCCGGTAGGCACCGGAGCGGACGTCGTCGAGCGTCGTGGTCGGGCGGAAGCCGAACAGCCGGTGGATCGTGTAGCCGTCGACGTTCAGCGCGGCGATGCCGGTCGGCGCGGCCACCACCACGCGGCGCTCCGTCGTCTCCAGGAAGTGCCGCACGAGCGTCGACTTGCCGGTGCCCGCCTTGCCCGTGAGGAACAGGTGGCTGCCCGACTCCAGGAGCTCCAGCGCGCGCTCGATCTCCGGCGTGATGGTCAGGTCGGGCACGGGGCCAGGGTGTCATGCCGGGCGTCGCGGCAGGCCCGCGCGCATGATCCGAGGCGACGGGAACGGGTGTCGATACCGGATGGCGCGCCGTTTGGGAAGGCTTCTTCAGGAGATCGAGAGAAGGGCGCGCCGAGCCTGCCGGCCCTGCGAGTGTCGCGATCGCAGCGCCGCTCACCCGGCGGCGCCCGACACGAGAGAGCGGCCCCCATGCCCCCTTCCGCCCCCTTGACCGCGGTCACGACGGTCACCGCCACCGCGGTGCTCGCCAGCCTGCTCGCGGCCCCCTCCACCCGCCCGCCCGTCCTGCAGGGCGCGTCCGACACGTCGGTCGCGACCACCACGCAGCGCGTCGACGACGGCTCCACCCGCACCGTCGACACGACCGACCCGTCCGACGAACGGCTCCCCCTCAACGGCGACCTGACCGCCACCACCCCGACGCCGGCGCCGGTCTACCCGGGCGGCTCCGGCTGGGAACCGATCCGTCGCTCGACCACGCAGCAGATCACCATCGGCGGCGTCGGCACCGTGCCCGCCGACGCCTTCGGCGCGCAGCTCAAGGTCACCGGCCGCTGGCTGACGAAGAAGGACCCCGGCGTGCTCGCGGTCCGGGACCCCGAGCTGGGCGGCGACGTCATGTGGATCGAGCCCCCCACCGCGTCGAGCTACGTCTCCACCGAGACCTTCGCGACGACGCTCTCGCAGGACGGCACGATCGAGATCCAGAACTCCTCGCGCACCGACATCGACGTGAAGGTCGAGGTGCTCGGCTGGTACGCCGACCCCGACCCGCAGAGCGACGTCGGCGCGGGCGTCGAGGACGGCTTCGCGCTGATCGAGCAGATCCCCGACGCCGAGACCACCACGCAGGACGACATCGACGCCTGGCTCACCGACCAGGGCCTGGCGCGCGAGGAGTCCGTCTCCGACGCCGACTCCACCGAGGCGAGCCCCGCGGTCTTCGACCCCCGCTCCGACCGCTCGGCCCTCGCGACGGGCGCGGCCGCCTGCGTCCGCTCGATCGTCATCGCCGTCATCAGCAACATCTTCCTCGTCGCCAAGCTCGCGAAGGTAAAGGCGGCGATCAAGGCCGTCGGCGGTGCGAAGAAGGCCTACCGCGCGCTGCGCAAGGCGTACAAGGCCTACCGCAAGGCGGGCTACGGCCGGTCGTCGTCGGCCAAGTACGCCTTCCGGAAGGTGTTCAAGCGCGACGGCGTCGGCAAGGAGGCGCAGGCCGTCCTGCTCGAGATCGCGTCCGTCCAGGGCGTCATCGACAACTGCTTCTAGGGGGCACCGCGTCATGAAGAGCATCGACGACTACATCGGCGTCCTCGCCGTCACCGCCGTCACGTGCGTCGTGATCGGCTACGTCGACAGCGACGAGGCCACGTCGGGCGCCTACACGCTCGGCTGCGTCATCGCGATCTACCTGCTGGTCGTCTACGTCGTGCGACGGCTGCGCGACCGACGCCCGGTCGACGACGAGCCGCCAGCGCCGTAGATCTCGGCCCCCCGACGGCCCCGTCCTCCCCCGAGGGCGGGGCCGTCGGACGTCGAGGAGCAGCCGGTGACCTGGACGTCCCACCCACTACGCTCGCCGCGTGGACACTGCGACGCTGCTCCTGCTCGGCCTCCTCCTCGTGGCGTGCGTCGGCCTCAAGCAGCTGGTCGACATCAAGCGGGCGTCGCGGGCGGCTGCGAGCAGCGCCTACGTGCAGCGGTACTGGCAGATCGCGGACGATCTGCGTCGGGCCGGCAGCGACCCGCACCGGATCCACGAGGATCCTCGATACCTGCAGCTGCTGGACGACGAGCTCGCCGTCGCGGCCATCGGCCTGCTCGACGAGCAACAGTGGGCCACGTGGCACGGCGCCCTCGACGAGGAGCCGGCGCGGACGAGGGTCGTCGACGCGCTCCAGGTTTACGACCCCGGGACGGTCGGATTCCCCCGCCTGCGCCGCTGCCTCGACCAGCGGCAGCGCGACGGCGCACGCCACGACATCTCGCGCTGCGCCGGCGCCTGAACGTGCCGCGGCCCCGCCCTCGAGGAGGACGGGGCCGCGCCAGGCGGTGCGTCAGACGTCGAGACCGGACTCGATCGTCTTGAGCTCGTCGTCGGTCAGCTCGAGGTCGGCCGCCTCGGCCGAGTTCTTCGCCGACTCCGGACGCGAGGCGCCGGGGATCGGGACCACGACGGGCGCCTGCGCGAGGTGCCACGCGAGCGCCACCTGGTGCGGGCTCACGCCCCGCGCGTCGGCCACCTCCTGGAAGGCGGAGTGGTCGGAGCCGAAGTCGCCGGCCTTCTTGATGCCGCCGAACGGGCTCCACGGCAGGAACGCGACGCCGATCTCGGCGCAGTGGCGAAGCTCGTCACGGCTCGACAGGAACGCCGGGCTGAACTGGTTCTGCACCGACACGAGCCGCCCGTCGAGCACCTCGTTGGCCTCGTCGATCTGCGCGACCGTGGCGTTGGAGATGCCGGCCTGCTGGATGACGCCCTCGTCGAGCAGCTCCTTCAGCGCGCCGATCGACTCCGCGTACGGCACCTCCGGGTCGGGTCGGTGGAACTGGTAGAGACCGATCGACTCGACGCCGAGGCGCTGCGCCGACGCCTTCGCGGCGTCCTTCAGGTAGTCCGGATGGCCGTTCTGCGTCCACGAGCCGTCGCCCGGACGCAGGTGACCGCCCTTCGTCGCGACGAGCACGTCCTTGCCGGCCGCGTGGCTCTTCAACGCCTCCGCGATGAGCTCCTCGTTGTGGCCGACCTCGTTCGCGTCGCGGTGGTACGCGTCGGCGGTGTCGATGAAGGTCACGCCGGCGTCGAGCGAGGCGTGGATCGTGGCGATCGAGCGCTCACGGTCCGGCCGCCCCTCGATGGACATCGGCATGCCGCCGAGTCCGATCGCGCTGACGGTCACGTTGCCGATGGTGCGCTGCTGCACTGGGTCCTCCTGAGGTCGATGGAAGTCGTTGAACCTTCACCTTCGACCGTACGCCTCGTGCGCGAGCGCGCCAGCCGAGCGACCTCAGGAACCCGACACGTCGACGACGTTCAGCAGAGGCTCCCCCGCTGCGATGCGTCGCACCTGCTCGCGCACCAGTGGGCCGACCCGCTCCATCCGCGTCGCCACCGCGCCGCCGACGTGGGGCGCGACGAGCACGCCCGGCGTGGACCAGAGCGGGTGGTCGTCGGGCAGCGGCTCGGGGTCGACGACGTCGAGCGCCAGGCGCACGTGGCCGGACTGCGCGTACCGCACGAGCGCGTCGGTGTCGGCGACCTTGCCGCGCGCGACGTTCACCAGCAGCGCGCCGTCCTGCATGGCAGCGAGGAAGGCGTCGTCGACGAGGTGGTGCGTCGACTCGCCGTAGGGCACCGCGACGACCACGACGTCGACGTCGGCGAGCAGGTCGTGCACCTCGTCGATGCCGTGCACGTGGCCCCGCTCGTCGTCGCGCGCCGACGACGCGACCCGCACGAGGTCGACGCCGAACCCGTCGAGGCGACGTTCGACCTGGTGGCCGATGCCGCCGACGCCGAGCAGGAGCACCCGCTTGCCGAGCAGCCCGGGGCGCGCCGCGCCCTTGTCCCACCGGCCCTCCCCTCGGGCGGCGTTGCGGACGAAGTCGTCGAGCCCGCGCAGCGACGCCAGGGTGAGCGCGACCGCCAGCTCGGCGGTCGGCTCCTCGTGCACGTCGACCGCGTTGCACCAGGTGATGCCGTCGGGCACGTTGCCGATCGCGTCGTCGTAGCCGAGCGACTGCGCCTGCACGGCCTTGATCCGGTCGGCGTCGAGGACGGACAGGTCGCCGGTGAGCTGGTAGGGACGGACGGCGAGGTCGAGCACCACGTCGGCCGGGGGTGGTCCGGAGAAGTCCCAGACGTGGAGCTCGGCCGTCCCGTCGGACTCCAGGTCGGCGAACAGGTCGCGGGTCTCGTCGTCGGGGAGGCTCAGCTGCACGGGCATGGGTCCGATCATGCCGGTCCCTCGCCGACGTGCACGCCGTCGGTACGCGCACCTACCGTGGCTGCATGAGCACCTGGAGCGTCGTCGCGGCCGTCGTCGGCGGCCTCGTGCTGCTCTGGGCGGTCCTCGTCGGGCTGCTGTGGGTCGCGGCGCGGCGCACGTCGCAGCGGGTCGACCTGCGCGACCTGCTGCGCCTCGTGCCCGACCTCGTCCGCCTCACGCACCGCCTCGCCCGCGACCCGTCCCTGCCGCGCGGCGTGCGGGTGCGGCTCGTGGCCCTGCTCCTCTACCTCGCCCTCCCCCTCGACCTCGTCCCCGACGTCGTCCCGGTGGTCGGGTACGCCGACGACGTGGTCGTGGTCGCGCTGGTGCTGCGGTCGGTGGTGCGGCGCGCCGGGCCCGAGGCCATCGAGCGCCACTGGCCGGGCACCGACGTCGGGCTCGCCGCCGTCCTGCGCCTGGCCGGCGTCACGTCGGGGGCTGCGTCGTGACCGACGCGGGAGCACGTCTGGAGGAGGAGCGTCGACGCCTGCTTGCGTCGATCACGTCGCGCGACGCCGACGTCGCCGGCATCGTCGCCGCCCGCGAGGGGTCGAACGTCGACGACGAGCACGACCCGGAGGGAGCCACCATCGCCTTCGAACGGTCGCAGGCCGACCACGCCGCCGACAGCGCCCGTCGCCGGCTCGCGGCCGTCGAGTCGGCGCTGCGCCGCATCGAGGACGGCACCTACGGCGTCTGCGAGGTGTGCGGTCGCCCGATCGGCGAGGGTCGGCTCGAGGCCCTCCCGGCCACCACCCTCTGCGTCGTCTGCGCGTCCCGGCCCCGCTGAGTGTGACGTTGGGGGCCCAGATCGCGTCGATCTGGGCCCCCAACGTCACACTCAGCGGGGTGGGGGGCTACTGCCCGCGGCCGCAGCACTGCGCAACGCCGACACGACGACCGACAGCACCCCCTGACGGTGGGCGTCCACTCGGACGTGGGCGGTCACGCGCCGCGCGACCGCGGGCCTGACCACCCGCCGGACCTCGAGCCCCGGGGGCCTGCCTGTCAGGGCCAGGTCGGGGATCACCGTCACGCCGAGTCCCGATGCGACCAGGGCGAGGGCGGCGTGGTGGTCGTCGAGCCGGGCGGCGAAGAAGGGAGAGAACCCCGCGGCACCACAGGCGTCCCGGATGATCCGACCCGTGGGGCTGTCGTAGATGTCGTGGTCCACCCACGCCTCGTCCCGCAGCTCCGCCATCGGCACCTCGTCCCAGGACGCCAACGCGTGCCCTGCAGGAAGCACGACGCTGAACTCGTCGAAGGCCAGCACGTGCCGTCGGTAGCCCTCGTGGTGCAGCTCTCGTCCGTCGAGCGGCTCGGTCTGGACGATCACGTCGGGCGGTCGCCGCCCCCGACCGTCGTGGGGCTCGTTGAGGCTGACCTCGAGCGTGGTCCGGGGGTGCTGCTGCGCCAGCGCCGTCGCGACGGCCGGGATCCACGCCTGCGCCACCGAGGCGAAGCAGGCGATCGCCACCCCCTCGACACGACCTTCCCGCAGGTCCAGGGCGACCCTGTCGAGCCGCTCCAGATCGGCCAGGACCGGCGCCGCACGCTCGACCAGGTGCAGTGCAGCCGCGGTCGGGACGATGCCTCGGCCCTGCTTCTCGAAGAGGACGAGGCCGCTCTCGCGAGCCAGCAGAGCGACGTGCTGGCTGACCGTCGCGGGTGCGTAGCTCAAGTTTCGCGCTGCGGCGCTGACCGAGCCCGCCGCCACGACCGCCTGGAGCACTCGGAGTCGTTGCACGTTGAGCACACGACCATCGTACGGCCAAGACGAACGTTTCCACGTTTTCTTCTGCTTGTCTCGACGCGTTCTCTTCCGGAGACTCGTGACCACGACCCGGCCGAGGAGGAACGTGTGACCAGCAGTGAGCTGCTCCCCATCGTCGGCTTCGCCGCGGTCCTCGCGGTCACACCAGGACCGGACACGTTGCTCTCCCTGCGCTACGGCCTCCTCGGCCGTCGGGCAGGCGTGGCCGCGGCGACAGGCACCTCGCTCGCCCTATTCGCGTGGGCCGCACTCGCCGGGACCGGCGTGGCCGCGACGCTGCGCGCCTCGCCCACGCTCTACGAGTCGCTCAAGGTCGTCGGCGGCGCCTACCTGGCGTACCTCGGCGTCCGCACCCTGCACGACGCGCGGGCGAGCACGCCAGCCGTCACCCCGCGGCCCGACGGGGACGGTGACCTTTCGGCGCGCGACACCCTGACACGTCGTGGGACGCGGACCGGTCGCGCGTTCATGACCGGCGTGCTCACGTGTCTCACCAACCCCAAGACCGGCCTGTTCTTCGTCGCGCTGCTGCCTCAGCTCGCGCCTCCGCACGCGAGCGTCGGCTTCATCGTCCTCGGTCTCGGCGGCGTGGTGGCCCTCGTGGTCTACGCGTACCTCCTCCTGGTCGCCGTCTCCGCCGACGCCGTCCAGCGCCATCCCTCCGCCCCTCGACTCACGAAGGCCCTCGAGACGATCAGCGGCGTCGCCCTCCTCGGCATCGGGCTCGTCACCGGCGCGAGCGCCGCCGTCCAGCTCCTGACGACCTGACCGCACACCGACCCTCGGGGGAACACCATGCACAGCATCCACAAGGTCCTGCTCGTGAACGCCGGCACGGACGAGCACGTCAGCTCGATCGCCAACGACGGCACGTTCCCCGCGCTCGGCGTGGTCTCGCTCGCCACGGCGCTGCGTGTCCACCTGCCCGAGCTCGACGTCCTGGCCGTCGACGGCCAGGTCACGCCGATGGCCGAGCTCCTCGACCTCGTCGACACCTACCGACCCGACCTGCTCGGCGTGAGCGCGCTCAGCACGTCCTACCGGAGCTCGATCCGCCTGATCGAGGCCGCGCGCGACGTCGACGCCGTCACCGTCCTCGGCAACGACCAGGCAGCCGCCAAGGCCGAGCAGATCCTGCGGCACCAGCCCGCCGTCGACTACGTGTGCTCAGCCGACGTCGGAGAGTTCGCGCTGATCGCCCTCGTGCGACACCTGCGAGGCGAGGTACCGGTCGAGACCGTCCCTCGGCTCCGGTGGAGGGACGGCGCGACGGTGCGGCGCACGGAGGGCGTCGAGATTCCTGACGAGTCGGAGCGGGGTGGCGCCATCCAGCGTCACGTCCTGGACGCGATCCCGATCCCGGACCGCACCCTCATGCCCCGGTCGAACTGGGACCGCTACCTCGCGAACTACCTCGAGCGCTACGGCCGGCTGCACGCGGACGAGACCATCACCGGTGTGACGACCATGAACCGCGCCCGGGGGTGCGCCCGTGTCCGTCACCCGTGCCACTTCTGCGGCGTCGCGGACCTGACCCTCCGCTTCTCCTCGGCGGAGATGTTCTGGGAGGACGTCCGACGGGCGCAGGACCAGGTCGGCGCGAGCATCTTCTACGAGGCGTTCGACAGCATGAGCAGCGCCCCGCGGTGGCTCGAGGAGCTGGCCGCCGCGAAGCCCGACGACGTGGGAGAGCCGCGCTTCTTCGTCTACACCCAGGCGTCGGAGACGACCCCGCGCCTGATCGACCTGTACCGACGGATCGGCGTCTACCGGGTCAACATGGGCCTGGAGTCGGGCGACAGCCGGATGCTGAAGCTGCTGAAGGGGCCGCGCGACAGCCTCGAGAGCAACCAACGTGCCGCGATGCTGCTGAAGGAGGCCGGGATGCCGATCTACGGCTCCTTGGTCCTCGGTGGTCCCGACGAGACCACCGAGAGCCTCGAACGCACCGTGGACTTCGCTCGGTGGCTCATCGACAACGACATGATGGCCGCGCTGGAGGCTCAGCCGCTGTACCCGGAGTTCACCGCGCTCACGGGCACGTGGCTGATGAACCCGTCCGTCGCGCACGCCGCAGCACGCGAGAAGGGGTTCACGATCCGTCGGCCAGACCTGCTCGAGACGATGCCCGCCAAGTACGGACCGATCGACCTGGTCGACTTCGACGAGGCGTCGATGGACTGGAACGCGATCTTCTCCGCGGCGAGCTGGGACGAGGTGACGTCGGCCGCGGTGGAGATCCGCGACTACGCCCGGACCCACAACACGGCCTACGGGTCGGCCTTCGCGTCGAAGGAGGTCGTCGCCTAGGCCGTGCGGCCGTCGGACCCTGCGCACCCCCACCCGCTGAGTGTGACGTTTGGGGCCCCGATCGACGCGATCGGGGCCCCAAACGTCACACTCAGCGGGTGGGGTCGGCGGGGTGGGGGCTACGCCGAGCGCTGCGCCGCGCCCCAGGCGATGCCGTCGAGGATGTCGTGCTCGCTCACCAGCACCTCGTCGGTGGCGAGGGGGACGGAGCCGAGGACGGCGTCGAGGATCATCGCGCCCGCGCCGATCACGTCGGCGCGACCCGGGTGCATGAACGGCAGGGCGCGGCGGTCCGCCACCGACATCCGCAGCAGCGACAGGCAGGCGGTGCGGACGTCGTCGACCGCGATGCGGGCGCCGTGGATCTGCGAGGAGTCGTACGACGGGAGCTCCAGGGCGTGGGCCGCGACCGTCGTGATGGTGCCCGCCACCCCCACAAGGGTGCTCACCGGGTCGAGCCCGGACAGCCGGGGCGTCAGCACGTCGTCGAGGTAGGACTCGAGCGCGGTCACCTCGTCGATCGAGGCGGGGTCGCTGCGCAGGAACCGCTCGGTGAGTCGCACCGAGCCGACGTCGAAGGAGTGCGACCAGCCGACGTCGCCGTCGGCGCCGACCACCAGCTCCGTCGAGCCGCCGCCGATGTCGACGACCAGGGCCGGTCCCGACACCGAGCGCGTCGCCCCGAGGAACGAGGCGCGGGCCTCCTCCTCGCCCGACAGCACCTCGAGGTCGATGCCGAGCACCGACCGCACGCCGTCGCTCAGCTCGTCGGCGTTCGACGCGTCGCGGGCGGCCGACGTCGCGCAGAAGCGCACCCGCTCGGCGCCCAGCACCGTGGCCAGCTCGCCGAACTCGCGGGTGACCGCGAGCGTGCGCTCCAGCGCGTCGGGGTGGAAACGACCGGTCTCGTCGACGCCCTGCCCGAGGCGGACGACCCGCATCTCGCGCACGACGTCGCGCTTCTGGTCGCCACGCACGTCGGTGACGAGCAGGCGCAACGAGTTCGTCCCACAGTCCATCGCGGCCACGCGGAGGGCATCCGGCATGCCCCGACCCTACCGACGACACAGGGCCCGGACGGTGTCCGGGCCCTGTGGGTCGTCCCACGTCGCGTCAGCGTGCGACGTCGAGCTCCTCGTCCTTGCGGGGCGTGTAGCCGTGGTCGTCGTCGACCATCGTCGTCTCGTCGAACGGGTCGTCACCAGCCAGGACGGCGTCGAGCTTCTGCCGGTCGATCGAGTGCGTCCAGGTGCCGATGAGCACCGTCGCGACCGCGTTGCCGGCGAAGTTCGTCAGCGCACGCGCCTCCGACATGAAGCGGTCGATGCCGACGATGAGGCCGACGCCGTCGACCAGGTCGGGTCGGTGCGACTGCAGGCCGCCGGCCAGCGTCGCGAGACCAGCGCCGGTCACGCCCGCCGCACCCTTGGACGCGATCATCATGAACAGCAGCAGGGAGAGCTGCTCGCCGAAGCTCAGCGGGTCGCCGGTGGCCGCCGCGACGAACAGGGTCGCCATCGTCAGGTAGATCGCGGTGCCGTCGAGGTTGAAGGAGTAGCCGGTCGGCACCACGACGCCGACGGTCGACTGGTGGACACCCGCGTGCTCCATCTTGGCGATGAGGCGCGGCAGGGCCGACTCCGACGACGACGTCGAGACGATGAGCAGGAACTCACGGCCCAGGTACTTCAGCAGGCTGAAGATGTTGATGCCGGTGACGGCCTTGAGCAGCGCACCCAGGATGCCGAAGACGAACAGGAAGCACGTGATGTAGAAGCCGATCATGAGGACGGCGAGGCTGCGCAGGGCGTCCATGCCGGTCTCGCCCACCACGGCGGCGATCGCGCCGAAGGCGCCGATGGGGGCCAGCCACATGATCATGGCGAGCACGCGGAACACGAGCTTCTGCAGGTAGCCGACGCCGACGAGGATCGGCTCGCCCGCGCGACCCATGGCCTGCAGCGCGAAGCCGACGAGCAGGGCGACGAAGAGCGCCTGCAGCACGTCGCCCGACGTGAGGGAGGAGACCATCGTGTCCGGGATCATGTGCAGGATGAACTCGGCGGTCGTCTGCTTCTCGCTGCCGGCCGACTCGGCCGCCTTCGCCGCACCCTCCGGCGTGATCTGCAGGCCCTCGCCCGGGTGCAGGATGTTGCCGACGGCCAGGCCGATCGCCAGGGCGAACGTCGACATCGTGATGAAGTAGCCGAGCGCCATGCCGCCGACCTTGCCCACCTGCGCGGCGCTGCGGACCGAGCCGACGCCGAGGACGATGGTGCAGAAGATGACGGGGCCGATCATCATCTTGATCAGCTTGACGAAGCCCTCGCCGAGCGGCTTGAGCTCCTTCGCGACGTCGGGTGCCGCGAAGCCGACGGCGATGCCGGCGAGCACCGCGACGATGACCGCGATGTAGAGGTAGTGCGTGCGGTCGCGCCGGGTGCGCGCCTGCGGGGTCGTGCTGGTCATGGTTCCTCCTGTGGGACGACCTGCCCACCGTGCCCGGTCACGTGACCCCGGTCACCGTTGCGTACATAGAGTTCGGTGACCGCGGTCACAACGGCTTCGTCGAGGTGGGACGATGCGGTCGTGCCCCGCCCGTCGTCCGTCGCGCGCCAGATCCTGCTCTGGCAGGTCGTCGTCGTGTGCGTGCTGGTGCTCGGCGGTGTGACGGCCGCCTGGTTCGACGCGCGCGCCGACGCGACGGCCTCGGCCCGGCAGCGGGCGCTCGACCTCGCCGTGGCCGTGGCCGACTCCCCCACGGTGCGGGAGGCGGTGCGCACGACGGACCCGTCGGCGGTGCTCCAGCCGTTCGCCGAGCAGGTGCGGCGCGACAGCGGCACCGACTTCGTCGTCATCATGTCGCGCGACGGCATCCGCTACTCCCACCCCGACCCGACCAACATCGGCAAGCGCTTCCTCGGCTCGATCACCCAGGCCCAGGCCGGCCGGACGTACAGCGAGGAGTACGTCGGCACGCTCGGACCGTCGGTCCGGGCGGTGGTGCCCGTGCGCGCGGGGGCCGGCGACGACGACGTCGTGGCGCTCGTGTCGGTCGGGATCCGCACGGCGAAGCAGCGCGACGAGGTCGTCGACGCGCTCCCCCGGATCCTCGGCGCAGCAGCCCTGGCCGCCCTGGTGGGCATCCTCGGCGCGTGGCTCATCCACCGCCGCCTGCGCCGCCAGACGCACGGGCTGGGCGAGCAGGAGATCACCCGCATGTACGAGTACTACGACGCGGTGCTGCGCGCGGTGCGCGAGGGACTCGTGCTCGTCGACTCCGGCGGCCGGGTGAGCCTCGTGAACCGCGAGGCGGAGCGTCTGCTCGACGTCGAGGCATCGCGGGCCGTCGGCCGCGACGTCGCGGAGCTCGGCCTGGAGCCGACCCTGACCGACGCGGTCCGCGCGGGCGGACCGCTCTCCGACGTGGTGGTGGCACTCGCCGACCGCGTGCTCATCGTCAACGCGGCCCGCGCCCGCTGGGAGGGCCGCGACGTCGGCACGGTGCTCACGGTGCGCGACCGCACGGAGCTGCAGGGCGTGACGGCTGAGCTCGACACGGTGCGCAGCCTGGCCGACTCGCTGCGGTCGCAGAGCCACGAGTCGGCGAACCGGCTGCACACGATGGTCTCCCTCGTCGAGATGGGCCGCACGGACGAGGCGGTCGAGTTCGCGACGCACGAGATGCGCCTCGCGCAGGGCCTGACGGACCAGATGGTGGCCGCGGTGGAGGAGCCGGTGGTGTCGGCGCTGCTGCTCGGCAAGTCGGCGCAGGCGCACGAGCGCGGCGTGCGGCTCGACGTCGACCCCGGGTCCGTGGTCACCGGCCTGCCGCTCGGCCCGCACGACGCGGTGACGGTGCTGGGGAACCTGCTCGACAACGCGATCGACGCGGCGCAGGGCACGACGACGGCGACCGTGGCGGTGCACCTGCACGCCAGCGACGCGCACCTCGACGTCGTGGTCGAGGACTCCGGCCCTGGCATCCCCGAGGAGGCCCGCGACCAGGTCTTCGAGCGGGGCTGGTCGACGAAGGTCAACGACCGTCCGCACGGCCGAGGTCTGGGTCTGGCGCTGGTGGGTCAGGTGGTGCGCCGCCACGGCGGTAGCGTGCGCGTCGGCTCCGGTGCGCTCGGCGGGGCCATGGTCGAGGTGGAGATCGGGGAGGACGCGTGATCCGCACGCTGGTCGTCGAGGACGAGAGGGTCGCGGCGCAGGCGCACGCTCAGTACGTGCGCGACGTACCCGGCTTCGAGCTCGTCGCCGTCGCGATGTCGGCGCAGGACGCGGCGCGGGTGCTGCGGGAGGAGCCGGTCGACCTGGTGCTGCTCGACATGCACCTGCCCGACGGTCACGGCCTGCAGCTGCTGCGGCGGTTGCGGGCGGCCGGCAGCCGGGTCGACGTGATCGCCGTGACGTCGGCGCGCGACGCCGAGGTGGTGCGCGACGCGGTGGCGCAGGGCGTGGTCGGCTACCTCATCAAGCCCTTCGCGTTCGGCGCGCTGCGCGAGCGGCTGCTCGCCTACCGGACGTTCCACGAGGGCCTGCAGGGCTCCGACGACCTCGACCAGGGCGCGGTCGACCGGATGCTCGAGTCGTTGCGGCCGACGTCCCGACCCGCCCTGCCGAAGGGGCTCGGGGCGGAGACGCTGGAGCAGGTGCGCGCGGCGCTGGCCGAGCACGGTCCGTCGTCGGCGAGCGAGGTGGGCGAGCACCTGGGCTCGTCACGGGTGACGGCGCGTCGCTACCTGGAGCACCTCGCCGAGACCGGCGAGGTCGCCCGGGTCACGCGGCTGGGTCGGGCTGGGCGTCCTGAGGTCGAGTACCGGCCGGGGCGCAGCTAGAGCTGCCCCAGTAGTCGCCGAGCAGCTCGACGGCCTCGTCGCCGAGCGGATTCACGCCGGGGCCCTTGGCGAGGGCGTGGCCGACGAGCACGTGCAGGCACTTGACCCGCGTGGGCATCCCGCCGGCGCTGATGCCGTCGATCTCGGGCACGTGCGCGACCGCCTCGCGCTCGGCGAGGTACTCGGCGTGGGCCCGCGCGTAGTGGTCGGCGAGGTCGGTGTCGTGGGTGAGCCGCTCGCTCATCTCGGCCATCAGGCCGGACGCCTCGAGGGTGCCGATGGCGCCGGCCAGCCTGGGGCAGGTGACGTAGTAGAGCGTCGGGAACGGCGTGCCGTCGGGCAGCCGCGGCTCGGTGCGGACCACGTTGGGGTGGCCGGACGGGCAGCGTGCGGCGATGCCGAGGACACCGCGGGCGGGCCGCCCGAGCTGCTCGGCGACGATCTCCAGGTCGCTCGGGCTCGGGTCAGTCACGGTTCTTCAGCACCTCGTCGGGGTCGGGGACGGGCTGCTGGGCCGACGAGGTGCGTCCGGATGCCTCGACGCTGCCCCACAGCGTGTCGTACCACTGCTTCTGGGTGGGGTCCGGCGGGTCGTCGAGCCGGGGTGCGTCGCCTTCGACGGTGCCGTCGGCGCCGATGACGCGGTAGCCGACCTCACCGGGCATGACCCAGCCGAAGCGCTCGCGCGCCTGCTGGCGGACGTAGGCGTCGTCGTTCCAGCGCGCCTTGGTGTCGCCGAGGTCCTCGATGGACGCCTGCCGCGTGGCGATCTCGGCCTTCAGCTGCTGCACCTCGCCACGCTGCTGCCACCAGGCGTGCAGCGCCGACGTGTACGACGCGAGCAGCAGGAGCAGCACCGCGAGCAGCAGCACGGCGCGGGTCGTGAAGCGCGACCCGACGCCGCGGACGGTCGTCGCGCCCGACCGGGGTCGGGTCGGGCCGGGGCGGCTGGCTCCCGCGGCACCGGACGGCCGCCCCGCAGGACGTCGTGTCCTGGGGGTGGGTCGTCCGGGTCCGCGGGAGCCGGCCATGCTCAGAGCGCGAGGCGGGGGAAGGCCGACGCGCCGGCGTACACCGCGGCGGACCCGAGGGCCTCCTCGATGCGCAGGAGCTGGTTGTACTTGGCGACCCGGTCGGAGCGGGCGGGGGCGCCGGTCTTGATCTGGCCGCAGTTCGTGGCGACGGCGAGGTCGGCGATCGTGACGTCCTCGGTCTCGCCGGAGCGGTGGCTCATCATGTTGCTGAAGCCGTGGCGGTGGGCGAGCTCGACGGCGTCGAGCGTCTCGGTGAGCGAGCCGATCTGGTTCACCTTGACGAGCATCGCGTTCGCGGCGCCCTGCTCGAGGCCACGGGTGAGGCGCTCGACGTTGGTGACGAAGAGGTCGTCGCCGACGAGCTGCACCTGGTCGCCGATGCGCTCGGTGAGCGCGACCCAGCCCTCCCAGTCCTCCTCGTCGAGCGGGTCCTCGATGGACACGATCGGGTAGGCGGCGACGAGCTCGGCGTAGTAGTCGGCCATCTGCTCCGACGTCTTCGGCGACGCCTCGAAGGTGTAGCTGCCGTCGCCGAAGAACTCCGAGCTGGCGACGTCGAGCGCGAGGCCGATGTCGGTGCCGAGCGTCAGGCCGGTCTTCTCGACGGCGGTGGCGATGAGGTCGAGTGCCGCGCGGTTGGACGGCAGGCTCGGCGCGAAGCCGCCCTCGTCGCCGAGGCCGGTGGACAGGCCGTCCTTCTTGAGGACCGACTTGAGCGCGTGGTAGACCTCGGTGCCCTGGCGCAGCGCCTCGGCGAACGTGGGCGCACCGATGGGCGCGATCATGAACTCCTGCACGTCGACGTTGGAGTCGGCGTGGGCGCCACCGTTGAGGATGTTCATCATCGGGACGGGCAGCACGTGCGCGTTGGGTCCGCCGACGTAGCGGAACAACGGGAGGCCGGCGGAGTCGGCGGCGGCCTTGGAGAGCGCGAGGGAGACGCCGAGGATGGCGTTGGCGCCGAGCTTCGCCTTGTTGGGCGTGCCGTCGAGGGCGATCATGGCGGCGTCGACGGCGCGCTGGTCGTCGGCGTCGAAGCCGACGATCTCGGCGGCGATGGTCGTGTTGACCGCCTCGACGGCCTTGCGGACGCCCTTGCCGAGGTAGCGGTCGCCACCGTCACGCAGCTCGACGGCCTCGAACTGGCCGGTGGAGGCACCGGAGGGGACGGCGGCGCGTCCGATGGTCCCGTCGTCGAGGGCGACCTCGACCTCGACGGTGGGGTTGCCGCGCGAGTCGAGGATCTCGCGTGCTCCGACGGCTTCGATGCTGGCCATGCTGCTCCTGCTGCTGTGGTGGTGCGGTCGGTGCCCAGCCTAGTGCCGCCTTGTGGCCGTCCGTGTCAGGCGCGGGGTCACGCAGGATTCTGCGTTCGCGTGGCGGACGTCGAACGATGCTGCGTTCGTGGCGGGATCCGGTCGCGAACGCAGCGTCGTCGGGTGCTCCGTACCCGAACGCAGAATCGTGCGTGTCACGCCAGCCGGTCGCGGACGGCGCGGCGCAGCGCCTCCTCGGCGTCGACGCCCTGCTCGCGGGCCTCGGCGACGAGACGCAGCAGGCGCGAGCCGACGTCGTCGCCGCTGGTGTCGAGGTCGGGCACGCGGTCGAGAGCCTTGCGGGCCGTCGCGAGGGCCGGCAGGTCACGCGCGATGCCGTCGAGCGGGTGCGCGTCGCGCGCTCCAGTGGCCGCCTTCTCCTGCGCCTTGACCGCCTGCCAGGCGGCGTCGATCTCCTCGGGGGTGCGCGCGGTGCCGTCGGCGAACACGTGCGGGTTGCGTCGCACGAGCTTGTCGGTGATCCCGGCGGCGACGTCATCGACGTCCCACCCCTCCCCCGTGTCGGCGGCGACGGCGGCGTGGAAGACGACCTGCATGAGGAGGTCGCCGAGCTCCTCGCGGAGGAGGTCGGTGTCGCCGTCGTCGAGCGCCTCGAGGGTCTCGTAGGTCTCCTCGAGCAGGTAGCGGCTCAGGCTCTCGTGGGTCTGCTGCCCCGTCCAGGCGCACTCGGCGCGCAGCCTTGCCATGACGGCGACGAGGTCGAGCAGCCGCTCGCCGGGGCGCGGGTCGCTCACGGGCGGCTGCTCACGAGCACCGCTGCGTGGCCGGCGCGATCAGCGGACGGTCGCGGGTGTCGGCGGCGGCGGGGACCGACAGCGAGCCGGTGGCTGCCACCTGCTGACCGTCGTCGCCGAGCCCGAAGCGAGGGTCGATGCTGACGTCGGCCTTCCGCAGGGCGTCGGCGAGCACGCTGCGCCCGGCCTGCTGCAGCTGCTGGGCGTTGGTGTCGTCGGCGCGCTGGCCGGTGGCGGCCTCACCGAGCTTCTCGGCGATGGCGTAGGTGCGCTGCCCGGCCTCGAGCACGCGCACCGCCTCGTCGACGTCGACGTCGGGGAGCGCCTGCTCGACCTGGGCGCGCTGCTCGCCGGTGAACACGTACGCGCTGCGGGGCACGCGGATGCCCTCGCGAGCGGCCACCTCGCGGGCGACGACGCCGCTCACCAGCTCGCTGACGGCCTGGCGTCGTACGTCGGCGTTGTCGATCGTGCTGCCGCCGCCGGACTGGGCGGCGGAGAACAGCGACACCTCGCAGAGCACGTCGGCGGTGCGGTCGGCCTGGGCCATCGTGATGGTGGTGCCGTCGACGGTGGCGGCGGCACCAGGGCTGATCGACCCGCCGCAACCGGCGAGCAGGACGGCCGACAGCACGAGCGTCGGGACGAGGGGCCCGGCGGACCGGGACCGCCGACGGGTGACGGGCATCACAGGACGCGACCTCATGGCGGCCAGACTACTGGTCGTAGGCCTCGAGGATGAGGTCCGCGGCGCTGGCAGCGGGCAGCTCGCCCGAGAGCACCGCCTCGCGGACCTCGTCGCGCACCCGCGCGACCCCCTCGTCGGTGCGCAGCCGCTGGTCGAGCTCGTCGCGCACGAGCGCCCACGTGAAGTCGAGCTGCTGCTGGGCGCGCTTCTCGCGCAGGCCGCGCTGACCGAGGAACTCGCGGTGCCGCACGAGCCGGTTCCAGACGGTGTCGATGCCCTGGTGCTCGAGCGCCGAGCAGGTGACGACCGGGGGCACCCAGCCCTGGGTGCCGGCGTACACGAGGCGCAGGGCCCCCGCGAGGTCCTTGGCCGTCACCTCGGCCTCCCGGGCGCGCTCGCCGTCGGCCTTGTTGACGGCGATGACGTCGGCGATCTCCAGGATGCCCTTCTTGATGCCCTGCAGCTGGTCGCCCGTGCGGGCGATCGTGAGGAACAGGAAGGTGTCGACCATGCCGGCGACCGTGATCTCGGACTGGCCGACCCCGACGGTCTCGACGAGCACGACGTCGTATCCAGCGGCCTCCAGGACGGTCATCGCCTGCGAGGTGGCGCGGGCGACGCCGCCGAGGGTGCCCGCGCTGGGCGACGGGCGGATGTAGGCCTGCGGGCTGACGGCGAGCTGCGCCATGCGGGTCTTGTCACCGAGGACGGATCCGCCGGTGCGGACGCTCGACGGGTCGACGGCGAGCACGCCGACCCGGTTGCCCTGCTCCACGAGGTGCGTGCCGAGCGCCTCGATGAACGTGCTCTTGCCGACACCGGGCACGCCCGAGATGCCGACCCGCACCGCTCCCCCGGCGTGCGGCGCGAGCGTGGCGAGCAGCTCCCGGGCCGCAGCCCGGTGGTCGGCGCGGCTCGACTCGACCAGGGTGATGGCCCGCGAGACCCCCGCACGACGTCCGTCGAGGACGTCGGCGGCGAGCTTCTCGACGTCGACCATCTAGTGCTGCAGGCTCGCGCGGAGCCGCTCGAGCAGGCTGAGCGCGGAGTCGGCGATGACCGTGCCGGGCAGGAACACCTCGGCGGCGCCCATCTCCTTCAGCGTCGGCACGTCGTCGGGCGGGATGACGCCACCCATGACGACCATGACGTCCTCGCCGCCGAGCTCGGCCAACGCCTTCTTCAGCTCCGGCAGGAGCGTCAGGTGACCCGCCGCGAGGCTCGAGACCCCGACGATGTGCACGTCGGCGTCCACGGCCTGCTGCGCGACCTCCTCGGGCGTGGAGAACAGCGGTCCGACGTCGACGTCGAAGCCCATGTCGGCGAAGGCGGTGACGATGACCTTCTGGCCACGGTCGTGCCCGTCCTGGCCCATCTTGGCCACCAGGATGCGGGGACGGCGACCCTCGGCCTTCTCGAACGCCTCGGTGGCGTCGATGACCTTCTGGACGTTGCCGCCCTGGCCCGCCTCAGTCCGGTACACACCGGAGATCGTACGGATGACGGCCTGGTGGCGCCCGTAGACCTTCTCGAGGGCGTAGGAGATCTCGCCGACCGTCGCCTTCGCGCGGGCCGCGTCGACGGCCAGGGCGAGCAGGTTGCCGTCGAGCGAGCCGTCGCGGCTGGCGCCACGCTCGGCGCTGGCCGTCAGGGCGTCCAGGGCGCGCTCGACCTCCTGCGGGTCGCGCTCGGCGCGCAGCCGCTCGAGCTTCGCGACCTGCTGGGCGTACACCGAGGCGTTGTCGACCTTGAGCACGTCGAGCGGGTCCTCGTCGGCCAGCCGGTAGGTGTTGACGCCGATGACGGCCTGCTGGCCGGAGTCGATGCGCGCCTGGGTGCGGGCGGCCGCCTCCTCCACGCGCATCTTGGGGATGCCCGCCTCGATGGCCTTGGCCATGCCGCCGGCCTTCTCGACCTCCTGGATGTGCGCCCAGGCGCGGTTCGCGAGGTCGTGCGTCAGCTTCTCGACGTAGTAGGAGCCGCCCCACGGGTCGATGACGCCGGTGGTGCCCGACTCCTGCTGCAGCAGCAGCTGCGTGTTGCGGGCGATCCGCGCGCTGAAGTCGGTCGGCAGCGCGATCGCCTCGTCGAGCGCATTCGTGTGCAGGCTCTGGGTGTGGCCCTGCGTGGCCGCCATCGCCTCGATGCAGGTGCGCTGCACGTTGTTGAACACGTCCTGCGCGGTGAGGCTCCAGCCCGACGTCTGGCTGTGCGTGCGCAGGCTCAGGCTCTTGGGGTTCTTCGGGTCGAAGTCGCGCACGAGCCGGGCCCACAGGGCACGGGCGGCGCGCATCTTCGCGATCTCCATGTAGAAGTTCATGCCGATCGCCCAGAAGAAGCTCAGCCGCGGCGCGAACGCGTCGATGTCGAGGCCGACGTCGAGCCCGGCGCGGATGTACTCCACACCGTCGGCGAGCGTGTAGGCGAGCTCGAGGTCGTTCGTCGCCCCGGCCTCCTGGATGTGGTAGCCGGAGATGGAGATGGAGTTGAACCGCGGCATCTTCGCCGCCGTGTACGCGAAGATGTCGGAGATGATCCGCATCGACGGCGCCGGCGGGTAGATGTAGGTGTTGCGGACCATGAACTCCTTGAGGATGTCGTTCTGGATGGTCCCCGAGAGCTGTTCCGGCGTCACCCCCTGCTCCTCGGCCGCGACGATGTAGAGCGCCAGCACGGGCAGCACCGCGCCGTTCATCGTCATCGAGACGCTCATCTCGTCGAGCGGGATGCCGTCGAAGAGCTGGCGGGCGTCGTAGATGGAGTCGATCGCGACGCCGGCCATGCCGACGTCGCCCTTCACACGCGGGTGGTCGGAGTCGTAGCCGCGGTGCGTCGCGAGGTCGAAGGCGACCGAGAGGCCCTTCTGTCCGGCGGCGAGGTTGCGGCGGTAGAACGCGTTCGACTCCTCGGCGGTGGAGAACCCGGCGTACTGACGGATGGTCCACGGCTGGGTCGTGTACATCGCCGGGTAGGGGCCGCGCAGGAACGGCGCGAGGCCCGGGTAGGTGTCGAGGGCGTCGACGTCGGCGAGGTCGTCGGCGGTGTAGAGGTTCTTGACCGCGATGCCCTCGGGGGCGTCCCACGGCTCGGCGCCGTCGACCGCGGCCGCGTACGCGGCGGGGTCGGGCGTGGTGGGCTCGTCGGGGTCCAGCGGCAGTCCGGCGAACGAGGCGGGGATCGTCATGCCGTCACTTCCTCTCGGGTGCGGCGCAGGAAGGCCAGGGCGTCGAGCCCAGCCGCGCAGGAGTCGTCCACGTCGGCGTCGACGCTCTCGGGCTTGCCGGCGAGCACCACGTGGCGCGCGCCGGCCTCGCGCAGGGCCGCGACGAGGTCGCCACCCCACTCGGCGTACAGCGGGTCGGGGCCCGCGAGGCAGACGACGGCGGGGGCGTCGGCCTGCCGGTAGGCCTCCACGACGGCCTCGACGCCGTCGGTCGCACCGGCGGTGACGGTGTCGATGCCGCCGGCGGCGAACAGGTTCGCCGCAAAGGTCGCGCGCGCGGTGTGCTGCGCGACGCGGCCCAGGGTGGCGAGGAAGACGGGCTGCGCGGCGCGGTCGTCGCGCATGGCCTCGAACTCGCGGGCGTACCGCAGCACCGGCTGGGTGCGACCGTACGGGCGCCGCTGCGGCAGCTCCTCGTGCAGGTTCGGGAACTCCGAGACACCCGTGACGGGGCGCTTGCGTCGGGCGATGTCGAGGGCGCGGTCGGACACCGTCTGCTCGACCTTGGGCCGCAAGGCCTCCAGCGCCGCGACGAGACCACCGTCGGACGCGGCGGCGTCGAGCTCGCCGAAGAGCTCCCAGGCGGACCGGGCGAGGTCGTCGGTGAGCTTCTCGACGGCGTGCGAGCCGCCGGCGGGGTCGGTCACCCGCGCCACGTGCGACTCGCTGATGAGCAGGCTGGACGTGTTGCGGGCGATGCGCCGGCTGAACGCCTCGGGCAGGCCGAGCGGCTCGTCGAAGGGCAGCACGGTCACGCTCGTGGCACCGCCGACACCGGCCGCGAACGTCGCCACGCAGGTGCGCAGCATGTTCACGTACGGGTCGTAGGAGGCCATCATCGGCCGCGACGTGACCACGTGCTGACGCTGGCCGCGTCCGGTCTCGGCGACACCGCTCAGCTCGAGCAGCCGGGCCCAGGTGCGGCGGGCGGCGCGCAGCTTCGCGATGGTCGGGAACTGCTCGTCGGTGGCCGCGAGCCGCACGTCGAGCTGGTCGGCGGCGGCGTCGACGTCGTCGGCCGTCACCCGCGCCGCGGTCTCGCGGGGGTGTGCTGCGTCCGTGCTCATGCAGCCTGTCTACCCGACTGCCCGGCGACGCACCGCAGCACCCGTGCAGGGCGGCCCGGGCCGTGTGACCCGGGACACCTCCCGCCCCCTGTGCGACCTGCGCGCCCGGTCGTAGACTGAGGCCGTCAACAGTCTGGTACCCGCTCGCGGGACTGGAACGAGAGGCACCACCATGACGCACCCCCGTCCGCACGCACCCGCGCGCCCGCACACCTACGGTGTCGTCGGCGCCGGCCGCGTCGGCTCCGTCGTCGCCGCGCGCCTGCACGCCGCCGGTCGCTCCGTCGTCGGCATCAGCGCCCGCTCACAGGCGTCCCTGCTGCGGGCCCGCACGCTCGTCCCCGAGGTGCCGGTACGGACCGCGGCCGACGTCGCCGCCGCCTGCGACGTGCTCGTCCTGGCCGTCCCCGACGACGCGCTCGTGGCGGTCTGCGAGGAGCTGTCGACGGTCCTGCGACCCGGCCAGGTCGTCGTGCACACCAGCGGACGGCACGGGCTCGACGCGCTCAGCGCCGCCACACGCGTCGGTGCCCGCGCTGTCGCCCTGCACCCGGCCATGACGTTCACCGGCTCGGCCGTCGACCTCGGCCGCGGGTGCGCGATGGGCCTGACCGCCGCCGACGCCGAGCGAGAGCTGGCCGAGGACCTCGCCGCGGTCCTGGGCGGCACGCCCGTGTGGATCGACGACGCCGACCGCGTGCGCTACCACGCCGCGCTCAGCCACGGCGCGAACCACCTCGTCACCCTCGTCGCGCAGGCGCGCGACCTGCTCCAGGGCATCGGTGCGGGCGCGGAGGCGGCGACCATCCTGCGTCCGCTCCTCGAGGCCGCCCTCGACAACGCGCTCGACCTCGGCGACGCCGCGCTCACCGGCCCGATCGCGCGCGGTGACGTGACCACGGTCCGCGCCCACGTCGACGCGCTCGCCACGGAGCCGTCGTCGACCCGCGACGCCTACGTGGCCATGGCGCACGCCACCACCGAGCGGGCAGCCGTCGACGGTCGCCTCGACCCGGCCACCGCCGCCGTCCTCGACGCCGCGCTCGACGAGCGGCCCCGTGTGACCGGGACCGTGCGATGACGCCCGTCGTCGCCCGCACCCGGGCCGAGCTGCGCACGGCGCTCGCCGACGCCGGCCGCGTCGCGTTCGTGCCGACGATGGGCGCCCTGCACGACGGCCACGCCCGCCTCATGCGGCACGCCCGCCCCCTCGGCGACACGCTGGTCGTCTCGATCTTCGTGAACCCCACGCAGTTCGGGCCGGGCGAGGACCTCGAGGCCTA
This sequence comes from Aeromicrobium sp. CnD17-E, assembly GCF_024124745.1. Lineage (GTDB taxonomy): Bacteria > Actinomycetota > Actinomycetes > Propionibacteriales > Nocardioidaceae > Aeromicrobium. The sequence continues at coordinate 72,509 of NZ_JAMXRU010000002.1, forward strand.
CCCCCGCACCCTCGACGCCGACCTGCGGGTCTGCGCGCAGGAGGGCGTCGACGTGGTGTTCGCGCCCGACGTCGACGAGGTCTACCCCGGGGGGCTGGACGACGCCGTCACGCTCGACCCCGGCCCGCTCGGGCAGGTGCTCGAGGGCGCGGCCCGACCGACCCACTTCCGCGGGGTGCTGACCGTCGTCGCGAAGCTGTTCGCGCTGGTGCGCCCCGACGTCGCCGTCTTCGGCGACAAGGACTTCCAGCAGCTCGCGCTCGTGCGCCGCATGGTGCGCGACCTCGTTCTCGACGTCGAGGTCGTCGGGCACCCGGTCGTCCGCGAGGCCGACGGCCTGGCGCTCAGCTCGCGCAACGCGTACCTGACGCCCGAGCAGCACGACCACGCCCTGGGCCTGTCTCGCGCCCTGCGGGCCGGGGTCGAGCAGGCGACGGTCGGTGCCGACGCCGTGCTGAAGGCCGCCCGCGAGGTGCTGGACGCCGCCGACGGCGTCGACGTCGACTACCTCGTCGTCACCGACCCGTTGCTCGGTGCCGTCGACGACACGTACGAGGGGGAGGCGCGGATCCTGGTGGCAGCCAGGGTCGGCACCACGCGCCTGCTCGACAACCAGCCCGTGGTGCTCAGAAAGGGACCCTGACCATGCTCCGCACGATGATGACGTCGAAGATCCACCGCGCGACGATCACGCAGGCCGACCTGCACTACGTCGGCTCGGTGACCGTCGACGCCGACCTGCTCGACGCCGCCAACCTGCTCCCCGGCGAGCTCGTGCACATCGTCGACATCGACAACGGCGCCCGGCTCGTGACCTACACGATCGCCGGCGAGCGCGGTTCGGGCGTCATCGGCATCAACGGTGCCGCCGCCCGCCTGGTGCATCCCGGCGACCTGGTGATCCTCATCGCCTACGGGCAGATGGAGGACGCGGAGGCGCGCGAGTTCCAGCCGAGCGTCGTGTTCGTCGACTCCGAGAACCGCGTGATCGGCACGGGCTCCGACCCGGCCGAGGCGCTGCCGGGGTCCGGTCTCGTCCGCGGTGACGTCGTGGAGAACCCGCTGGTGTCGCACGGCGGGGCCGCGGGGTCGCAGGCGGTGGGGGCTCGGTGACCCTGCTGGCGCTCGACGTCGGCAACAGCCAGTCCGTCATCGGCGCGTTCGACGGCGACCGTCTCGTCGAGCACTGGACCGTGTCGTCGCAGACGCAGCGGACCGCCGACGAGTGGCACCTGCTGGCGCACGGGTTCGTGCGTGCCGCCGGTCTCGCCGACGTCGAGGCGGTGGCGATGTGCTGCACGGTGCCATCGATCCAGGTCGAGCTGAAGGCGATGCTCGAGCGCTACTACGCAGGACTGCCGGTCTCGATCGTCGGCCCCGGCGTGAAGACGGGCATCCCGATCCACACCGACAACCCGCGGGAGGTGGGCGCCGACCGCATCGTCAACGCGCTCGCCGCGGCCGAGGTGTACGGGGGGCCGGCGGTCGTGGTCGACATGAACGGCACCGCGACGATCTTCGACGTCGTCGACGAGCGGAACCGCTACGTGGGGGGTGCCATCGCGCCGGCGGTCGAGCTGTCGTTGGAGGCCCTGGCCCGCCGCGGCGCGCAGCTGCGCGCCGTCGAGCTGGCGGTGCCGCGCGACGTCATCGGCAAGAACACCGTCGAGGCGGTGCAGTCGGGCGCGGTGTACGGCTTCGCGGGGCTGGTGGACGGCATGGTCGACCGCATCATCGAGTCGCTGGGGGCGGACCCCGACGACGTCGCGGTGATCGCGACCGGCGCCTACGCCGACGTCGTCCTGGACCACTGCACCAGCATCACGACGCGCGACCCGTGGCTGACCCTCACCGGGCTGCGTCTGGTGCACGAGAAGAACCACTGACCCCCCAGCGGAGGGTCTCGCTGGTCGAGTAGGCCGACCGGCGACGCAGGAGCTCGGTCGGGCGTATCGAGACCACTCTGGGCGGTCGCTGGGGGTTGGCTCGCGCTGAGCCGTTGCCGGGTGGTCTCGATACGTCCGGACCACGCTCGTTCCTCGCGGGTCCTGACGACTCGACCAGCGGACCGTGTCGCTGGCGACGGGGGTTCGGTCGGGCGTATCGAGACCACTCTCAGCGGACGCTGGGGATGGGGTCGCGCCGATCCGTTCCCGGATCGTCTCGCTCCGTCGCGGCTACGCCCCACGGCGACGGCTCCATCGTCCGAGCCTCGCAAGCTCGCTCGGACTACTCGACCAGCGTTACATCGCGTGGTGGGCGGGTCAGGGTCGCCAGCGGTGATTGCGTTGCCAGGTGGTGGCGCCGGGTGGTCTCCACTCGACGTGGCCGTCGTGCGGGTTGATGCGGCCGGTCCAGCCCTGGTCGTGGACGCGATGATGGTGGAAGGTGCACAGGAGTGCGCCGTCGCGGATGTCGGTGGTGCCGGAGAGGGAGTAGGGCGTGAGGTGGTGCGCTTCGCACCATCTCGCGTCGCGGTCGCAGCCGGGTGCGGTGCAGCCACCGTCCCGGCGTTCCATCGCTCGTCTCGATGACTGGTTGAAGTACCGGTTCGCCGATCCGAGGTCCAGAGGTAGTGACCTGCCGTTGAGGACCATGGGCACGAGCTGTGCGGTGCACGCGAGCCGGCGGGCCTGCTCGGCGGAGATCCGGGTGCCGTCGGAGAGTCCGGCGGCCTTGAGGCCGCCCATCAGCGTGTTGAGGTCGAGGTTGACGGTGACGACGGCGCTGACGCCGCCGTTGGAGGGGAGTCGGTCGGCGGGCAGCAGCTCGACCAGGGAGGCGAAGGCGTGGCCGAGGCGCTGGGGGTAGGACTGCCCGAATCCGACCTCGTCGTGCTCGCCGGTGGCGGCGTTGACGGTCCCGACCTTCTGGTGGGGTGCGGCGAGGGCGTCGAGGGCGGTCTTGAGCATGACGGCCTGCGCCTCGGGGAGGGTGAAGCGTCCGGTGTGGGTGCCGTCGCGGTTGTCCCACATCGAGAAGCTGGTCTTGGCGCGGGCGGCTTCCTCCTGGCGACGGAGCTGCTCGTCCTCGTCGGCGTCGACGTCGTCCTCGGAGGTCTTGTAGGCGTCGGTGATCCGCTGGGCCCGTGCTCGCAGGTCCTTGAGGGTGAGCTTCTGCGCGTCCTTGAGCAGGGTGCGTTCGCAGGCGTCGCGCTGATCTTCAGTGACGTCCTCGGGCAACCACGAGAGGGCCCGGGAGATGACGTCGGCCTGCTTGGCCGAGATGTCACCGGCGGCCAGTGCGGCCTCGGTGTGGCTGGTCTGCTCCTCGATCCGGTTCGCCGTGTTCACCAGCGCGTCGGCACCCGTGCGATCGCCGCCGAAGTCGATGGAGATCGTCGACCCGGTCGAGGTCGCCGTGGTGCCGGCGCGACCCCCGTCGCGCGCAGCCTGCCGAGCCTTGTCGAGGACCCGCGCGGCGGCCATCTTGTGCGCTGAGACCTGGGACTCCAGACGTCCGAGCTCGGCCAGCAGGCGCCGCACCTCCGCCGGGGTCAAGGCGTCCCAGGCGCTGGTCGCCAGGCCACCGAAGACCTCCCGGGCCGTCTGCACGCACGCGTCGACCGGATGGGTCTCCTGCGCGGTGACGGCCATGCTTCCCCCTGAGGTCGTACCTCGATTCTATGGGACAGAACCAGCATGATACAAGTACCTGTTCGATAAAACATCGCGAGTGTGCAGACCGTCGACGTCGTCGCGGGTCTTGCCTCGGCTCGTCGTCCGGCGACCCGCGTGGCAGCATGCCGCCATGCCTCCCCCGACGTCGCAGCGTGGCCGCCTGAGCCGACGCAGGATCGCCGAGGAGGCGCTCGCGCTGATCGACGACGAGGGTGTGGGCGCCGCCTCGATGCGGGCGATCGGCAAGCGGCTCGGCGTCGAGGCGATGAGCCTGTACAAGCACGTCGGCACGCGCGACGACCTCCTCGACGCCGTCGTCGACCTGGTGGTCGCCGAGCTGGACGCCGACCCCGAGGTGCTGCGGACGGCCGAGCACGGTTGGCGCGACTACCTGGAGCGCCTCGCGCGCGGGGTGCGCCGCTACGCCCTGGCCCATCCCCACGCTTTCCCGGTCGTGGCCACGCGGCCGTCGGAGGCTCCGTGGATCAACCCGCCGCTGCGGTCGCTGGCGTGGATCGAGTCGGTCCTCGAGGCGCTGGAGGCGGAGGGCTTCGACGACGAGGAGGTCGTGTTCGCCTACCGGTCGTTCAACAGCTTCCTGCTCGGCTACCTGCTCATGGAGACGGGCGCGCGCACGCTGCGCGACCCGAAGGACGGCGACGGGTCGTTCGGTGCGGGGGCCGACGCGTCGGAGGCGGTCCCCGGTGGGCTGTCCCCGACCCGCGACGCCGACCAGCAGGACGCCGTGGCAGAGGCGTCGACGCCCGAGCAGGTGATCGACCCCGCAGGCATGGTCGACGAGCAGGCCTATCCGACGATCCACCGCCACGCCGCCCGGCTCGCCGCCGACCGCTACGCCGAGGAGTTCGAGCGCGCGCTGACCGAGATGCTCGACGGGATCGCCTCGCGCCTGGCGCAGTGACGTCGCGCGGCCGTGTCCACGCGCCGCAGCACGTCGTGACCGACGTCTCACCGGCTCACGTTGCGGCCTCGGGCTTACGGCGTAAGGTTTACAACGTAAGCCGAACAGATCGGCTCCCCACCTACCGACTCAGGAGGACGACATGAGCTTCATCGACAAGGCCAAGAACACCGCCGAGAAGGTTGCCGGCGAGGTCAAGGAGGCCGTGGGCAAGGCCACCGACGACAAGGACCTGCAGGCCGAGGGCAAGAAGGACCAGACGAAGGGCTCGCTCAAGAACACGGGCGAGGACGTCAAGGACGCCTTCACGAAGTGAGCGGCCCGCGGGTACTGAGAACTCTCTGAGGAGTTCGGCGTCACCGTCACCTCGAGTTGCCGCCCCCCGCAGCCGCCGTAGCGTTTCACGTGTCACCCCACCGATCCAAGGAGGATCACCATGAGCTTCATCGACAAGGCGAAGAACACCGCTGAGAAGGTCACCGGCGAGGTCAAGGAGGCCGTGGGCAAGGCCACCGACAACAAGGACCTCGAGGCCGAGGGCAACAAGGACCAGGCCAAGGGTTCGCTCAAGAACGCCGGCGAGGACGTCAAGGACGCCTTCAAGAAGTGACGTCTGCCTCGCACGTGTTGCGAGAAGCCCGGTCGACCGCGTGAGCGGTGACCGGGCTTCTTCGCGTCCTGGGCCCGCGACGCGCGGGACCTGAGGGCGTCAGGGCGTGGGGCGCCGAGCGTCGAGCGCGGCGATGAGCGTCGGCGCGTCCCACTGACCGTCGTACCGCTCGGTGCCGATGAAGAACGTCGGCGTCGCCGCGACGTCCATCAGGTCGGCGTCGTCCTCGTCCTCGCGTACCCGCCGCAGCACGTCGTCGGCGTCGAGGTCGGCCTCGAACCGCCCCAGGTCGAGCCCGATCTCGTCGGCGTAGCGCAGGAGGTCGAGCCGCTCGAGCTGGTCCTGGTGGGCCCACAGCAGTCGGGCGTAGTCGAAGTGCCGGCCCTGGAGGTGTGCCGCCTCGTAGGCGCGGGCTGCGAGCTCGGCGTGCGGGTGGTGCTGGTGGAGCGGCAGGTGCCGCCACACCCAGACGACGTCGCGGCCGAAGTGCTCGATGACCTCGTCGACCATGCCGGTGGCCCGGCTGCAGAACGGGCACTCGAAGTCGCCGTACTCGACGAGCACGAGCGGTGCGTCGGCCGGCCCCTTGTAGTGGTCGCGGCGCGGGTCGAACGGGCGCAGCAGGACGGTGCCCGGTGGCACGACGGGACGCCTGGAGTCGAGCGCGCGCAGCACGGCGGCGCCGAGCACGAAGGCGAGCACCGACGCGGCGAGCACGCCGACCCTGGCCTCGTCCTGCGCGGCAGGGTCGTCGATGGCGATGCCGACGATGAGCAGCGAGATGGTGAAGCCGATGCCCGACAGCGCGGCGCCGCCCGCCACCCGGCCGATCGTCAGGCCGGGGGCGAGCACGCCGAGCCTCAGCCGCTGGGCGAGCAGGGTGGCCCCGGTGATGCCTACGAGCTTGCCCACGACGAGGCCGGCGACCACGCCCCAGAACAGCGACGACGACATCGAGCGCCGCAGCGTCTCGGCGTCGAGCACGACCCCGGCGTTCGCCAGGGCGAAGACGGGCAGGATCACGTACGCCACGTACGGCGCGAACGAGCGCTGCAGGCGCTCGTTGATCGAGATCGACTCGCGCAGCTGGCGCCCCGCTGCGGCCGCGTAGGCCGGGTTCGGCGACTGACGGAAGGCGCGGGTCAGCTCCACCACCCGCTCCACGTCGTTCTGGCGCGGCGCGGCGACGGGGATGAGCAGCGCGACGGCCACACCGGCGAGCGTGGCGTGCACGCCCGCCTCGTGCAGCCCGAACCAGACCACCACCGACAGCACCGCGTACAGCGGCCCGCGGCCGGACGGCATGAGCCGGACGAGGGCGATGAGCCCGAGCGCGACGAGCGCCACGAGCAGCGGGACGACGTGCAGCTCGTCGGTGTAGAAGACGGCGATGGCGCTGAGCGCACCGATGTCGTCGACGACGGCGAGAGTCAGGAGGAAGACGCGCAGCCGCGAGGGGTGCTGCGGTCGGATGATGGCGAGAGCGCCCACCAGGAAGGCCGTGTCGGTCGAGATCACCACGCCCCACGCGTGCGCCTGCCCTGAGTCGCGCGCGATGAGCAGGAACACGAGGGCCGGCACGACGAGGCCTGCGAGGGCGGCCGTCGCCGGCACGATCGCGCGGGAGCGGTCGGTCAGCTCGCCGATCGTCAGCTCGCGCTTGACCTCGAGGCCGACCGCGAAGAAGAAGAACGCCATGAGCGCGTCGTTGACCAGGTGGTAGAGGTCGAGCCCCATCGACCACCCGCCGACCGCGACGCGCGCGTCGGTGTGCCAGAACGCGTCGTAGCCGCTGCCGAGGTTCGCCCACACGATCGCGGCGAGCGTTGCGACCAGCAGCAGCGCCGCGCCGACCTGCTCGGTCTCGGCGTCGGCGAGACCACGCCGCAGCCGGGTGGCGCGGGACTCGGTGAGGGTGTCGGGGTCGCTCACGGGCTCATCCTTCCAGGGCGTCGGGGGATCACGCCCGGACGAGGGACCCCCGGGCCCCAACGTCTGTCACCTCTCGTCCATTCCTCGACCCGAGTCCATGGTGGTGGGATGCTGTCGACCGTGACGTGGAGACCAAGGCGGTGGGTGTGGGTCGGCGCGGTCGTCGTGGCCGCAGTTGTGGCCGGTTGTGGCGGAGGCTCAAGGCCGACGCAGGCTCCTCCCGAGATCGACCTGGCCGAAGCTGTCCGTGCGACCGTGAGCGACGGTCCGGTCCACTACCTCCTGCAGACGGGGTCGAGGCGCTTCGACGGCAGCGGCGACTTCGACGTGTCCCGAGGTGCTTGGCATGCGGAGCACAACCTCGGACTGGTCGACACCGCAAGGGGAACCTTCGTCCTCAAGATCATCATGCGCACCGTGGACGAGGGAACGTTCTTCTCGGCAGGTGATCTGACCGACGGTTGCTGGACGAGGTTGGGTGGGCGCGAGTATCGCGACGGGCCGGCAGTCGGTGCGCTCCTGGACGATCTCAAGCCGGTCGGCAGGTCCCGGGGGGCCGCCATCGCCGTCGACGTGCCCCTCGAGAGCCTGTTGACCGCGCTCGTTGCTGGCGCGCCGTCGCGGGAGTCGCTTGGGACGGCAGTGGCGGCGTCGACCAACGACGGCGGGCTCTTGGTCCCCGGGACCGTACGGGTGGTCGACGGCAAGGTCACCACGTTGGTCGTCGACATGCAGGTGGCCGCGAGAGTCGCCGAGCGGGTCGGCTTCGAGGTCCCCGACCCGGCGCAGGACCTGGTCGGCTCGCTGAAGGACCTGGAGTCCCTCATGACGGTAACCGTGAGTCTTCGTCCGTCGAACGCTCCTTTGGAGCTGCGCGCGCCCTTGGAGCAGGACAGGATCGAAGCAGGTTGCGACCCCGGAGATCGTACGCTCGGGTCCGCGACCCCCTGAGTCCTCCTGCTGCCCGTCGCCCTGCCGCGAAGACGGTCGAAGCCGCCTCCGGCGACCGGTCGTTTCCCGACTAAGGTGTGCTCTCGTGAGCGACTCCGTCGAGAACCCTGCAGCGCCCCCTGGTGAGAACGCGGTCGACGACCTGCCCGAGCAGCTGCGGATCCGCCGCGAGAAGCGTCAGCAGCTCATCGACGCGGGCATCGAGCCCTACCCGGTCGACCTGGGGATCACGCACACGATCACGCAGGTGCGCGACGCGTACGACGCCGAGGCGCTTGGCCCCGACCACCACTCCGGCGACGTCGTCACGGTCGCCGGACGCGTCATCTTCCGGCGGGGCACGGGCAAGCTGGTGTTCGTGTCGCTGCGCGAGGGCGACGGCACCGCCCTGCAGGCCATGGTCTCCCTCGACGGCGTGGGGGAGGAGTCGCTCGACCGCTTCAAGCAGCTCGTCGACATCGGCGACCACCTCGCGGTGACGGGTGAGGTCATCACGTCCCGCCGCGGCGAGCTGAGCGTGCAGGCGTCGTCGTGGGCGATCGCCGCCAAGACGCTGCGTCCGCTGCCCAACGAGCACAAGCCGCTGTCGGACGAGGCACGCAGCCGCATGCGCTACGTCGACCTCATCGTCCGCCCCGAGGCCCGCGAGACGGTGCGCGTGAAGGCGAAGGTGCTGCAGTCGCTGCGCCGAACGCTCGACGCGCGTGGCTACGTCGAGGTCGAGACGCCGGTGCTGCAGCACACCAACGGCGGCGCCGCCGCGCGCCCCTTCCACACCCACGTCAACGCCTTCGACGAGGACGCGCTGCTGCGCATCGCCCTCGAGCTGCACCTCAAGCGCTCGCTCGTGGGCGGTATCGACCGGGTGTACGAGATCGGCAAGACGTTCCGCAACGAGGGCGTCGACAACACCCACAACCCCGAGTTCATGATGCTCGAGGCGTACGAGGCGTACGGCTCCTACGACACGATGGCCGAGCTGACCCGCGACCTCGTCGTCGACGCCGCGCGTGCGGTGGGCAGGACGGTGGTGCTTGGACGCGACGGCACCGACATCGACCTCGAGGCGCCGTGGCGGCGCGCGACCATCCACGAGCTCGTGGGCGAGGCGGTCGGCGAGACCGTCGACGTCGACACGTCGCAGGAGACACTGACGGCGCACGCCGCACGCCTCGACGTCGCCCTGCAGGACCACTGGGGCCCCGGCGAGATCGTGCTCGAGCTGTTCGAGAAGCTCGTCGAGCACACCCTGGTCCAGCCGACGTTCGTCTGCGACTACCCCGAGGCCGTGCGACCGCTCGCCAAGAAGCACCGCAGCACCCCGGGTCTCGTGGAGGCGTGGGACCTCATCATCAACGGCGTCGAGCTGGCGCCCGCGTACACCGAGCTCAACGACCCGGTCATCCAGCGTGAGCGCCTCGAGGAGCAGGCGCGCCTGGCGGCCGCGGGCGACCCCGAGGCGATGGACGTCGACGAGGACTTCCTGCGGTCGCTGGAGTTCGGCATGCCCCCCGCGGGCGGTCTGGGCCTCGGCGTCGACCGCCTGGTGATGCTGCTGCAAGGCGTCGGCATCCGCGAGGCGATCCTCTTCCCGATCTCGCGACGCGAGGTCTGAGCCCGGTCAGGCCGAGTAGGCCGACGCGTCGCCCTGGCGCAGCGTGGAGCGCACGCCGTCGGTGCTCACCGGGACGGTCCCGGCGACCGTGATGCGGTGCATGACGCGGTGGTGGTCGTCGTAGTCGGCGACGGCGTAGTGCTGCGTCGCGCGGTTGTCCCAGATCGCGACGTCGCCCGGCTGCCAGCTCCAGCGGGCGGTGTTCTCGAGCCGGGTCACCTCGCGCTGCAGCAGCTCGAAGACGTCGGCGGAGTCGCGGGTGGAGAGGCCGACGAGCCGCTTGACGAACTGGCCGAGGAGCAGCGAGCGCTCGCCGGTCTCGGGGTGCACGTGGACGACGGGGTGCTCGGCCTCGAACAGGCGCGACCCGAACTCCTCGCGGTAGGCCTCCTCGCGGACGTCGATGCCGCCGATGCGCTGCTCGTCGACGTCAGCGGCGTAGTCGTAGCGGTTGGTGTGCACGGCCCACAGCCGGTCGGCCATCGCCTGGAGCGCCGGGTGCAGGTCGGCGTAGGCGGCCGCGGTGTTGGCCCACACGGTGGTGCCGCCGTAGGGCGGGAGGGTCACCGCGCGCAGCACGCTGATGGCGGGCACGCGGTCGACGAAGGTCACGTCGGTGTGCCAGGCGTTGGCCTTGCCGTGCGAGGAGTCGATGGGCAGGACCGCGTTGGCCGCGCCGCGCACGGTCGGGTGCGGCGACGTCGGCGTGCCGAGCAGGGCTGCGAACGCGTGGTGGTCGGCGTCGTCGAGGTGGTGCTGGCCGCGCACGAACACCACCTTGAAGCGCAGCAGCGCGGCACGGACGTCGGCGACCTCGTCGTCGGTGAGGTCGCCGCCGAGCCGCACGCCCTCGACGATCGCGCCGATCCGGCCGCCGACCTGCCGCACGACGACGTGCGAGCAGCGGAGCGTGGGGTCAGGTGCGGTGAGGGTCATGGTCGACTCCGGTGCTGCGGTGGACGGGACCCCTCCACGGTGCGCCCCGGCGACGTCGAGTGGGGCACGTCCCGCTCCGTGGGACGTCGGTCGGCGTGCGGAGCCGTGCGCTACACGCCACGATGTGGGCGTTTCCGACGTGAGGAGTTCCCGTGAGGTCGTTCAAGGACCTGAGCTTCGGTGCCCTGGCCCTTCGCGGCATCCTGGCCTGGCTTGCGTTCGCGGTGGGCTTGGTCGTCGCCGGCTTCGGAGACACGCAGGGCGTGCTGTGGATCACCGTCGTCGGATTCCTCGTGCTCGTGCCGGCGGGGGCGATCTTCGCGCTCTGCATCTACTACGCGGTGGCCGGCCCGTTGCAGCTCGGCCGACCGCTTCCGCCCCGCCGGGACGGCAGTCGCGCGACGCCGGAGGAGGACGCCGCCGAGCGTGAGGACCTGAGGGCGACCCTGCAGGGCGGGGCGCGACGCACCCTCGTCGTGCTGCCGGTGTTCATCGCCGGCGTCGTGCTCATGGTCCTCGGCCAGGAGCTGCCGAACGCCACGCTCTCCGCGGTCGGCCCGTGGGTGCTCGGCGTGGGACTCGTCCTCGGAACCCTGGCGGGAGCGTCGTCCACGGTGCCGATCATGCGGCACCTCTGGCGCCGCTGACCCGCTCGTCCACTCACCCCGGCTCCTCCTCACTCACCTGCGGATGTTTCCGAGGGTGAGTGAGGGACAACCGGGGTGAGCTGCTGATTCCCATCACGTGATGGGAATCAGCAGTGCGCGTCAGGCGTCCAGGACGGCGGCGACGGCCTCACGGGCGGAGGCGGGGTCGGCGGCGGCGAGGGCGGCTCGCGCGGCCTGCTGGCACTGCTCGAGGGTCACCGACGCGAGCCGTGCGCCCACAGGCCGCACGGCCGACGCCGCGCACGACAGGGACGTGACCCCGAGGCCGACGAGCACGCAGGCGAGCGCCGGGTCGGCGGCGGCCTCGCCGCACACGCCCACCGGCTTGCCGGTGCGCTCGCCGGCGCGGGCCACGGCCTCGACCAGCACGAGCAGTCCGGGCTGCCAGGGGTCGGTCAGGTCGCCGAGCTCGGCCGACATCCGGTCGGCCGCGAACGTGTACTGGCTCAGGTCGTTCGTGCCGATCGACACGAAGTCGACGTGCTCCAGCACCCGCTCCGCGAGCAGCGCGGCCGACGGCGTCTCGATCATCACGCCGGGCGTCAGTGCTCGCGCGCGGCACTCCGCGGCGAACGCGGCAGCCTCCGACGGCACTGACACCATCGGCGCCATGACCCAGACGGTCGCGTCCGACGCCTGCGAGGCAGCGGCCACCGCGTCGAGCTGGTGCGCGAGCAGGTCCGGCAGACGACGGCCGACGCGCAGGCCGCGGACGCCGAGCGCCGGGTTGGCCTCGGTGCCCATGTCGGCGAAGGCGAGCGGCTTGTCCGAACCGGCGTCGAGCGTGCGCACGACGACCTTGCCCGACCCCGCCGCGGCCAGGACGGCGCCGTAGACGTCGGTCTGCTCCTGCACGGTCGGCTCGGACGGACGGTCGAGGAAGCTCAGCTCGGTGCGGTAGAGGCCGAATCCCTCGACCGGCTCCTGCGCGGCACGCTCGGCGCCCTTGGCGTCCTGCACGTTGGCGAGCACCTGCACGGCGTGCCCGTCGGCGGTGCGGCCCGGGCCCTCCCAGGCGGCGCTCGCGGCGCGGCGCTCGGCGTCGGCCTCGGCGCGCGAGGCGGCAGCGGCGGGATCGGGCGACAGCACGACCTCGCCCGTGCCGCCGTCGACGAGCGCGGGGTCGGGCAGCTCGTCAGGGAGGTCGCTCACCCCGACGACGCAGGGGATGCCGAGCTGACGCGCGATGATTGCCGTGTGGCTCGTGGGGCCGCCCAGCCGGACGGCGATGCCGACCACGAGGGCCGGATCGAGGCCGGCGGTGTCGGCCGGGGCGAGGTCGTCGGCGAGCAGCACCGACGGCTCCGACGGCACGCCGACGCCGGGCTCGGGCTGGCCGAGCAGCTCGGCCACCACGCGG
>NZ_JAMXRU010000030.1 GCF_024124745.1 Aeromicrobium sp. CnD17-E
CCCCGGGACCCGGGCGGGGCCGGCGGCGGGGGCGGGGGGGCCGGGTCCGACCCGCCGCTGCAGCCCGTCGCGCCGAGCGACAGCACCGGCAGGAGCACCGCGGAGGCCAGGTGTCGTGCGCGCATGGGTCCATCCCACCACGTCGGACCCGTCGTCCGAGGCGCACCACGCGCGGTCCCGCCCGGGCCCTTCCCGGCCCGAGGGTGTCCTTGGTGTCGTGCCCGCGTGGCGTAGGCTGAAAGTGCTAGGACGTCCAAGCATCAGGGAGGGAGAGGTCCATGACGATCGCACGTCTGGGCGTGGTCGGCGGAGGACTCATGGGGTCGGGCATCACCGAGGTCGGAGCGCGGGCCGGTCTGTCCGTCGTGACCGTCGAGGTCGACGACGACGCCGCGAAGCGCGCCGCCGAGCGGGTCGAGGCCTCGCTGCGCAAGGCCGAGCAGCGCGGGAAGCTGACCGCCGACGACGTCACCGCGACGCTCGAGCGCGTCACGTTCACGGCCGACCTCGAGGCGCTCGCCGACCGTGACCTCGTCGTCGAGGCCGCGAGCGAGGACGAGCGGACGAAGCTCGACCTGTTCCGGACCCTGGGCTCGATCCTGGAGTCCGACGACGCCGTGCTCGCGTCGAACACGTCCTCGATCCCGATCGTGAAGCTCGGCGCCGTGTCGGGGCGAGCCGACCGGGTCATGGGTGTGCATTTCTTCAACCCCGCGCCGGTCATGAAGCTGGTCGAGCTGATCCCGTCGCTCACCACGTCGCCCGAGACGCTGCAGCGCATGCAGACGTTCGTCTCCGAGACCCTCGGCAAGGAGCCGATCGAGGCCACCGACCGCGCCGGGTTCGTCGTCAACAGCCTGCTCGTGCCGTACCTGCTCTCGGCCATCCGCATGTACGAGGCGGGCTACGCCTCGGCCGCCGACATCGACTCCGGCATGGTGCTGGGCTGCGGGCACCCGATGGGCCCGCTCGCCCTGGCCGACCTCATCGGCCTCGACACCGTCCGCGCCATCGGCGTCTCCATGTACGAGGAGTTCAAGGAGCCGCTCTACTCGCCGCCGCCGGTGCTCGACCGCATGGTCGAGGCAGGCCTGCTGGGCAAGAAGTCCGGCCACGGGTTCTACCCCTACGATCGCTGAGTGCCCGACCTCGACCCTCGACGACCGCGGCTCGCGGACCTGACGTGGCCGCGCCACACGGCCCGGACCACGCTGCGGCCGCTCACGCTCGACGACGTCGACGCCGTGCTCGCCTACCGGGGCGACCCCGACGTCGACCGGTGGCTCGGCCGGCCGGCGCGGACCCGTGAGGAGCTCGTCGACTCGCACTTCGGCGCCGACGACCTCCTCGACGCGCTCGCCGTCGAGGTCGACGGGCAGGTCGTCGGCGACACCATGGTCACCGTCGGTGACGCCTGGGGCCAGAAGGACGTCCGCGAGCGGGCGCGTGGCACGGTCGCCGTGCTGGCCTGGGTCCTCGCGCCCAGCCACCACGGGCGAGGCCTCATGACCGAGGCCGTCGAGGAACTGCTGCGGATCAGCTTCGAGGAGCTTGGCGTGCGTCGCGTCGTCGCCGAGTGCTTCGCCACCAACGAGCCGTCGTGGCGCCTCATGGAGCGCGTCGGCATGCGGCGCGAGGCCCACACCCGCCAGGACGCCCTGCACCGCGACCTCGGCTGGGTCGACGGCCTCGCCTATGCGATCCTCGCCGACGAGTGGCGCTCCCGGCACGCCTGACCACGCGGTTTACCACGGTCCCGTGGTAGAGGTCGTCCTCCCACGGGAAGTTTGCCGCGGGAGGACGGGGTTTACCACGGGACCGTGGTGAACCGCGGCGTCGGAGTCACCTGCGACGGCGGTGCAACGGGGGGCGGGGCATGATGGGGTGATCCGCGTCATACCCGACTGGAGGCCCTCGTGATCGTCCCGTTCAGCATCCGCGACTTCCTCGACCGCGCCGTCACCGTCTACCCCGACCGGGTGGCCGTCGTCGACGAGCCCGACCAGCCGGCGCCGTCGTGGGGCGAGCTCACGTACGCCGAGGTGATGCGGCTCGCGCAGGCGCAGGCGGAGCGGCTCGACCGGCTCGACGTGCCGGTCGGCGGCCGGGTCGCGATGGTCTCGCAGAACGCCGCGCGGCTCTACACGTCGTTCTTCGGCGTCTCTGGCTGGGGCCGCGTGTTCGTGCCGGTGAACTTCCGGCTCGCGCCGGCGGAGGTCGAGTACATCGTGCAGCACAGCGGCGCGGAGGTCGTCGTCCTCGACCCGGGCCTGGAGCACCTGCGCGACGCCTGCTCGGCGGCCAAGCACGTCTTCGTCGCCGGCGTCGACGACGAGGAGGTCTGGGGCTGGTCGCCGACCTCCCAGGATCGTCCGACCCACGGCGCGCAGCCGCGAGCGTGGGAGCCCGACGAGACCGCGACGGCCACCATCAACTACACGTCGGGCACGACCGCCCGACCCAAGGGCGTCGAGCAGACGCACCGCGCCCTCTGGACCAACGCGACGGTGTTCGGCTGGCAGGCGTCGGTCAGCGACCGCGACGTGTACCTGCACACGCTGCCGATGTTCCACTGCAACGGATGGGGCCAGGTGTACGGCGTCACCGGCATGGGCGGGAAGCACGTCGTGCTGCGGCAGGTCGACGGGGCGGAGATCCTGCGCCGCGTCGAGGAGCACCAGGTGACCTTCCTCTGCTGCGCACCGGCGGTGCTGTCGGCCGTGCTCGACGCGCTGAAGGACTGGGACGGTCCGGTCGGGCGCGACCGTGTCCGCTGCGTCGTCGCAGGCGCCCCGCCGCCGACCCGCACGATCGAGCGGGTCCGCGAGGAGCTGGGGTGGGAGTTCATCCAGATCTACGGGCTCACCGAGACGTCGCCGCTGCTGACCATGAGCCGCATGCGCGAGGAGTGGGACGACCTCGACGCGACCGAGCAGGCCCGCAGGCTCGGTCGCGCGGGCGCTCCCGCGCTGTCGACGTCGATCCGCGTCGACGACACCGGCGAGGTGCTGGCCCGCAGCAACACCGTGCTCGAGGGCTACTGGGACAACCCCGACGCCACCGCCGAGTCGCTGGCCGGGGGATGGTTCCACACGGGCGACGGCGGATCGTTCGAGGACGGCTACGTCACGATCGCGGACCGCAAGAAGGACGTGATCATCTCCGGCGGCGAGAACGTGTCGTCGATCGAGGTGGAGGACGCGCTCGCGTCGCACCCCGCCGTGCGGGAGGTCGCCGTCATCGGCGTCCCCGACGAGCGCTGGGGCGAGCTGGTCACGGCGCTCGTCGTCGTCGAGCCCGACTCCGGCGTCGACGAGGCGGCGCTCATCGCGCACTGCCGCGAACGGCTGGCCGGCTACAAGTGCCCCAAGCGGGTCGAGTTCCGCGACGAGCTCGCCCGCACGGCCACCGGGAAGCTGCAGAAGTTCAAGCTGAGGGCCGAGTTCTGGGACGGTCGCGAGCGCCAGGTCAACTGACGTCCCGGTCGACGGGGCGGTCTCGCTGTAGCCGCACGCCCGGGCCACCGCCTCGCCTAGGCTGGCCGCACCATCCGCCGCACGCCCGAGGTCCGTCATGTCGTCGTCCTGCACCTGCCACTGCGCCGAGAGGCGTCGGCGTCGACCGTCGGCCGCCCTCGTCGTGGCCACCGTCGCGCTCTTCCTGTCGCTCGGCGGCACCTCCTACGCCGCCGTCAAGGCGGGCAGCATCGGCAACCGTCAGCTCGCCGACCGCGCCGTCAGCGCCTCGAAGATGCGCCCCGACTCGGTCGGCACGCAGGCGCTCGTCGACGGCTCGGTGCGCTCGGGGGACCTGCGCAACCGGTCCGTCACCGGCGCCAAGATCGCCCTCGACGCCGTGACCACGCAGGTCATCCTCGACGGCAGCATCGGCAGCCAGGACCTCGCGAAGGGCAGCATCGGCACCCGCGAGGTCGCCGACGGCAGCCTCGGCACGCAGGACCTGACGTCGGACGTCGTCGGACGGCTGCTGCGGGCGCCCGGCACCGGCAGCGGCGGCGC
Organism: Aeromicrobium sp. CnD17-E; assembly: GCF_024124745.1. Lineage (GTDB taxonomy): Bacteria > Actinomycetota > Actinomycetes > Propionibacteriales > Nocardioidaceae > Aeromicrobium. The sequence continues at coordinate 4,020 of NZ_JAMXRU010000030.1, forward strand.
GACCGTCGGCCAGACCCTCTCGACGAGCGTCGTCCTGGCCAGCTCCACGGAGATGCGTGGCTACTCGGTGCCCGCGGACCAGGCGGGCACCGTGCTCGTCACCGGCGCTGCGGCCGTCGGCTCGAGGTTCGGCACCGACGTGACGTGCGGCCTCGTCCGCGCCGGCGAGAGCACCCCGCTCGCCAGCAGCACCGTGACCGTCCCCGCCGAGGGCAGGTCGGTCGTCCCCGTGCAGGCCGTCGTGGCCGTCGCGCAGGACCAGAACCTCTCGCTGCGGTGCTGGACCGCGCTGGGCACCGGGACGGCGACCGCCGCCGACGGCTCCACCCTGACGGTGCTGCGCGTCGGCTCCTGACGCCCCCGTCCCGCGCCGCGCGGCGCGGCGGGTCAGCCGACCAGCCGCAGTCGACGGGGTGCCAGCCCCACCGTCAGCCGCTGCCCGAACGACACGCTCAGCGCGTCGGCCTCGATCCCGTCGCCGAAGCAGACGAGCGCGTCGGACTCCACCGTCACCACGAGCGAGCCGTCGGCACCCACGAGACCCTCCGTGACCTCGGTGCCCGTGGCCGGCGACGGCCACGCCTCGCGGACGAACCAGCACAGGCCCGGGTCGGTCGGGCCGGGCATGACCAGACCGCTGCGCCGCTCCTCCCACGCCGAGCGCAGCCAGCCCGTCGCACCCGTGCCCGTGCCGACGAGGATCCCCGACGACGAGTGCCGCTCCACCCGGTCACCCGCGTGCAGCACGTAGCGCGCGGACTGGTGACCGGGGTCGCCGACGAACACCTCGTTGAGCGCCGACAGCTCCTGGCCGTCGTCGGTGCGCGCCTGCACCATCGTGCGTTCCTGCACCGGACGGTCGGCCCGCTCGACGCCGGCCAGCACGTCGACCACCTGCTGCGGCGCGTGCGGCACGAGCACTCCGGGGTTGCGGCCCCGCTCCGGGTCGACCCCGACCACGGGCTGGCCGCTCAGGTACTTCGCGACGTTGGCGACGAGCCCGTCCTGACCGACCGCGACGACCACGTCCTCCGGGCCGAACACGAACCGGTCGAGCTCGGAGCGCTCCACCTCCGCCCGCCGCCAGTGCAGCGGGATCGCCGCGGACACGACGGCCCGCGCCCGCGCGAGCGCCTCGTGACGCTGCTCGACCTCGGCGATGTCACGGTCGCGGGTGCGCAGGAAGAAGGCGGCCTGGTCCCGGGTGGCGTGCCGGGCGACCAGCTCCTCGTACTCCGACCGTCGGTGGACGACGACGGCCCGCGGCCGCAACGTCATCGCGCCGGACCGGGCTCCTGGTCGGCCGCCGCGCCGGTGTCGCCGAGCTTCTCCAGCAATGGCGCGAGCAGGTCGGGCGTGAGGGAGAGGTGCGTGAGGGGCGGCAGGTTGGCCGCGAGCTCGCGGGCGGCGATCGCGAGGATCCGACCCTGGTCGATCTCGGCGTACGACGCGAACGCCGCCGCCTCGGCAGCAGCCTTCGCCTCGCCGACGGTGCGGGCCCGGTCGGCCTCGGCCCGCGCCAGCAGACCCTCCCGCTCGGCACGCGCCGCCGCCGTGATGCGGTCGGCCTCGGCCTGCTCGGTCGCGCGACGCCGCTCGTTCTGGCCGCGCTGGGTGACGAGCTCCTCCTCGCGGCGCGCCAGCTCGATCTGGTTCGTCAGCTCGTTCTCGGCGATCGCGCGCTCCTTCTCCACCGCGACCGCCCGCCGCTCGAAGGTCGCACGGTCGGCCTGCTGCTGCACGGCCTCGCGGGTCGGGGTCTGCAGCGCACGCTCCAGGTCGGCCTCCGCGCGGATCGCGACGACGCGGACGTCGGTGACGGCCAGCCCCCGCTCGACGAGGCGCTGGTCGCCGGCGAGCTCGTCGGCGACCCGCTGACGCACGGGCGCGATGCCGTGGGCGAGCGCGTCGGTGAGCGACGTGCCGGCGAGGTGGTCGAGCGCCGGCTGCTGCGCGAGCTCGGTGAGCAGGCCGCCGAGCCGCTCCAGCGGTCGGGCGTTCCAGTCGCCGGTGCGCGGGTCGATGCCGAAGTCGATGCGGGTGGCGGCGACGGCGGGGTCGACGACCCGGTAGGTGACGGTGGCCTGCACCGACACCACCTGGAAGTCGCTCGTCCGAGCCGTGAACTGGAGCACCTGCTCACGGTCCTCCAGCGGCACCTCGGCCAGGGCGGCGGTGCTGGGTCGGAACCAGAACGACACCCCCGCCCCGGACTTCGTGACCTGACCGTCCTTCAGCTTCAGCACGAACGACGTCGGGTCCGACCGCAGGTGGTTCAGGAACGGACGTCGGGTGATGTCGGCCATCGGTGCTCCCTCTTCTCGACCACGCCCAGTCTGCCCCACCCGCCGCGCCCCCAGCGCCGAGCCCACCCCGCGAACACTCCGCCGGTCGAGGAGCAGGGACCCCCCGGCGACAGATCAGCGCGGGCCAAGTCCCAGCGACGGCTTGGAGTGGTCTCGATACACCTCCCCTCGCTGGCGCTCGTGGAGGCACTCGACCAGCGGAGGCTCTCGCTGGTCGAGTAGCCGGCACGGCGAGCGCCAGCGAGCACGTGACGTCGGCTACTCGACCAGCGACACCTTCCGCTGGTCGAGTAGCAGCGACAGCGAGCGCCAGCGAGCTTGTCGGTGCGTATCGAGACCACCCGGCAACGGCCCAGCGCGGCCCAACCCGCCAGGACCACTGGGGGTGGTCTCGCTCCGTCGCGGCTACGCCCCTCCTGCGACGGCTCCAGCACCTCCCCTCGCTGGCGCTCGTGGAGGCGCCCGACCAGCGACAGCGGGGTCAGAGGGGGCGCAGGCCGGTGACCTGCCAGGTGCCGGCGGACGACTTCCTGGCCGTGACCGACAGCTGGGCGGCGGAGACGTTGGCCTGGTCCTCGCCGGCGCGACGGCTGGACTGGTCCACGTACACGAGCAGCTCGGCGTGGTCGCCCTCCAGCTCGGTCACGCCCGCCGTGCTCACCTTGGCGGTGAGCACCAGCTTCTGGCCGGGCGCCTGCTTCTGCAGCGCCGCGAAGAGGGTGTCGTACTCCTGACGCGCCTTGCCGGCGAGCAGGGCGTCCGCGGACTGCTCCGTCGGCGTCGGGTTCGCGTAGTCGTAGGTGAGGACGCGCTCGAGCGCGACCGCCACCTGCGACTGCACCTGCGACGTCTCCTTCGCGTCGACGAGGGCACGGTTGTCGGCCGCCGGCCCCGACGTGAGGTCCGCGTACTGCCACCAGCCGACGCCACCGACGACGAGGGCCAGCAACGACACGACGACGACGGCCGCCCGCCTCGCGCCCCTCACGACAGCTCCACCGCGAGCTGCTGGAGGTCGCTCACCTTCCAGGTCCCACCCGAGCGGACCAGGGTGGCCGTGAAGCGGTTGCGCTTCACGACGGGCTCCGCGTCGGCGTCCTTCGCGTCGCGCACCGTCGTCTCGACCGACGCGATCACCTCGGCGGTGTCGCCGTCGACGTCGAGGACGGCGGCGTCGACGACCTTGCCGCGCGACTCCTTGCCCTGGTCGGCGAGGAGCTGACGGTCCTGCTCGTCCAGCCCCGAGAACTGGTCGTGCAGCGTTCCGGTCGTGACGGCCTTCCAGCTGTCGAGCCCCGCCTTCACGTCGGCGGAGTCGAGGCTGTTGAGCGTGGCGATGTCGCTCGTGGCGCGGATGAGCACGGCGTCGCGCGTGCGGGCGAGCTGCAGGTCGTCGCTGTGCGCGGCGCTCCACCAGGCGACCGAGCCGCTGACCGCGACCGCTAGTGACACGGCGAGCAGGACCCAGCCGAGCAGCCAGCGACCTCGACGCTGCCCGTCTGACGTCGTCGGGCCGTCACCGTCGGACACCCCGGCGTCGCTCGTCGCCGCCTCCATGGCACCGTCTCCCCCCGTGCTGCCGCGCTCTGCCAGCGCAGTCGTCCTGCTCATCGTGCACCACCCATCAGGTCGGCCAGCGAGTCGGCCATGCGGACGTCGGCGCGGACGAGCCGGCCCTCGGCGTCGCGGCTGGGTGCCGGACCCAGCCGACTGGGGACGTTCTTCGGACCTCGGACGTTGGAGGCGCCGGCGCTGGACCGGCAGCCCGCGTCGCGGTTGAACGACTGGCCCGACGAGGTGTCCGTGCCGCGCCGCGGTGCGGTGCCGCCGTAGCCCGTCGTGCACGGCAGCGGCGAGAAGTAGGACTGCGAGAGGGCGAGGTTGATGCCGCGCGAGCCCGTGATGGTCCAGCCGATGCTGAACGCCCGGGGGGCGGTGACCAGCGCGTCCTGGACGCCGTTCGCGTTGATGCCGAACACCTGCGCCGGCGTGACCAGGTTGGCGAGCACGACCCCGAGGGGGCGGCCGACCTCCTGGAAGAGGGTGTCGATCTCGCGGGCCGCCGCCGGCGTGTTGTCGATGAGGGTGCGCAGGTCCCCGTCGGACGACTCGAGCGTCGCGGCGATGGTCGACAGGTCGGCGCTGAAGGAGCGGATGCTCTGCGACGACGCCTCCTGGGTGCGCAGCACGCGGTCGGAGTTCTCGATGAGCCCGCGGGTGACGACGAAGTTGCGGTCGGCGGCCTTCTGGAACCGCTGGGAGCTCTCCAGCAGCGACCCGAAGTCGAGCGCGACCCCCTGGGTGGCGTCGTAGCCCTCGTCGATGACCGACGTGAGCGCCTCCTTCGGCACGGACCCGACGAACTTCTCCCCCGAGCGGAGCAGGGTGTCGATGTCGGGCGGCTGCGACTCGGCGCCCGCGCTCAGCCGGTCGCCGTCCCTCAGGGCCGCGCCACCGGCCGTGCCGCCCTGCAGGTCGACGTACTGCTCACCGATCGCGGAGCGGTTGACCACCTTCGGGCTGGCGTCCGCGGGGATGCGCGGTGCACCGCCCTCGATGGACATCGTGATCCGTACGCCGTCGTCGGTGGGCTCGAGCCGGTCGATCCGACCGACGGGCACGCCGCGGTAGGTGACCTGACCGTTCTCGAACGCTCCGCCTGCGGCGGGCAGGGTGGCCGTGACCGTGTAGCCGGTCGAGAAGGGGTCGAGCCCCACGTACTTGAGGCCGAGGTAGGAGGTGGCGAGCAGCCCGAGGACCACGAACGCCACGATCTGCGCCTTGATGCGTCCGGTCAGCATCACTGCTCACCCTCTCGCGGGCTGGTGGACGGCTCGGCCGACGACGTCGCCGAGGGCGACGGGGTGGGCGTGCGGTCCGGGGTGGGCACGGTGGCGCTCGGGACCGGCATCGACGGCCTCGGGGAGCCCGGGGCCGGCGACGACGTCGGGGGCAGCAGGCTCGGCGGCGCCTCGTCGGACTCCGCGCCGTCGCCGTCGCCACCCTCGGCGGCGTCGCGCTGACGCTGGAGGAGCTGCTGCGGGTCGAGGGCCTTCCCCTGGCCGCTGACGGAGCCGCCCTTCGGGTAGTTCGGGTCCTCGACCTGCGGCCACGTGCAGCCGGCGGCCTGGCAGCCGGCCGGGAGCGTGCGGAAGTTGGTCTCGACGAACACGTTCAGGTAGTCGCCCTTGATGGCACCGAGCACCGAGTCGGGGAACGGGTAGGTCAGCAGGATCTCGAGCGACTCGGGCAGGTCGCGACCGGAGCGGGCGAGCTGGTCGAGGATCGGGTCGAGCGCCTTGAGGTCGGCGACGATGTCGTCCTGGCTCTTGTCGAGCACGTCGACGGTGACGGTCGAGAGCCGGTCCAGCGACGACAGCATGGCCACCAGCTCCTTGCGCTGGTCGACGAGCACCTGCATGCCGGGCGACAGCCCGTCGAGGGCGTTCGCGATCTTGTCCTGGTCGGCCTGCAGGTTCTTCGACAGCCGGTTGAGCCCGTCGAGCGCCGCGGTGATCGACTCCTTGCGGTCGTCGAGCGTCGTGACGAACTGGTCCATCTGCTGCAGGAACGCCTTGATCTCCTCGGGCCGGCCGGTCGAGACCTGCTGCAGCTCGCGGGAGATCTCCTGGAACTGGCCGATGCCGCCGCCGTTCAGGACCATCGACAGCGAGCCCAGCACCTGCTCGACCTCCGCCGCCTGCGACGTGTCGGCGAGACCGAGCCGCGTGCCGTCGCCGACGGGTCGGCCGGCCTGCGGTGTCGAGGGTCGCACGAGGGCGACGTACTTCTCGCCCAGCAGCGACGTCTGCTCGAGCCGGGCGACGGTGCCGGCCGGCAGCTGGGCGTCGCGGTTGACCAGCAGGGTCACCCGCGCACTGCGGCCGTCGGGGTTGAGCCGGATGCGGTCGACCCGTCCCACGGCGACATCGTCGACCTTGACGCTCGACTGCGGCACGAGGTCGAGGACGTCGTCGAAGTCGGCGGTGATGTGCATCGGACGCGAGCCGACGTCGGCGCCGCCGGGCAGCGGCGTGTCGTAGACACCGCCGCTGAGCATCCCGCAGCCGGACAGCGTGGCGAGCCCCGCTGCGGCGACGGCGACGGCGAGCCGACGGGTGAGGCGGCTCATCGGTTCGTCCCCGGCAGGAGGGTGGGCGCGTCGCCGCCCGGCGCCCAGATCGACGCCTCGTTGAGGTTGCCTCGACCCGTGAGGGCCTTGCGCTGGGGGTCGTAGGCCCGCAGGAAGTTCTGCAGGACCAGCGGCACGAGCCGCACCGTCTCCTCCAGCGCCTGGCGCTGGTTGACGAGCACCCGGGTCGGGCCCTGCAGGTTCTCGACGCTGGTGCGCAGCGCGCCGCGGTTGTCGCGGATGAAGTCGTCGACGATCGCGAGCGCCTGGCCCAGGTTGTCGATCGCGGCGGCGAGGTCGCCGCTGCTGTCGGCGAGGTAGTCGTTGACCTCGGCGAACTGGCGGTTGACGTTGGCGACCGACGTGTCGTTCTCCACCAGCATGTCGTTGAACTCCTTGACGTTCCCGATCGTCGCGAAGAGGTCGTCGCTGGAGTCGGCCAGCGTTCCCGACGCGTCGCCGAAGTCGCTGATCAGCTGGTTGATCTTGGTGCCCTGGCCGCGCAGGTTGCGGTCGGCGACGTCGAGGAAGCGCGACAGCGCGCCGTCGCGGTTCGCGCCGTCGGGGCCGAGCTTCTCGCTGACGTCGGTGAGGCTGGCGTAGAGGTCGTCGATCTCGACCGGCACGGCGGTGCGGTCGATCGGCAGCACGGCGCCGTCGGGCAGCTCGGGGCCCGACACCCACGGCTTCGTCAGCTGCACGAACCGGTCGGACACCAGCGTGGGCGCGACGATGACCGCGGCGGTGTCGTCGGCGGCCGCCTCACCGTGGTCGAGACGCATCGTCACGGTGACGCCCGCGGGACCGGGGTCGACCCCCGTGACCTTGCCGACCGGGACGCCCAGCATCTGCACGTCGGAGCCGACGTACAGCCCGACGCTGGACTCGAAGACGGCCTTCACGGTGGTGCGGTCGCGGTCGGCGGTGGCCCGCCAGCCGACGGTGGCCACGACGGCGAGCGCCACGACGACGGCGAGCACGAGGCTGCGGCGTCTCACTGGCCGCCTCCCTTCTTCGGCTTGCAGTCCCGGACGACGTCGTTGCGCAGCTCGGGGCTGCCGGAGGAGTCGAACAGGCCGCAGATGTAGGAGTCGATCCACGGACCGTTGCCCGTGGCTGACGCGAGGGTGCGGTAGTACGGGGCCAGACGTCGCAGCGACGCCTCCAGCTGCCCCTGGTTGGCCTGCAGGATCCGCGCGACCTGGTCGAGCTTGGCCAGGGCGGGACGCAGCTGGGCCTCGTTGTCGCGGACCAGACCGACGAGCTGGGTGCCGAGGCGTTTGGTGCCGTCGAGCAGGGCCTGGACGGTCTGGCGGCGGGCGGCGAGCTCGTCGAGGAGCGCGCTGCCGTCCTGCAGCAGCTTCGCGAACTCGGCGTTGCGGTCCTTGAGGGTGCCGCTGACCTCACGGGTCGACTTCAGCAGCCGGGCGAGCTCGTCGTCGCGCTTGGCGATGACGCGCGAGAGATCGGTGAGGCCCGAGACCGACTCGCGGACGGCCTTCGGCGTGTCCTGGAACGCGTCGGACAGGACGTCGAGGCTGGTCTCGAGCTGGTCGGTGTCGATGGCGCCGATCGTGTCGGACAGGTCGGAGAACGCGGCGTTGACGTCGTAGGGGGTGCTCGTGCGCTGCAGCGGGATGGGCCCGTCGAGCTCCCCCGCACCGAGCGGGTCGACCGCCAGGAACTTCTGGCCCAGCGTCGTCTTGACCTTGATCGCGGCGCGCGACTGCGGGCCGATCCGCACCCCCTTGGCGCGGAAGGTGACGAGCACCGACGCGCCGTCGAGGTCGAGGTCGGTGACCTCGCCGACCTTGACGCCGGCCACGCGCACCTCGTTGCCGGGCTTGAGGCCGCCCGCCTCCGCGAAGCGCGCCTGGTGGGTGGCGCCACCGCCGACGACGGGGAGCGCCTGCGCGTTGAACGCCAGGAGGAACACGACGGCCATGACGGTGAGCCCGACGACCGCGATCCACACGCGGTTGCGCTCCCCGAACGCGGTCGGGAAGGAGCGGGCCTTGCGGGACGGGCTCATGCGGTGCACCTCTTCGCGACCGGCTTGGCGCCGAGGTCGCCGAAGTAGCCCTCGGGCCGCGGGATGACGCCGGTGATCTCGCACTCGTAGAAGTTGATCCAGGACCCGTACGACGCGGTGCGGCCGATCCGGTCGAGCTTGACGGGCAGCCGCGCGAAGAACGTGTTCAGCGTGTCCTCCGCGTCGGCCAGCTGCGCCGACAGGTCACCGAGGGACCCGATCGACGCCTTGAGAGGCTGGCGGCCCTCCTCCAGCAGGTTCGAGACGCTGGTCGTGAGCCGGCCCATGCCGTCGAGGGTGTCGCCGATCGTCTTGCGGTCCTCGGCCAGCCCCGAGACGAGCTGCTGGAGGGTGACGATCGTGCGGTCGAGCTCGTCGGTGCGGCCGTTCACGGTGTCGAGCACCTGGGTGAGGTTGTCGATCAGCTCGCCGATGACCCGGTCCTTCTGCGCGAGCGTCGACGTGAGGCTCGCGGTGCTCGACAGCAGACCCTCGACGGTGGCGCCCTCCCCCTGGAAGACGGCGATGATCTGACCGCTCAGCGCGTTGACGTCCTTCGGGTCGAGGAACTGCATGAGCGGCTGGAACCCGTTGAACAGCATGGTCAGGTCGAGCGCGGGGCGGGTCTCGCGCAGCCCGAAGGTGTGACCGGCGGGCAGCGAGCCGCCCGTGCTGGTCTCCGGCGGCTCGAGGGAGATGTAGCGCTGGCCGACGAGGTTGCGGAACCGCAGCTGCGCGATCGTGCCGCGTGGCAGCCGCACCGCGTCCTGCACGGTGAACTCGACGCCGGCGACCCGGTTGTCGTGCACGCGCACGTCGGTGACGGTGCCGACCTTGACGCCGGCCATACGGATGTCGTCGCCGCGGTTCAGGCTGGTGGCGTCGGAGAACAGCGCCGTGTAGCGGCTCGTGGAGCCGGGCGTGGAGTTGCGGATGGTGCCCGCGAGCATGACGGTGGCGAGCACCGTGACGACGGTGAACACCACGCTCTTGACGATCGTCGCCCTCATCGCAGCTCCACCTCCGTGCCGCGCAGCGTCGGACCGACGAGCAGGCTCGCCCAGCGCGGGTAGTCGTCGGGGCTGATGCCCTGGCTGGGTCCCATGAGCTCGGCGATGAGCTGGTTCTCGGCCGGGGAGTTCGCGTCGTCCAGGCCCGGCGACGCGACCGCGGAAGCGCGGGTGTCGTAGGCCGGCGGCGCGATCGCGGCGGGCTGGGCCGACGACCCTGCCGAGCGGGACCCGGCACCGGTGGGCACGTAGGGGCACGACGGGGTGCCGCCGCCACCGAAGCGGGGCGTGTCGCGGCCCGGCTGGTAGCCGCTGCGCGGCGGGCTGACGTTCAGCACGACCTTCAGGCCGGGCTTGCTCGTGCCCTTGCCGAGCGCCTTGTCCATGCGGGGGATGAACTGGCGCGCCGAGCGCAGCAGGCACGGGAAGGTGCGGGCGTAGGGCGCGGCGGCCTCGAGCGCCTTGCGGCTCTCTCCGGAGAGGATCTCGATCGTGTTGGCGTTGGACGCCACCCAGCCGCGGCTCTCGTCGGCCGACGCGATGACCCGCTGGTACACCTCGGTGAGCGCCGAGCCCTTGTCGACGAGGGTGCTGGACGTGGTGGTGAGGTCGTCGAGCGCGGTCAGCAGGTCGGGCGCGGCGTCGGCGTAGGTGTCGGCGACGGTGGCGAGGCGGCCGAGGTCCTCGGTGAGCAGGGGGACGCTCGGCTGCAGCCGCTGCACGTACTCGCCCCACGCCTGCAGGGTGTCGCCGAGCTCGCCGCCGCGGCCACGCAGCATCGTGGCCAGCTCGCTGAGCGTGGCCTGCAGCTTCTCGGGCTGGATGGACTTCAGCAGCGGCAGCAGCTCGTCGAGCACCTTCTGCAGCTCGACCGCGTCGGTCGAGGCGTCCTGGTGGATCGTGGCACCGGCCTCGAGGTGGTCGCCGGCCGACGCCGACGTCGACTGCAGGTCGACGTACCGCTCGCCGAAGAGCGTCTTGGGCAGCAACCGGGCCGTGGTGTCGGGCGAGAGCCGCTTCAGCACGTCGGGCTTGAGGGCGAGCGTGAGCACGGCACCGTCGGGAGCGGTGCTGATCTTGGCGACCTCGCCGACCGGCACGCCGTGCAGCTTCACGTCCGACCCCTTCTGCAGGGCGTTGCCGACCGAGTCGGTCCGCAGCTCGACGTCGGAGCGCGGCACGAACGCGCGGTTGTAGGCGAGCACCGCACCGCCGACCAGCGCGACGACGACCAGCCCGTACGTGAGCCCGAGCAGCACGTCGACCCAGCGCGGCGCCTCGCGACGGCGCGCGCTCATCCGGCGATCCTGACGGTCGTGGTGGTGCCCCAGAGCGCCATGGAGAGGACCAGGTCGAGCACGGCCACCGTGACGATGCTGCGACGCACCGCCGTGCCCACGGCGATGCCGACGCCGGCGGGGCCACCGTGCGCGGTGAACCCGAGCCGGCAGTGGATCAGGATGATCAGCACCGCGAACACGAGCACCTTCGCGAACGACAGCAGGATGTCGATCGGCGGCAGGAACAGCGAGAAGTAGTGGTCGTAGGTGCCGGCCGACTGCCCGTGCAGGTACACCGTGACCATGCGCGCACCGAAGTAGGAGGTGAGCAGGCCGATGACGTACAGCGGGATGATCGCGATGAATCCGGCGACCACGCGGGTGGTGACGAGGTAGGGCACGCTGGGCACCGCCATGACGGTGAGCGCGTCGACCTCCTCGTTGATGCGCATGGCGCCGAGCTGGGCGGTGAACCCCGAGCCGACCGTGGCCGACAGCGCGAGCGCCGCGACGAGCGGGGCGATCTCGCGGGTGTTGAAGTAGGCCGAGATGAAGCCGTTGAGCGCCGACGTCCCGATCTGGTCGAGCGCGGCGTAGCCCTGCATGCCGACGACGCTGCCCACGAACAGCGTCATGCCCAGCATCACGCCGATGGTGCCGCCGATGACGGCGAGGGCGCCGGAGCCGAAGCTGACCTCCGAGAGCAGACGCAGCACGTCGCGCGGGTAGCGCTTGACCGTGGCCGGGATCCAGGCGAGCACGCGACCGTAGAAGCGCAGCTCGGCACCGGCCGACGCGACCGCGTCGAGCGGACGGTCCCACCAGCGCGGCGGCCGGTCGTCGACGCCGAGCTCGGCGAGGGTCGGCTCGGGACGCGGCGCGCGGGCACCGGGACCCTGGGCGGGCGTGAGCGTCATGTCAGGCTCCCTTGCCCGGGACGAGCTGCAGGTACAGCGTCGTGACGACGAAGTTCACGAAGAACAGCAGCAGGAACGTGATGACGACCGACTGGTTCACCGCGTCGCCGACGCCCTTCGGCCCGGGAGCGGTGTTGAGGCCGCGGTGGCAGGCGACGATGCCGGCGATGAAGCCGAAGATCACGGCCTTGAGCTCACCGACCCACAGGTCGGAGATCTGCGCGAGGGCGGTGAAGCTGGCCAGGTAGGCACCGGGCGTGCCGCCCTGGACCATGACGTTGAAGACGTAGCCGCCGACCACGCCGACGACGGACACCAGACCGTTCAGCAGGACGGCGGCGCCGATGCACGCGAGCACCCGCGGCACGACGAGCCGCTGCACGGGGTCGACGCCGATGACCCGCATGGCGTCGATCTCGTCGCGGATGCGCCGCGAGCCGAGGTCGGCGCAGATCGCCGCGCCGCCGGCTCCGGCGATCACCAGGCTGGTGACGATGGGTGCCGCCTGCTGGACGACGGCGAGCACGCTGGCCGCGCCGGTGAAGGACTGGGCGCCGACCTGGACGGTCAGGGTGCCGAGCTGGAGCGCGATGACGGCACCGAACGGGATGGCCACGAGGATCGCGGGGATCCAGGAGACGCTCACGACGAACCAGAACTGCTCGAGCGTCTCGCGCGCCGCGAACGGCCGGCGGAAGGTCGCGCGGGTGGCGTCGAGCGCGAGGGCGAAGACGTCGCCCGTCGCGGTCAGGGAGCGGGTGACCGCCCCCGACGTCGGGTTCGCCTCCGCTCGGTGGGTGTCGTCGTCGTCGGCGACGTAGAGGGGCGCGTTGCCGGCGCTGACCCGCTCGCGGTGCCGGACCGAGCTGGGTCGTGCCACGCCGGAGCGCGGCTCGAGCTGACGCGGCAGCACCTCGATGGCCCGGGCGCCGCCGCCGCGGATCGGCCCGCCCGGCCCGTAGTCGACGGGCTCGTCGAAGAGGTCGATGGTGCGGTGGTCGTTCTCCTCGCTCATGCCGATCGGGCCCTCGGGGTCGCCGCTCATGAACTGGCTGACGACGGGGTGGTCGGTGAGGAGGAACTCCTCGCGGGGCCCGAACATCACGAGCTCGCGACGGTAGAGCATGCCCAGGTTGTCGGGCAGCGTGCGGGCGAGCTCGATGTTGTGGGTGACGACGAGCATCGTCGCGTCCGTCGCGGTGTTCACGTCGACGAGCAGCTGCGCGAGGTTGGAGGTGCGGACGGGGTCGAGGCCGGAGTCAGGCTCGTCGATGAGGATGATCTCGGGGTCGGTGACGAGCGCGCGGGCGAGACCGGCGCGCTTCTTCATGCCGCCGGAGATCTCGCCGGGCACCTTGTGCTCCGTGCCGAGCAGGCCGACCATGTCGAGCCGGTCGAGCACGACCTGGCGGATCTCGTCCTCGCTCATCCGCGTGTGCTCGCGCAGCGGGAAGGCGACGTTGTCGTAGACGTTCATCGAGCCGAACAGGGCGCCGTCCTGGAAGAGCACGCCGAACTTCTTGCGCAGCTCGAGGCGGTGGGCCTCCTTCACCGAGACCATGTCGACCCCGTCGATGAGCACCTCGCCCCGCTCGGGGTCGACGATGCCCATGAGCGACTTGAGGAAGACCGACTTGCCCGTGCCCGACGGGCCCAGCAGCGCGGTGATCTCCCCCGGCGGCAGCGTGAGGGTGACGTCGTGCCAGATGTTCTGGCGGCCGAAGGTCTTGGTCAGCCCCCGTACCTCGACGCTTCCGCCCATGGTGTCCTCGTCCCTCCGTCGACCGTCCGCGGGACGCGTGCACGATGCGTCCAACCGTGGCGACCGTAGGTGTGTCGTGCGCCACCCCGCCAGGGCCGCACCCCGCCCGGAGCAAACTTCACCTTTTCGTAACCTTTGCTTGTCAGGTGCATGACAACTTTCGATCGCCCCCGCCTCCCCGGTCGTCGACCGCGCGGGTTCCGCTACCCATGAGTCGCAGGATGGTCACGTCGCGGACCCGGGTCCGGTGTCCGCAGCGACGCCTAGCGTTCCTCGTGTCCCCACCGCGCGACCGACGAAGGGAGCGGCATGCACGGCGACCGGCCCGAGCACCCCCACTGGCTCCACGAGCCATGCCCCTCCTGGTGCGCGGTCGTGCACGCCGACGACGACCACCCCGACGACCGGCACCACGACAGTGCGCCGGTCCACGTCCCCGTCGTGCTCCTCCGTCGCGGCGCCGACGACCCCGCGTCGCGCCCCGCGCCAGCCGAGGTCTCCGTGGTCCGCACGCGTCGCTGCCACGACCCGGAGGACTGGGTCGTCCTCGAGGAGTCCGGCACCGCGCACCTCGTCCTCGACCCTGCCGGCGCCCGCCGCCTGGCCGCCGCCCTCCTCGCAGCGACCCGCTCAGAGTCGCTCCCGCGGGAGCGCGGCTGAGCCGCGACCGGACGGACTGCGCTACTCATCCGTCTGTCGACCGATGAGTCGCACTAGGACACGCTGCCTGCGTGAGCGAGTCACTGCAGCACGTCGTCGGGCAGCGCCTGCGCGCGCACCGCCAGCGGCTGGGCCTCAGCCAGGAGAAGCTGGCCGACCAGCTCGGCTACCACCGCACGTACCTCGGATCGGTCGAGCGCGGCGAGCGCAACCTGACGCTCGCCAGCCTCGAGCAGCTGGCCGAGCGGCTCGGCGTCGACCCGCTCGACCTGCTCCGACCCTGACACCTCCCGTCGGCCTCTCAGGAAGTTGTAACCCGCGTCACAACTTCCTGATCGATTCGTCCCCTCCCCCTCCTCGACCCTGGACTCGTCCCGGCACGGTCCGTTGACTGACGCTCGAGGGAACGTCCGAGCGCCCCCGCACTGCGCCCGGACACGAGCGAGGGGGAGACACATGACCGCATTGACCCACCACGGCTCCGACAGGGAAGCCACCCGTACGTCCAACCGCACCAGCCTGCGCGAGGCGCTCGGGCTGCCGCTGCTGCCGGCCGACGTCGTCGCCGCCTACCGGCCGCGCTCGGTGGAGCTGACCCGGCGCATCGTCGAGCGCATCCGCGCCGAGGTGGCCGGCTTCGCCGCGCAGGGCGACCCGAAGATCCACCTCGGCATCGACGAGGCGATCCGTCGCGCCGTCGAGCTGTTCGTCGACACGATCGCGGGAGCCCCGACCCAGGGCACGGAGGTGTTCACCTTCTACCAGTGGGTCGGCAGCTACCAGTCGACGGCGGGGCTGAACCTCGACGCGATGCGCGCGGCACACCAGATCGCGACGCAGGAGTCGTGGACCGACCTGCAGCTCGCGGCGAGCGAGCTGGGCCAGTCGGCCGAGGTCGTCAGCGCCCTCGGCGCGGGTCTGCTCGCCTACCAGAAGCGGCTCTTCGAGCACGCCGTGCGCGGGTTCGCCCGGGCCAGCGCCCGCGCTCGCCGCGACCACGACGAGGGCCGCGCGGCCATGCTCGTCGGGCTGCTGCGCGGCACCTGCCCGTCGGAGCTGGCGATGCTGGCAGAGCGATGTTCCTGGACGCTCCCCGACGAGGTCGTCGTCGCGGTCACCCGCGACACCGAGGAGACGACGCGCCTGGCCAGCACCTGCACCGGGGCGCTCTCCGGCGTCCAGCACGGCCGACTCATCGTCGTCGCCGCGCCGGACGTCACCCGCGCGCTGGCCCGCGACGTCGCGGACCGCACCGGCGAGGCCGTGTCGCTCGCGTGGAGCGTGCCCCCGGCCCAGACCCACCTGGCGTGCCGCTGGGCGTCGCGCGGTCTGTCGCTGCTGCAGGAGGGTGTGATCTCGACCGCCGCCGACGGTCTGGTGGAGGTGGAGCAGCACCAGGACCTGCTGTGCACGCACGCCGACCCCGCCCTGCGGCGCCTGCTCGACGAGCGCGAGCTCGCGCCGCTGCTCGCCCAGACCCCGAAGCGGCGCATGGCGCTCGCCGAGACGCTCCTGCTGTGGCTGCAGACGCACCACAGTGCTCCGGCCCTGGCGTCCGAGCTGGGCGTGCACGACCAGACGGTGCGTCACCGCCTGCGTCGCCTGCGCGACCTCTTCGGCTCGCGCCTGGAGGACCCCACCCAGACGGCGACGCTCCTCAACGCACTGGAGTCGAGCATGCTGCGGTGGCGCCGCGCGGTCTGACCGGCGGGGAAGGTGGCGCGGGCCCAGGAGGCTGTCGTCTCGGCAGATCGGAAGGCGTTCCCGAGCCCGCGCCACCTTCAGGATACCGATGCGTAGCAGCCTGGAAAGGCTTCGTCCACGAGCCGTCCCCTAGCGTCGGCCGCCTGCTCGCCTCAGCCTCGAGTCGAGTCTCACGACCCGCTGATGTTGATGTCGCCGTCCGGCGAGGTGAGCTGGAGCCTCATCGAGAGATTGATGGGCTGACCGTTCCGCACTTGCCCCAGGCAGCCGACGACACCGGACGTCGTGAGATCACCGGTGAAGCCCCTCTCATCGATGACCAGCTGCTTCGTGGCCTCGTTGAAGGAGGCGGCGGCGCGACCGCTCACCGTGATCGAGCAGACGGCGTTCCTCCAGGTGAGACTGAGGTGGTCCAGGTGGCCCTCCACCACGTCCGCCGCTCCGGACGTCGCAGGTCCGTCGGCATGGAACTGCCACTCGCCGGCCGTCGTGGTGGCCATGGCTCCCCCAGGAAACGTGCAGCCCCGGAAGTCGAACGTGGGGAACCGCAGGATGTCCGTGACCGGGTACCCGGCCTGCGCCGTGGCCAGAGCCGGGGCCCGTACGGTCGCCGAGGTGCAGCCCCAGGTGAGTGTGGGGGACGCCCAGCCGACGGACATCGTCGTCGTGGCGGTGATGGGGTGAGCAGCTGTCGCTGAGTTCCCACCGACGGCGACGCGGTAGGCGTTACCGGTCGCGACTGCCGGGCCCACTCCGGCGGCGAGGGCGAGAGCTGCGGCGGCGGCACCGAGGGCTCGTCGCGAGATACGCGTGATCGTCATGAATCCTCCTGGACTGAAAGGGATGGTCGGTGTCACTTCGCGGCCATCAGCGGAACATCAGGCATCAGGAGCCGGCCGACCGACCTCACGACCCGCTGATGTTGACGGCCCCGTCGGGCGAGGTGAGCTGCAGGGTCATGCTGAGGTTCATCGCCTGGCCTACCTGCACCAGTTGCAAACAGCCCCGGACCTGGGAGATCACCAGGTTCCCCGCGAAGTCGGACTCGTCGATCGTCAGCTGTTGTGTGCCCTCGTTGAGCGACGCTCTCACAGAACCGGTGGCCGTGAAGTCACAGATGGAATAGCTGCCCTTGATCGCAAAACCCTCGAGACGGCCGTGAACGACGTCGCTGCTCCCCGACGTAGCCGGCCCCGTGACCCGGAAGGTCGCGGGAGAGATCAGTGCAGTCGGCATCGTGCCGCCCGGCCACGAACACCCCACGAACGCCATGGCACGCACGGTGAGCACGTCCAAGACGGAGGTGCCGGAGCTGATCTCGGACACCGGACTCGCGGGAACTTGTGCTTTCTGGCATGTCCACCTGAAGGTCTGCGTCGCCATCTCGACGCGGGTCGACGCAGCGGTGACCGCGTGCGACCCCTCGGCGCTGGACCCGCCGACAGCGACGGTGACGCTGTTCCCCGCCGCAGTTGCCGGGCCGAACCCGACGGAGAGGGCGAGGGCGGCGGCAAGAGCCAGGATGGTGCGACGTGCGATGCGTGGGACGGCCATGAGGACTCTCCTTCTCGAGCAGTTCCGGTGCAGGTCGGCCCCGCGTCGGACGTGACGCGGGGCCGACCTGGACGGAACGGGACTACTCCGCGATGACGCCGTTCGTCACCGTGATGTCGACGGTGTTGCCCGAGCCGGGCACCAGGCTGTTGATCAGCGGGGTGTTGATGCCGCAGTTCTCGAACTTGCCGATCGTGTAGGTGCCGACGAGCTCGCCGCCGTTGATGAGGTCGAAGCCCTCGTCCGGGCGCGTGCCGACGGGGATGGTGACGGGCACCTTGGTCTGGCACTTCGAACCGGCGAACGTCGGGAAGCCGGCGACCTTGATGTTCGACAGCTTCACGTAGTAGGTCGCGGTGGAGCTGACCTGCGCCTGCGTCTGCGTCAGGTTGATGTTGCCCGTCAGCGGCGCCGCCTCGACGAAGTCGACGTTCGCCTTGACGGGAAGGAACCCGGCGATCTTGAACTCGGTCGAGGTGCCGGGCAGGGGCAGCGAGCCGGTGAAGTCACCGGTGTCGATGTCGAGGTCGGTGCGCAGCGTGGTGGGGCCGAGCGCGACGTCGGAGTTGGTCTTCGCGATGTGCGACGTGCCCTGGGCGTCGTAGTTGATGGTGACGATCGTGGCGGCGTGCGCCGCCAGCGGGACGAGCGCGACGGCTGCGCCGGTGGCTGCCACGGCAGCGCGCTTGCGCCAACGGGCGGTGGGGGTGGTGGTCATGTGTGCTCCTTGGGAGGTGGGCGCCCCTGGGCCGCTGCGCGGACCGCGACGCGGAGATCGAGCCGTGAGTTCTCGGAGGTGCTGGAGGGGGCGTCGAGCACGTGCTCCACGCCCGGTGGGGATGCGGGCGGGGCCGAGGTTCGCTCGACCCCACCCGCGTCCCTGGCGGGTCCGTCAGGTTCAGCTGACGTTGATGGCGCCGTCGGGCGACGTCACCTGGAAGTTGCCGGTGAAGTTCGCGGACTGACCGTTCTGCACCTGGCCGAGGCAGCCGGTCACGTTCGAGACCTTCAGGTTGCCCGTGAAGCCGGTCTCGTTGACGTTGAGCTGCTGGTTGGCCTCGTTGAAGCTGCCGTTGGCGGAGCCGGTGACGGTGAAGCGGCAGACGGCGTTCGAGACGACAGCGGTGATGTTCTCCACGTGGCCGCTCACGACGTCGGACGAGCCGCTGGTGGCGGCGCTCGTGCCGTGCAGCTTCCACGAGCCGCTGGTGGTGACCGTGAGGCTTCCGCCAGGACCGGTGCAGCCGTTGAAGTTGATCTTGTTGATCGCGGCGATGTCGACCACGCCGGTGCCCGAGGCCACCGTCGAGGCCGGCGACGACGGAACGGCCGCGCTGGTGCAGCTCATGCTGAGGGTGGGGACCGCGAAGCTGAGCGATCCCGTCGACGCAGCGGTGATGTTGTGGGTCCCGGCAGCGGAGCTGCCGCCGACCGCGACGGTGTAGGAGCTGCCGGTGGCGAGCGCCGGACCCGCCGCCGCGACTCCTGCGAGAGCGAGGGCGGCGGTACCGATGGCTGCGTGCTTGATCTTCATGGTGTTCCTTCCGATCTGCCGATGAGGTCATGTGACCGCGGTCACGACGTCAGTACGCACGGCGCCACCAACATTTGGCAAGCCTTCTGAGCTCGGCGGCACGCAACACCGCGAAAAACTGTCATGCAGGTGACAACGCACTGCGCGACGTCCGCGAGCGCGGGGCGTCGCGCGTCGATCGGCACGATCCGGACGCGAAAGCTTTGCGCGGTCGATCCTGGTGGTCCTCGCATCACGGAAACTTGTCACGCACGTAACAACGGTTTCGGGAGATCTGAAGGTCGCCGACGGGATCCTTGACGCTCGAACGCTGCGGGCCTCACGGTTGGCTCATGGGCCCCTGGCGACGAGTCGCGATCCTCACCGCGTGCACGGTCATTCTCGGTTTCGCGATGTCCGCGTCGGCGTGGTCGGACGACAGCGACGGGAAGGGGAGGTTCCCGGGGCTTCCTTTCCTTCCCTGCGCGACAGACATCAAGGGGGAAGGAACGAATACGCCAAGTCTCGGCTGCGACTTCACCGGACCAAACTTCGTGAACGACTACACGTGGTTGAACTTTCCCCAAGTAGGACTGGCTGGGTCTGTGCCGGCCAAGCAGTGGGCGAGGATCCCCATCTCGATGATGGCGACCAGTATCGACCTCTCCTCGGAACCCCGACCGGACGAAGGGATCCAGAACGAGTACTGGTACAAGGTCCAGGCCTTCTTCGTGTCGCCGGACGGCTCCCCCGACAACTACGGGGATTCTTCCGAGATCGTCGTTCGGACCGTGGCCTTCGGTTCCATTCCCACAGAGGTCACGCTCCAAGTACGTCAGAAGCGAGACGCGAAAGGTCTGCCGCGCCCTCTTGTCTTCCGTCCACACGACGTGATCAAGCGGATCGGGCCAGGGAACACGACGGAACACACCCTCTACCCGGCGACCCTGAAAGACGACATCGACGTGTCAGTCACATCGCTCAAGGTCGACGGTTCGGACGTTCGCTTGATCGATCGATGCTCTACGGGAACCCGCTCGCGACTGACCGTGTCGTCCAAGCCACTGTCCGTCATCACACCCGATGACTGGGACACCAGCAAGGGCCTCACCAAACTGGAGGCGGAGTTCGATCCGACCGAGTACCAGTACGGTCTCTACGGCGGGACCCTCTCCGGATCGGTGGACATCGCGTCGTTCAGAGGATGCCGGACCAGCACGGGCGACGATGTAGCTCCTCTTCTCACGTCCGCGATCTCAGGAGCGGGCAATCCGGTCTCCGTGCGTATCGGAGCGGCGGGCGGGTGCACGTTCCAGGACGAGCAAGGCCGAAGCCTCCCAGTGCCTCCGGGCGTCACGAAACCTGACGAAGCATGTCCTGTCAGGGACCTCGGCATGCCGAACAAGAAGATCGTCGTCATCCCCGAGCCGTTCGCCATGCCTACCTCAGCACCATAGATCGGCACAGGCACGCAGACTCTGACCCGAAGCGGACCCCGTTCTGACGACGAGGTACGAACGAGATCCTCTTCGATCTCCTTGCTCGCGGTCGAGCCGGCCCAATGCCTTCACCTCACCGTGACGGCACCGTCCGGCGAGGCGAGGTCGAAGGTGACCTTCCAGTCGACCGCCCCACCCTCGCGGATCTGCCCCAGGCATCCGACGACACCGCTCTGACGCAGGCGCCCAGAACGTCCTGTCTCGACGACCTCGAGACGCTGTGTCGCCTCGTGGAACCGCACACGAGCCTCGCCGACGACCGAGAACCTGCAGGCCGCGTTCGCCTGGTCGATCCGCACGTGCCGCAGCACGCCGTCGACGACGTCGGCACCACCTGCGGTCGCGGGCCCCGTGAGGTCGAGCTGCCACGTGCCGACGTGGACATGGCTGATGACGCTCAGCGGGCCGCTGCACCCGGTGCTCGACCCGCCTGGCACGACGGCGAACGCACTGGAGCTCGCGCCCGACCGGACCGTCAGGTCGAGCCGGGTGCTGGAGCACCCGGTGCTCAGGGAGGAACCACTCTGCGTCTCGTACACCCACTGTGGCGACGCGATGCTCGACGCGGTGACAGGGTGGTCGGACCCTGAGTCGCTTCCTCCCACGGCTACCTCATGGCTCCCGGCCGAGGCAGGAGCGGCGACGCACACCGACGCCACTACCACCGCCACCGCCACTGGCAGGAGCCTCCTCGTGTGCTCTCTCATGGACGTCCCCCTCTCGTTCGTCAGGTCGGATCCACGATCGGCGACGAGACGGCGGTCGTCGAGCCCATGATCGCCCGTCCCCTTCGAGCGCCCCAGAACTGTCACAGAGGTGACAGTTCTGCGCGAAGGCGGGGGTGGCGGACCGTCCGGCCCACCACCCCCTCGTCCTGCGTCAGCCCACCCGGTGCCGTGGGCGGCGACGGGAGCGGTAGCCGATCGCCCCCGCGCCGACGAGCAGCAGGGCCGCGCCGAGACCGATGAGCTGCGCGTCGACCGAGCTGCCGGTGTCCGGGAGGCTCGCCGCGCCACCGGCGCCCACTCCACCTGCGCCCGAGCCACCGGCGGAGTCGACCACCGTGATCGCCTGCCACGCGAGCAGCGCGCCCGACGCGGCGTCGTACACCGCGATCCGGTGTCGTCCGAGGTCGACGCCCTGCGGGATCCGCACCCGCACCGTGCCGTCGGCCGCCACCGTGTGGGTGCCGAGGTTGGTGGGGGTCGAGAACAGCATCACGACGACCTTGTCGCCGGCACGCTTTGGGCTCAGCTGGAGCGTGAGCACGTCGCCGCGCTCCACCGTCGTCGAGCCCTGCACGATGTCCGTCGACGGCTGTCCGGCCGCCGGAGGCTTCGGGTCGGTGCCGCCACCCGGCGGAGTCGTCGGCGGCGTCGTGGGCGGGGTCGACGTGTCGGCTGCAGCCACCTTCCGGCTTGAGGCGTCCGACGACTTCTGCTCGTCGATGCCGTCGACCGAGCGGCTGGCCGTGGCACGGAACGTGATCACCGCGCCCTCGAGTTCGGCGGTGAGCGGCAGCTTCAGTCCGCCCTGGTCGAGCCTCTGCCCGTCGGCCCACCAGGAGCCGTCGACCGTCAGCTCACCACCGGTGAACGTCGCGGGGGTGGCCGTCAGCGTCTTGCCGACCTTGGCCGTGCCCGACAGCCTTGTCGCGGTCTTCACGGCCACCTGGGCGAGCACCGGGCCGACCTGGCCCTCGCTCACGGACTCCGCCGTGGCGTCGTCCTCGGCGCGCTCGGCGACGCTGACGTACCGGATCGAGGCGCCGACGTGCTCGGACGTGAGCGTGAGGGTGGCGCCGGTCGCCGTGGTGCGCCTGCCGTCGACCATCCAGTAGCTGGTCACGCCGGCCTCGGGATCGCTGAACGTGGCCGGCGACCCGGTCACCGTCTGGCCGACGATCCGCTTGCCCTCGACGGTGGCGGGCTTCGTGACCGTCAGGTCGACCGGCTTGGCGCGCACGGTGCGCGGCTCCGACGTCGCCTGCGCGAGGTTGGCGCCCGGCTCGGTCGCGCCGTCGCGCGACACCGTCTGGCGGACCGTGACCGGCTTCCCGGCGAGGGCGTCGGTGAGCACCAGGGTCTTCTCGGTCGCACCGTCGATCGGCTGACCGTCGGCGAACCACTGGAACGCGACCGTCGCGTCGTCGTCGCTCGACGGGGCGGGCGAGGCGGTGAGCGTCTTGCCGACCACGGCGTCGCCCTCGATGACGGGCAGGCCCGTGATCGTGAGCGCGGCCTTCGTGACCGGGCCGATGCCCGTGAAGTCGAAGGAGTACGCCGGGAAGGCCTCACCCGGACGGATCGCCTCGGCGCTGTAGTAGATCGTCGAGCCGACGTCGTCCTTGGTCAGCGTGTACGTGTCTCCCTCACCGACCACCGTCACGAAGTCGCGGTACCACTTGTGCGAGATCGTCACGTCGGGCGAGTCGTCGTTGAACACCGCAGGCTTCGCGACCTTCAACGTCGCACCCACCTCAGGCGTCCCCTCGACCGTCGGCGGGGAGACCTCGGCCAGCTTCACCCGGACGGTCAACGGATCCGAGACCGACTCCACCTCCACGTCGTCCGCGAAGTAGCCCACCGTCACGAACCGGACCTTCTTGCCCACCATGTCCTCGGTCAGCAACAGCTCCTTCGCATCCGGCGTCCCCTGACCCGCGACCTTCTCCTCATCGACAAGCCAGTACGCCTCACGATCCTCAGGCTCCTCCGAGAAGCTCGCGAACGTCCCCTTGAGCGACACGTCCGGCGCACCGAACCCCTCGATCGCCGACCCCTTCACCACGCTCGGCTTGGCCGCCGTGACCGGACCGATGCCGGTGAAGTCGAACGAGTACGCCGGGAACGCCTCACCCGGACGGATCGCCTCGGCGCTGTAGTAGATCGTCGAGCCGACGTCGTCCTTGGTCAGCGTGTACGTGTCTCCCTCACCGACCACCGTCACGAAGTCGCGGTACCACTTGTGCGAGATCGTCACGTCGGGCGAGTCGTCGTTGAACACCGCAGGCTTCGCGACCTTCAACGTCGCACCCACCTCAGGCGTCCCCTCGACCGTCGGCGGGGAGACCTCGGCCAGCTTCACCCGGACGGTCAACGGATCCGAGACCGACTCCACCTCCACGTCGTCGGCGAAGTAGCCCACCGTCACGAACCGGACCTTCTTGCCCACCATGTCCTCGGTCAGCAACAGCTCCTTCGCATCCGGCGTCCCCTGACCCGCGACCTTCTCCTCATCGACAAGCCAGTACGCCTCACGATCCTCAGGCTCCTCCGAGAAGCTCGCGAACGTCCCCTTGAGCGACACGTCCGGCGCACCGAACCCCTCGATCGCCGACCCCTTCACCACGCTCGGGCCCTCGGCCTTCACCACGCTGATCGTCGAGGAGTCCGAGACCAGGGGGTCGCCGGCGTCTGGGAAGGCGGCGATAGTGCGGAAGGCGATCGTGCTGCCCACCTGGGCGGAGGTCACCGCGAACGTCGGCTGGTCCTGCGTCCCGGCGACCGGCTTGCCGTCCACGAGCCACTGGGTGGTCACGTCGTCGGAGGCCGGGTCGAAGGTCGCAGCCTTGCCCGTGAGCGTGTCACCGGGACGCGCGGCGCCGTTGGTGGCACCGGAGACCTGGGACGGCGCCGTGACCTTCGGGCCCTCGGGTGCCGCCGTGTCCGCGACGATGACCGCGCTGTGCCCGGACGCCGTGCCGACGGACACGAGGCTCGCCCCCGACAGTCGCGTCGGGAGCTTGCGCAGCTCGATCATGACGCCGGTGTCGGGGCTCCAGCCGTCGAACTCCCCGTCGCGCGTGAGGTACTGCCCCGCGCCGGTGTCGGCGACGGCGACGTGCGCGAGCGGCTTGGCCAGCAGCGCCGGCGTGGCACCGCCGCGCCGCACGGGACGGGTCGGGGCGAGCTGGTCGTTGATCCCGAGGTCGAGGAACGCGCCCGACGTCGTCAGCGCGGTCGCCGTCGTCAGGCTCGCCACCTGCTTGCCCTGGGTCACCGGGTTCTCCGACGCCGTGACGGGCGCGGTCGAGCTGGACGGTGCCCACTGCAGCACCTTCTGGTCCTTCGTCAGCACGCGGACGATCGGTCCGGCCGCACCGGACAGGAAGCCGCCCCGGACCTCGGTGACCTCGGGCAGGTCGGCGGGCACGCTCCACCGCACGCCGCTGCGGCCGAAGGCCTCGACCGAACCGTCCTCGCAACGCACCACCGCGAAGTCGACGGTGCCGCCGACCGAGAGCTGGGTCGCCGGGCAGAGGTCAGCGGGCGGCTGCGGTGCGGGCTGGTCGCCCCCGAACCGGTTCCACGTCGTCACGTCGCCGCTCGCCGTCACGACGCCGAGGACCGGCCCGCTGACGTCGACGTCACGGACCGTCGACCCGTCGAGACCGGCAGGCACCTGCAGGTTCGACGACCCGTAGAAGTGCACCTCCTGACGGTCCGTCAGCGCCACGACGTTGTCCACGTTCGTGACGGGCAGGACCTCGGTGAAGCGCTGGCCCGACGGCGCGGGGATGTCGGCCCGCTGGACGACACTGCTCCCCCCTTCGGAGTCGGACACCGCCGACCAGTGCGCGATCCGGTCGCCGCTGGTCGGCAGTGCCGCCTGGCTGGGGGTCGCCACGACCACCAGGCCCGCCACCGCCACCACACCTGCAGCGACCGCGGCGGTCGTCCGTCGAGATCCGAGCCTCATGGGTGTCCTTCCGTACCGACATCGGGGGGCACGACGTCCCTGGGTGCGGGACGACGCGGACGCAGCACAGTGCGCTGGGTCACATGTCTGGCCAGACCGTGTCGTACGCGGCGGGTCGACGTCGCGCGTTCGGAGCCGGTGACGGCAAATCGGCACGGTTCTTGTCACCCGCATGACAAGAACCGGTCGGGCAGAGCTCGGTCGGTCGCCGCTGGCGTGCGACGTGGGGCACAGTCCTCGACGGGGGCGCGGTCCGGAGCGGACCGTCCGAGCGACGACAGGAGGGCACGGCCCTGCGCACCACGTCCGCCCACGGCCCGACCGCGTCGCAGCGTCGGCGCATCGTTGACGTGCGCCCGACGGCGGGGTAGAACTCGGTGCAGCCACACGAGTCATCGGAACGGGGAGCCGACGATGGGACCTGGACCGCACGGATCCGCGCCATGACGCTGTCCGCGGACCGCCCCACGTCCGACCTCGTCGCCTCCCACGCCCGACGCCTGCGTCGCGAGGTGCCCGAGCTGGCCGCCTCGATCGTCGACGCCGTCTGCGCGCGCATCGCCTACTACGGCGAGTCGCCCCGCCACCCGATCGTGGTCGAGGCGGTCACCACCGCGCTCCACCGCTTCCTCGACGAGCTCGACGGCGCACCCCACCGCGACCGCGGCCTCGACGAGATGTTCCGCTCGGTCGGTCGCTGCGAGGCGCGCGCGAGCCGATCCCTCGACGACTTCCACCTGGCGCTCGGCACCGGCACGCGCACGGCGTGGTCACGGTTCCAGCACCTCACCGTCGACGGCACGACGCCCGCGGTCGTCTCCGACGGCCTGCTCGCGTTCGTCGACCACCTCGTCGCGCAGGTGGAGGCCGGACACACCGAGACCGTGCGTCAGCGCGAGGCCGACCCGAACCGCGCCCGCGCCGTGCTCGCCGAGCAGCTCCTCACCGGCACGGCCGAGCCCGGCAGCGACACGGTCTGGCGGATCCCGTCCTCGATCGTGCTCGCCGTGGCCGAGCTCGGAGGCGAACGGCGCGACCTCGGGGCGCTCTCCCGCGACGCGCTGCTGGTGGGCCACGACGACACCGTCGTCGTCATGGTCGACGCCGCGAGCCGTGACTGCATGACGACGGCGCTCGTCGACGCGGGCGTCCCCCGCGCCGCCGTCGGCTGGGCCGTCGAGCCCGCCGACGTGCCCTCGGCGTTCCGCTGGGCGCGGCGGGCGCTCGAGCTGGTGCGTCGCGGGGTCATCCCCGACGCCCAGGTCGTCGACTGCCGGGCGCACCGTACGCAGATCTGGCTGCACGCCGAGCCGACGCTGCGCCAGCAGCTCGGGCAGGAGCTGCTGAGCCCGCTCCTCGCCGAGACCCCGAACTCCCGCGAGATCCTCTCCGAGACGCTGCTCGTCTGGCTCGAGACCCGCGACAGCGCCCCCGCGATCGCCGCGCGCCTGGGGGTGCACCCGCAGACGGTCCGCTACCGCTGGAAGCGCATCAACGAGCTGTTCGGCGAGGCGATGCACGACACCGAGTTCCTCGTGCAGCTGACGATGCTGCTCAAGGCGAGCGTGCCGCTCTGGAAGGCCGGCGACCAGAGCGACTTCGAACGCTTCCGGGCGGAGGACGCCCCGTGACCGCCGCGCACGCAGCCACCGGCCTCTCCCCGCGCGCCACCCACCCGGGCCTCGCGCTCACCTTCGTCCTCGGGGCGCTGCTCACCGCGTCGACCGTCAGCGTGTCGATGGTGCCCGACCTGCACTTCGACGGGTGGCGGTGGGTGCTGCTCGGTGCGGCCGTCCTCGCCGTCGCGCTGGCCGTGCCGGTGCACCGCGAGGCGGCGGACGAGCTGGCCCGCCACCGCCTCGGGCCCGGCGTGCTCGGCAGCCTCGGTCTCGTCGTCGCCCTCGCCGCCACCGTCGTCGAGACGTTCGTCGACGCCACCCCGACCATGGCCGTCGCCGTCGTCGCGTCCGCGGCCCTGCTCACCCTTGTGCTGCGCTGGCGGGGGCAGCAGAGCCTCGTCGACGTGCCCAGCGCGGCCACCGTCGTGGTCACCGTCGGCGCGGTCGCGGCCGGCGCAGGATGGGCCGTCGCCGAG
>NZ_JAMXRU010000031.1 GCF_024124745.1 Aeromicrobium sp. CnD17-E
AGGGTGCCTGAGCGCACCCGCCTCGCCGCGGCCGTCCTGCTCGTCGCACTCCTCTCGGGATGCGGCGGGCAGGACGCGGCGCCCGAGCAGCCTCAGCGCAGCACGCCGAGCGCCTCGGCGACCGCCGCGGCTCCGACGAGCCCTGCGACCGAGCGCGCAGCGGCTCCCCCACGGCGCGTCACGATCCCGACGTTGGGTCTCGACGAGGAGCTCGTCGACCTCGGCATCGACGACGCGAGCGGCGAGCTGGAGGTGCCCGAGGACCCTGCCCGCGTGGGCTGGTTCACCGGCGGCGGCAAGCCGGGCGAGTCGTGGCCGGTGGTCATCGCCGGCCACAAGGACTCACGCACGGGACCGGCCGTCTTCGCGCGGCTCACCGAGCTGCAGGTGGGCCAGCAGGTCAGCGTCGTCGACACCCGCAACCAGCGCCGCACCTACGAGATCACCGAGGTGCGCGACGTGCCGCAGGACGGGCGGTTCCCGACCGACGACGTGTACGGCGAGACGGGCGACTCCCAGCTGCGGCTGATCACCTGCACCGGTCCGTACGACCGCGGCATCGGCCGCTACACCGAGAACCGCGTGGTGTTCGCCGAGGAGGTCTGAGCCTCGGACGGGGAGCGCCCCGGTCAGAACAGGCCGGGGCGCTCCAGCGCGAGCAGGGTGCGCTTGCGCTCGACACCGCCCGCGTAGCCGGTGAGCGAGCCGTCGGCGCCGACCACCCGGTGGCAGGGCACGACGACGGGGAGCGGGTTGGCGCCGTTGGCCGCGCCGACCGCGCGCGAGACCACCGGCTCGTAGCCGAGACGTCGCGCCACGTCGGCGTAGCTCGCGGTCTCGCCGTAGGGGATCCGGCGCAGCTCGCCCCACACTTTCTTCTGGAACTCGGTGCCGTCGTTGGCGAGCGGCAGGTCGAAGTCGTGCCGCTCCCCCGCGAAGTAGCCGGCCAGCTGCTCCTCCGCGAGGTCGAGGACGGGGTCGGCGACCCGCCGGCCGACGGGCTCCGCGTCGAACTCGATCCTCGTGAGGAGCCCGGCCGACACGTGCAGCCGCAGGCCTCCGATCGGTGAGTCGATCCATCGGGTGCTCATGCTCTCGATCCTCTCGTGCGCTGCTCGGCCTGGCGGGCGAGGTGCTCGGTCCACAGGTGCATGCCGGCGTAGGAGCGCCAGGGGCTCCAGCGCCGGACGTCGTCGTCCGTCGCGCCGCGGGCGTCGAGGATGCGGCGCAGGACCAGGTCGGTGTCGAGGAGGACGTCTGGGTCGCCGAGCCCGCGCATCCGGACGTAGCCGACCGTCCAGGGTCCGATGCCCGGGAGGGCGAGCAGCGTCCGGCTCGCCTCGTCCCGGTCGACGCCGACGTCGAGCGAGAGGTCGCCTGCCGCGACCGCGTGCGCGAGCCCGACCACGGTGCGTCCGCGTGACCGCGGCATCGGGAGCGTCTCGGGGTCGAGCGCGGCGAGCGCCCCGGCCGCCGGGAACGCGTGGGTGAGGCCGTGCTCGTGCGCGAGGCCGAAGGTCACGGGCTCCCCCGCCGTCGCCACGACGCGGCCGAGGACCGTGCGGGCTCCGCTGACGGAGACCTGCTGCCCGACCACGGTGCGCACGGCGGTCTCGACGGCGTCGACCGTCCCCGGCACCCGCAGACCGGGGCGGGACGCGACGAGGTCGGCCAGGTCGACCGCGTGCGGGCCCGGCTCGGCCAGCGCGGTGTCGACGGCCGCGGGGTCGGCGTCGAGGTCGAGGAGGTGACGCAGCCGGGCGACCGCCGCGGTCAGGTCGCGCTGGTCGGCGAGCTCGAGCCGGACGGCGACGTGGTCGTCGTGCAGGACCATCTCGGCAGCACCGTTCCCGTGGGGCAGGGTGAGCACGCGCGCGAACAGTCGCCCCTCGCCCCGCTCGAGGCCGGGCACGGCGTGATCGGCCAGGAAGCCGGCGAGCGCGTCGGCGTGGAACGGCTGGCGGACGGCGAGCCGCAGGCGCAGCGCACCGCCCCCGTGCGCGCCCGTTGACCCGTGGGCACGCAGCTCGGTCGGCGTCCGCGCGAAGGCCCGCCGGAACGCGTCGTTGAACTGACGCACCGACGAGAACCCGGACGCGAACGCGACGTCGGCCATCGACAGGTCCGTCGTCTCGACGAGCACCCGCGCCGTCCGCGTGCGCTGCGACGTCGCGAGCGCGAGCGGCCCGGCGCCGAGCTCCTGGGTGAGCATGCGGGTGACGTGCCGCTCGCTGTAGCCGAGCCGGCTCGCGAGACCGGGCACGCCCTCGCGCTCGACCACGCCGTCGCGCACCAGCCGGACCGCGCGGCCCACGACGTCGGCGCGGACGTCCCACTCCGGCGACCCGGGCGTGCAGTCAGGGCGGCAGCGTCGACAGGCGCGGAAGCCGGCCGCCTCCGCCGACGCGGCGCTGCGGTGGAACTCGACGTTCTCGCGCCGTGGCGTCCGCGCGGGGCACGACGGACGGCAGTAGATGCCGGTCGTGCGGACCGCGGTGAAGAACACCCCGTCGAACCGTTCGTCGCGCGAGCTCACCGCCCGGTACTGCGCCTCGACGTCGTCCACGCCCCCATCCTGCCTGGGCGGACCTGAGGTCTCTGGCGGGATTCGGACGTGGCCGTGCTGGGTCAGCGTCCGCGCTTCCTCCGGCGCACCATGACGGCCTTGCCGTCGCGCTTGACCTCGAACAGGTCGATCGCCTCGATCAGGCCGCTGAACTTGGCGTAGCCGTAGTTGCCGGGCTGGATGGACGACTGGTTGCGGATCTGGTCGCTCACCTGCGACAGCTGGGCCCACCCGTCGTCGTCCGCAGCCTCGTCGACCGCGGTGCGCAGCATGCGCACGAGCTGACGGTCGCTCTTGAGGGTGGCGGCGTCGACCCGCTGACCGGGCCGCGTGGTGCGACCGGCCGAGGCCTTCGCGGTGTCGACCGTGGCGCTGCCGGTCTCACCGGTCTCGACGACGTCCTCGACGTCCTCGACGTCGTCGTCGGTGTCGTCGTCCTCGCGCAGCGTCTCGAGCTTGTAGAACGTCGAGCATGCGTTCTGGAACGCCTTGGGCGCCTTCTCCCCGCCGAACCCGAGCACCTCGGCGCCCGACTGGCGCAGCCGCATGACGAGGGGCGTGAAGTCGGCGTCGCTCGAGACGATCGCGAAGCCGTCGGCCACCCCGGCGTGCAGGAGGTCCATCGCGTCGATCACCATCGCGATGTCGGACGCGTTCTTGCCCTTCGTGTACGCGAACTGCTGCACCGGCGCGATCGCGAACTCCTGCAGTCGACTCTCCCACCCCTTCAGGTGCGAGTTCTTCCAGTCACCGTACGCCCGCCGGACGTGCGCGTTCCCCGACTTCGCGACCTGCGACAGGATCGCGCCGATCTTCGAGGCGGGTGCGTTGTCGGCGTCGATGAGCACGGCGATGCGAGCAGGAGGCATGGGTCCACCCTAGGGGCGGCGGGTGAGGCGCTCGACCACCCGTCGGGGGGCGCGTCCTGCGGGTGCGCTGCCTGCGCGGGTCTGGGCTTGCTGGTGCGCTGCTCGGCTGGCGCTGGGTGTGGTCTCCGAGAGGGCCTCGACCGGGCGGCTGGCGGGCGCGCTGGTCTGGGTCCTCGGGCTGTGACCCTCGTGGGACGCACGATTCTGCGTTCGTGCGTCGGGAGCCAGGGCTTCTGCGTTCGCTACGGGATCCCGTCGGAAACGCAGAAGCGTCCGGGCTCCAGCGCGCGAGGGAAGGATCGTGGGTGACCTTGGGGGTGGGGTGGGCAGCGCTTCTCCCTTCTCGTGGCACGGTCCACGAGAAGGAAGCATCGTTGCGACGTCTCGCCCCGCCGGCGGTGGATCTGCCACCTGGAGAGCGCTCAGAGGGTGGCAGATCCACCAATGACCAGCGCAAACGCAGATTCCTGCGTCCTACGCGGCCCATAGCCCGAAACCCGAGCCGCCTGTCCGCCCGGCAGCCCGGTCGAGGCCCTCTCGGAGACCACACCCACGCGGAGCCGCGCCAGCGCTGCCCCTCTCGAGAGACGAGCCGCGCAGCCGCAGCCGCAGCTCGACGAGACGCCGCGCCGACGCTGCCGAAGGACGAGCGGACGCACCAGACCCCCCGGCCGAGGGCCAGGGGGTCTGGGGTGGTGCTGGTAGCCCCGACGGGATTCGAACCCGCGCTACCGCCTTGAGAGGGCGGCGTGCTAGGCCGCTACACAACGGGGCCACGGTCCACGAGGGACCATGTGAGCAGCACTGGCGCGCCGAGGCGCGTCGTGACTGTCTCGTACCCCGTACCGGATTCGAACCGGCGATCTCCGCCTTGAGAGGGCGGCGTCATAACCGCTAGACCAACGGGGCGCGGACCGGGCGCGAGCCCGATCTTCGCTGGGGTACTAGGACTCGAACCTAGAATGGCGGTACCAGAAACCGCTGTGTTGCCAATTACACCATACCCCATGGGGGTATCGGATCCCGCTCTCTCGACCGGTGTCCGAACCAGGGAGAAACCTTACCCGACGTCGTCTCGGACTCTCAAACCGGGTCCCTCGACGACGTCGGCCGGTCTCAGACGACGGCGCGCAGCCGCTCCAGGGTGCGCTTGCGGCCCAGCAGCTCGAGCGACTCGAACAGCGGCGGGGAGATCCGGCTCCCCGTGGCCGCCACGCGCACCGGACCGAACGCGACCCGCGGCTTCAGCCCGAGGTCGTCGATCAGCGCCGCGCGCAGCGCACCCTCGATCGTCGGCGTCGACCACTCCACCGTCGCGCCGATCGACTCCAGCGCCGCGAGCGCGGCCCGGACCACGTCGAGGCCCTTCTCGTCGAGCTGCTTCGCAGCGTCGGCATCGTCGATCGTGAAGGTGGCGTCGTCGACGAACAGGAAGCGCAGCATCGCCACCGCCTCGGTCAGCAGCGCCATCCGCTCGTGCACGAGCGGCACGGCCGCCGCGAGCATCGCCGCCTCCGACTCCGTCGGCGGGTCCTGCACGAGGCCCTCCGCCACGAAGAACGGCACCAGGCGGGCGCGCAGCTCCTCGTCCGACAGCAGCCGGACGTGGTCGCCGTTGATGGCCTCGCACTTCTTGAGGTCGAACCGCGCCGGGTTCGGGTTGACGCGCGAGATCTCGAACGCCTGCACCATCTCCTCGAGCGTGAAGACGTCCTTCTCGACGCCGTCGACCGCCGGCAGCGACCAGCCGAGCAGCGCCAGGTAGTTCAGCAGACCCTCCGCGAGGAAGCCCTGGTCGCGGTAGCCCAGCAGGTTCGACTCCGGGTCGCGCTTCGACAGCTTCTTGTTGCCTGCACCCGTCACGTACGGCAGGTGCCCGAAGCGCGGGACCATGCCGTGACCGAGCCCGATCTGCGCGAACGCCTCGTACATCGCGATCTGGCGCGGCGTCGAGCTGAGGATGTCCTCGCCGCGCAGGACGTGCGTGATGCCCATGAGCGCGTCGTCCGTCGGGTTCGTCAGCGTGTACAACGGCTGGCCGTTCGCACGGACGATCACGAAGTCCTGCACGTTGTCGGCGCCGAAGGTGATCGGCCCGCGCACGAGGTCGTCGAACGTCCAGTCCTTGGCCGGCATCTTGAACCGGATCACCGGCTGCCGGCCCTCCGCCTCGTAGGCCGCCTGCTGCTCGGGGGTCAGGTCGCGGTGCAGGCCGTCGTAGCCGCTGGGACGACCCGCCGCACGGGCCGCATCGCGACGCTGCTCCAGCTCCTCGGCGGTGTCGTACGCCTTGTACGCCAGGCCGGCGTCGAGCAGACGCTGCGCGACGTCGGCGTACACGTCCATCCGCTGGCTCTGGCGGTACGGCCCGTTCGGGCCCCCGACCTCGACGCCCTCGTCCCAGTCAAGACCCAGCCAGCGCATGACGTCGACGAGCAGGTCGTAGGACTCCTCGCTGTCACGGCTCGCGTCGGTGTCCTCGATGCGGAACACGAAGCGACCGCCGCGGTGCCGCGCGTAGGCCCAGCTGAACAGCGCCGTGCGGGCCATGCCGACGTGCGGGTTCCCGGTGGGCGAGGGACAGAACCGGGCCACGACGGGCACGTCGTCGCCGACCGTCGGGATCGACGCCGTGCTGATGTCAGTCATGGGAGACCACCTGGTTGGAGAGGGTGCCGATGCCCTCGACGGTCACGCTCACCGTGTCGCCCACCTGGACGGGTCCGACGCCCTCGGGCGTGCCGGTGAGGATGACGTCGCCGGGCAGCAGCGTCATGAAGGAGGAGACGTACGCGACGATGTCGGCCACCGAGAAGACCATGTCGCTCGTGCGACCGTCCTGGCGCAGCTCGCCGCCCACCTCGCACGTGACGCGCAGGTCGGACGGGTCGAGGTTGGTCTCGATCCACGGGCCCAGCGGGCAGAAGGTGTCGAAGCCCTTCGCGCGAGCCCACTGGCCGTCCGTGCGCTGGAGGTCGCGGGCGGTCACGTCGTTCGCGGCGGTGTAGCCGAACACGACCTTCTCGACGTCCTCGACGGGCACGTCCTTGCAGATGCGCCCGATCACCACGGCCAGCTCGGCCTCGTGGTGCACCTCCGAGCTCTGCGCCGGGTACACGATCGGGTCGCCGGGGCCGACGACGCTCGTGTTCGGCTTCAGGAAGACGAGCGGCTCGGCGGGCACCTCCCCACCCATCTCGGCGGCGTGCGCGACGTAGTTCTTGCCCACGCACACGACCTTGCTGCGCGGGATGACGGGCGCGAGCAGCCGCACGTCGTCGACGGCGATCTTCTGCCCCGTGAGCTCGTAGCCCGCGTACAGCGGATCACCCTTCAGGACGGCGATCGTGGGCGTCCCGTCCTCGTCGCCGACCAGACCGAATCGGGGGTCGTCGTCCCCCGCGAACCTCGCAACACGCATGCCCCGACCCTACCGAGCGGGGACGGCGGCTACTCGACCGGACGGGCCGACTCGATGGTGACCGGCTTCGCGGGGGCGCCGTCGCCCACGCCGCCCTCGGCGCCCACGGAGACGACCTTCTTCAGCGCCGTCATCCCCTCGGGCGAGATGGTGCCGAGCAGCGTGTAGTCCGGCGGGAACTGCGAGTCGGCGAAGTTCAGGAAGAACTGCGACCCGTTCGTGTCGGGGCCGGCGTTGGCCATCGCGACGCTGCCTGCCGGGTAGCTCTCGTCGCCGGTGAGCTCGTCGGCGAAGGAGTAGCCCGGGCCACCGCTCCCCGTGCCGGTCGGGTCGCCGCACTGGAGGATGCCGTACGGCACCTGCGCGGGGTCGCTCACGCGGCTGCAGGGTGCGTCGTCGTAGTAGCCCTGCTCGGCGAGCGAGGTGAACGACGTCGCCGCGCAGGGTGCCTTCGTGTTCAGCTCGACCGGCACCTCGGCGCCGTTGATCGTGAGCACCACCGACGTCGCGGGCTTCGCGTCGGCCGCGGGCGGGTCGACCTTCTTGGCCGCCTCTCCCCCACGCACCCAGTCGCACCCGCCCGTCGACGCCGATCCGTCGGCGTCGTCCTTCGAACCCGACGAGTCGTCGCCACCGCAGCCGCTGAGGGCGACGGAGGCGGTCAGGGCGAGCAGGGCGGCAGTTCGACGCAGGCGCATGACGGGATCGTAGAAGACGCGGCTCAGAGTCGGGCGTGCACCGCGCGGAAGCGCTCGACGGACGGGGCGTCCGGGTCGGGCCCGACCTCGACCGCGACCGCCACCAGCCCGGGCGCGAGGTCGGGCGGTGCCGGCGCGTCGTCGACGACGACCAGCAGGCCCGCCTCGGCGACGCAGGGGACGACCTGGGCCGACGTCGACGCGTCGGCCACGACCAGGGCGAACCGCCCGTGCCACGCATCGGGGACGTCGGCCGCGGCGACGTCGACCACGTGCACGCGCGGCGGGGCGGCGTCGTCGGGGGTGACCGCGTCGAGCACGAACACCTCGTAGCCGAGCGTGGCCAGGTGGATCGCGTCGGCCACCGAGTCCGCCGCGGCGACGAGCGCGGCCAGACCGTCGCCGGCCACGCCGGCGGTGGTGGTCCAGTCGGTCAGCAGGCGTCGGGGCGACGCCTTCGGTCCTCGCACAGGGGCTCCTCCTGGTCCGGTCATGCCGATCCGAACCGTCGTTGACGTCGGGCGTACTCCTCGACCGCGGCCCACAGGGCGAGCCGGTCGACGTCGGGCCAGGCGATGTCGGAGAACACCAGCTCGGCGTACGCCGACTGCCACGGCAGGAAGTTGCTCGTGCGCTGCTCGCCCGAGGTGCGCCAGAAGAGGTCGACGTCGGGCAGGTCGGGCTCGTCGAGGTAGCGCGCGAAGGTGCGCTCGGTGACGCGGTCCGGGTCGACCTTGCCGGCCTTGACGTCCCTCGCGAGCGCCGCGGCGGCGTCGGCGATCTCGGCGCGTCCGCCGTAGTTGACGCACATGGTCAGGCTGAGGGTGTCGTTGTGCCGCGTGAGCCGCTCGGCGTGCTCGAGCTCGTTGATCACGCTGCGCCACAGCCGACGCGGACGCCCGGCCCAGCGCACCCGGACGCCGAGCGCGTGCATCTCGTCGCGCCGTCGGTGAACGACGTCGCGGTTGAAGCCCATGAGGAAGCGCACCTCCTCGGGCGAGCGCTTCCAGTTCTCGGTGGAGAACGCGTACACGCTCACCGCCTCGATGCCGAGCTCGATGGCGCCCTTGACGACGTCGAGCAGAGCGAACTCGCCGCGCTTGTGGCCCTCCGTGCGGGGCAGGCCGCGCTCCTTGGCCCAGCGGCCGTTGCCGTCCATGACGACCGCGACGTGCCGAGGCACCTGGTGCGGCTCGAGCTGGGGCGGGCGCGCGCCCGACGGGTGCGGCTCGGGTGCGCGCGGCGCCGGGCGGGCGCTCGGGGGACGGCGGGGTGCGGGGGTCATGGCTCCAGGGCGTTTCTCAGCGGTCGACGTGCCCCATGGAGCGCAGTCCGTGCTCCAGGTGCCACGACAGGTACGCGCTGACGATACCGGCGGCCTCCCGTCGGGTGCGGTCGTCGGCCTGCTCGACGACCGGCCAGTCGCCCGCGAGCAGCGCCGCGAGCAGCGTGAGGGTGACGGCGGGGGGTGCCGACGAGCCCGGGAGCCGGCAGCCGTCGCACAGCACGCCACCGGACGGGACGTGCAGGTTGCGGTGCGGACCCTCCAGCCCGCACCGGGCGCACGCCGAGAAGCTCGGCGCGTAGCCGGCGACCGCCAGCGCACGCAGCTGGTAGGAGTCGAGCAGCGTGCTGGGCGGCTGCCGACGTGCTGACAGCGCGGCGAGGGCGCCCACGAGCAGCTGGTACTGCTGCACCGCCGGCTCGCCGTCGTGCGGGGTGAGGCGCTCGGCGGTCTCGAGGATGGCGGTGCCGGCGGTGTAGGCCGGGTAGTCGAGACCGAGGTCGCGGGCGAACGCGGAGAGGGTGACCACCTGGGTGATGACGTCGAGCGTGCGCCCCTCGGCGAGCTGCAGGTCGACGTGCATGAACGGCTCGAGGCGGCCGCCGAACCGCGACGACGTCTTGCGCACCCCCTTGGCGGCGGCGCGGACCAGTCCGCGCTGACGCGTGAGCAGCGTGATGATCCGGTCGGCCTCGCCCAGCTTGTGGGTGCGCAGCACCACACCTTGGTCGCGGAAGAGGCTCACTCCCCCATTCTGCCGTCCGGCGCCCACGGAACCGGGCCGCCACGAGCCGGCCGTGCCACGATGCAGCCGTGACGTCGCCCGCACCCCTCCCCGCCGCTGGGGCCGTGGTCGGCGTCGACGGCTGCCGCGCCGGATGGGTGGGCGTGCACTGGTCCGACGACGACGAGCCCGCGGTGCTCGTCGCCGGCACGATGCTCGAGCTCGTGGGAGGTCTCGTCGCCGCCCACGGGCCGATCGACGTGGTGGGCGTCGACATCCCCCTGCACCTGCCGACGGACGCACCACGAGCGGCCGAGCGGGAGGCTCGTCGGCGACTGCCGGGACGTGCGTCGACGGTGTTCGGGTCCCCGTCCTCGGCCGCGATCGACGCGCCCGACTACGCGGCGGCGAACCGGCTCAACCGGGAGGCGATGGGGCTGGGGCTCAGCCGTCAGGCCTTCGGCCTGTTCCCGGCCATCCGCGACGCGCGTGCGTGGCTCGCCGGACGCCCGGAGGTGCGCGTCGAGGAGGTGCACCCGGAGTCGAGCTTCGCGGAGCTCGCGGGCGAGCCGCTGCTGGAGCGCAAGAAGACCGCCGACGGTGCCGCGCGACGGCGGGCGCTGCTCGCCGAGGTCGGGCTCACGCTGCCGCGCGTCGCACCCCGCGGTGCAGGTCTCGACGACCTGCTCGACGCCGGCGCAGCCGCATGGTCGGCGCGGCGGGTCGCGCAGGGCACCGCCGTCCGGCTCCCGGAGGACCCGGCCGACGGCGCCCCGATCTGGGTGTGAGCGCTGCGTCGCTCAGCGCGCGGCGAAGCGTCGGTCGAAGCGGTCCACCTCGGCCCGGTCGGACGTGTCGATGCCGAGCCGGCGCGCAGCACGCTGGACCTGGGGGCTGTCGAGGTCGGGTGCCTGGAACTCTTGCGGCTCGATGCGCCGGTCGGCCGCGGTGTGCCGCCGAGCGCGGTCGGCGAGCACGTCGGCGTCCTGCTCGGCCTGCTCCTCGGTGGCCGCGGTGATGCGCACCGACGTCGAGGCGACCCGGGCACCGACGAGCGGCGCGTAGCCGTCGCGGTGGCCGGCGACGTTCGGGTGGTAGGACTCCTCGACCGGGTTCGACAGGCCGTTGAGCCACTCGGGGTCGTCGCAGACCGCGTGCCCCGTGAACGCCGACGTCGGGTTCGCGAACCGGAACCCCGCGGCGGAGGCACGCGCGGCCAGGAGGCTGTTGAGCCGGTCGGCGGTGGCGTTAAGTCGGGTCTGCTCCTCGGGCGAGAACCAGGTGAGCGCGTTGCAGTCCTCCCCCATGAACACCCGCGGGTAGCCGACCACGACCACGTCGGCGGACGGCGCACGCGACCCGATCTGGGCGTAGAGCGACGACAGGGCCGACGGCAGCGTGCCGCTGATGGTGGCCTGCGCCTGGTCGATCGCGGCGTCGCAGTCGCTGGCCCACGCCGGCAGGGCGCACTCGGTGAGGACGTCGGCGAACCCGGCGTCGTTGCCGCCGACGGAGAGGGTGACCTTCTGCGTCGACGTCGACAGCGCGCCGAGCTGGGCGGCGCGGACGTCGGGGATCGTGGCCCCCGAGCAGGCACGCAGGTCGAGCGACCAGCCGCGGGCCGCGGCGACGAGCGCCGGGTAGGACTGCGCCGAGCGTCGGCACTCGGTGCCGTCGTCGAGGTAGGAGCGGGTGCCGAGCCCGGAGGAGTAGGAGTCGCCGAGCGCGACGTACGTGACGGCCTGCGCCGTGGTGGGCGCGACGACGAGACCCAGGGCCAGCACGGGGCCGGCGCACACGGCGGCCAGCCGGACGAGTCGTGGACGTGGAGTGCGGTGCATGATCCCCCCGAATCATGTGACGTGGATGACACGCTCAACCTAGGCCGGGGGTCCGACACCGTCCAGGCCTGCCGGGTGAACACTCCGTGCCCCTGCCGAGCGCCGTGCCCGCGGTGGAGCCGTCGCACGAGGGCCGTAGCCGCGACGGAGCGAGACCACCCGGCAACGGACCAGCGTCGGCTGGCTCCCAGCGACAACCCAGAGTGGTCTCGATACGCACCGGCGACGCTCGTCCCTCGCGCGCCCGCGCTACTCGACCAGCGAACCCTTCCGCTGGTCGAGTAGCAGGGACGAGCTTGCGAAGTCCCTGCGTATCGAGACCACCCGGCAACGGACCAGCGTCGGCTGGCTCCCAGCGACAACCCAGAGTGATCTCGATACGCACCGGCGACGCTCGTCCCTCGCGCGCCCGCGCTACTCGACCAGCGAACCCTTCCGCTGGTCGAGTAGCAGGGACGAGCTTGCGAAGTCCCTGCGTATCGAGACCACCCGGCAACGGATCAGCGTCGGCTGGCTCCCAGCGAAAGCCCAGAGTGGTCTCGATACGCACCGGCGACGCTCGTCCCTCGCGCGCCCGCGCTACTCGACCAGCGAACCCTTCCGCTGGTCGAGGAGCAGGGACGAGCTTGCGAAGTCCCTGCGTACCGAGACCACCCGGCAACGGCCCAGCGCGGACCAGCTCCCCAGCGGAAGCCCAGAGTGGTCTCGATACGTCTCCGCCAGCTCCTTCGTCGCAGCGTCGACTACTCGACCAGCGACACCCACCGCTGGTCGAGTAGCAGCACGCGCGACGAAGGAGCGTAGTGCCCGCGGTGGAGCCGTCGCAGTGGGGCGTAGCCGCGACGGAGCGAGACGACCAGGCAACAGCCCAGCGTCGGCTGGCTCCCAGCGACGGCTCAGAGCGGTCTCGATACGTCGGCCCCAGGCTCGTGCCTCGCCGGACCCGACTACTCGACCAGCAACACCCTCCGCTGGTCGGGCTGCGGGTCGAGGTCAGCCGGCGGCCTGCTGGAGGTCGCACTCGGCCATCAGTCGCTCCTCGACGGCGACGAGGGCGTCACGGTCGTCCTGCGTCGTCACCGGGCGGTCGGCGCGGTCGACCAGGCCGAGGAGCGCGGTGTCGGAGAGGTCGGACTCCACGAACACCCGGGCGGAGCAGTCGGCGTTCTCGGCCTCGATGCTCGAGATCCGCCCGTCCCGGATCGCGTCCGCGACGTGCTCGACGCTCGGTCGGACGCCGCCGCCGCAGGCCGACGCGGCGAGCAGGGTGAAGGCCAGGAGCGCCAGGGGCGCGGTGGGTCGGTGCACGGGTCCTCCGATCGGCTCGCTCGCATCCTAGGGACGAGCGGCCGGAGGCGGCAACGGTCGAGTCAGCGCGGGGGGAAGCGGTACACCTCGCCCGCGCGCTCGGCCTCGTAGAGGGCGTAGGGGTCGTGGAGGGTGCGACCGAGCGCCTCCTGCATCCAGGCGGCGTCGCGCGACGACGCGCGCTGGCGGGCGTCGGCCGTGCCGTCACTGGTGAGGTTCGAGGCGAAGATGCCCGCCGCCGACTTCGGCAGGAAGTCCTCGTAGACGATCGGCTGCAGCCGACCCTGGTCGTCGCGTCGGTAATAGGCGAGTCCCTGCGCGTGCAGCTCCTCCTCGGTGCGGGGGAAGGCGCGCAAGCCCCGACCGTCGTAGAGGTCGCGGCCCGCGGGCGTCAGCGCGACGCCCCGCGCCTCCACCTCCCCGAACCGCACCCGCAGGTGCGCGTCGACGACCGAGCCGTCGGGCTCGCGGAAGCGACGCGGCTCGGCCAGCGCACGGAACGACGTCTGACGCAGCAGCACGTCGACGCCCTCCCCCGGCTCGACCCGCGGCGGACCCTGGATGCGGTCGATCATCTCGATGCCCAGCTCGCCCATCCGGGCGTAGAGCGCGTCGATGTCGAGCACGCGGGGCGTGAGGTGGTTGATGTGCGTGGAGCCGACGCCGCCGATGTCGGCGGCCACGCTCGAGATCGCCTCGAGGTGCTCGTACCACACCCGGTCGACGGGCTCGTCGGACAGCGCGAACGACGCGGTCGCGAGCTCCAGGAACCGGTCGGCCTGCTCGTGCGTCAGCTCGCCCTCGGACCCCATGAGGTCGGCGAGCTGCAGCAGCTCCGCCGGGAAGAGCGTGCGGGCGTCGAGGAACTCGCGCAGCCGCGCCTCGGTGCGCTCGTCGAAGAAGCGCCGGTCGTCGACGACGAGCACCGACGTGAAGACGCGGAACGGGTTCTCGGCCAGCTCGCCGCCCGCGAGGGGGCGGAACGCGGTGCTGACCACGGGGATGGGCGGGGTCGCCTCACGCAGGTCGTAGAACCCGACGGGGTGCATCCCGCAGGCGCCGAAGATCCGCGCGACCTGCGCGAGCTCCGCCTCGGTACCGACCCGGATCGCACCGTGCCGCTCGGCGGTGACGCGACGGATGGAGCCGAGCCGTTCGGCGTCGTCGCCGCGACGGGCGAGCACGTCGGCGTTGACGTGCTCGCACGCCTCGACGAGCGTCGTGTACGCCGGCACCTCGGAGCCGTAGAGCTCGGAGAGGTTCGTCGCCAGGTCGGCACGCAGGTGCGTGGGCGAGACCGGCCAGCGGTGGCCGCCCTCGGCCTCGACGCGCTCCGACAGCCGCAGGTAGCGGAAGCGGCTCACACGAACTCCACGCCCTGGGCCAGCGGCAGCTCGGTGGAGTAGTTGACCGTGTTCGTCGCACGGCGCATGTAGGCGCGCCACGCGTCGGAGCCCGACTCGCGGCCGCCGCCGGTGTCCTTCTCGCCGCCGAACGCGCCGCCGATCTCGGCGCCCGAGGGCCCGATGTTGACGTTGGCGATGCCGCAGTCGGAGCCGACCGCCGACACGAACGTCTCGGCCTCGCGCACGTCGAGCGTGAAGATCGAGGACGACAGACCCTGGGCGACGTCGTTGTGGAGCGTGAGCGCCTCCTCGAACGAGGAGTAGGTGAGCACGTAGAGGATGGGCGCGAACGTCTCCTCCTTCA
Source organism: Aeromicrobium sp. CnD17-E (assembly GCF_024124745.1). GTDB lineage: Bacteria > Actinomycetota > Actinomycetes > Propionibacteriales > Nocardioidaceae > Aeromicrobium. The sequence continues at coordinate 14,423 of NZ_JAMXRU010000031.1, forward strand.
CGACGTCGGTCTGGCCGGGCATGTCGACGATCGCGGGCTGCACGTAGTAGCCGCCGCCGGTCGCGTCGCTGGCGGCGACGTCCTGCGCGCCGCCCGTGACGAGGGTGCCGCCGTCGGCCTGGGCACGGCTGATCGCGTCGCCGAACGCGCGGAACGACGCCTCGTCGACCAGCGGGCCGACGAGCGTGGTCGGCTCCAGCGGCGAGCCGACGGGCAGCGTCGCGTACGCCTTGGCGAGGCGCTCGACGAGCTCGTCCTTGATGCTCTCGTGCACGATGATCCGGCGCAGCGACGTGCAGCGCTGGCCGGCCGTGCCGACGGCGGAGAAGACGATGCCCCGCACGGCGAGGTCGAGGTCGGCGCTGGGCGCGACGACGGCGGCGTTGTTGCCGCCGAGCTCGAGCAGCGACCGGCCGAGACGGGCGGCCACGCGCGGCGCGACCTCCTTGCCCATGCGGGTGGAGCCGGTCGCCGAGACGAGCGGGACCCGCGGGTCGTCGACGAGCGCCTCGCCGACCTCACGGGCGCCGAGCACGACCTGCGACAGGTGCTCCGGCGCGCCCGTGCGACGGGCCGCCTCGGCGGCCAGCGCCTGGCAGGCGAGGGCGGTCAGCATCGTCTTCTCCGACGGCTTCCAGACGACGGCGTCGCCGCAGACGAACGCGAGCGCCGCGTTCCACGACCACACCGCGACCGGGAAGTTGAAGGCGCTGATGACGCCGACGACGCCCAGCGGGTGCCACTGCTCCATCATCCGGTGGCCGGGGCGCTCGGTGGCGATCGTCAGCCCGTGCAGCTGGCGGGAGAGGCCGACCGCGAGGTCGCAGATGTCGATCATCTCCTGCACCTCGCCGAGGCCCTCGCTGAGGATCTTCCCGGCCTCGATGCTGACGAGCGCGCCGAGGTCGTCCTTGTGCTCGCGGAGCAGCTCGCCGAGCTCGCGCACGAACTGGCCGCGCACCGGCGCCGGGACGCTCCGCCACTGCAGGAAGGCCTCGTGCGCGCGGCCCACCGCGTCGCTGACGTCGGCGGCAGAGTGCGACGCGAGCCGGCCGATCTCGTGGCCGTCGATCGGCGACGTCGCGGGCAGGTCGCGCTGCGCCCCGTCGGGCAGGGTGTCGAAGGGGTTGCCGGCGCCGAGGCGCTGCAGGATGTCGAGGGCGCGGGTCGTGACGTCGCTCATGCGGGAGAGACCTTTCCGTGGGAGGCGAACAGCTGTCCGGAGGTGGTGGCGAAGAGGTCGTCGAGGCGGATGTCCTCCTGCGCGACGAAGCCCGCGTGCGGCAGCCCGCCGTCGGCGACGAGCTCGACCACGGACACGGCCGAGGCGGCGGTGGTCCAGCTGATGGCGCGCCAGGTGCGCCCCTCGATCTCGATCGGCAGGTAGCCGCGCACGTAGTTCTCGCGGAACGGCTGGCCGGCCTTCGTGCCCTCGACGGCGGCGTGCAGGTAGACGATGTCGTCGTTCACGGGCGGCTTGGCGTCGACGAGGATCCGGCCGACCTCCTCGCGACGCTCGCGCAGGTTGAGCTCGTCGAACAGGAAGTGCATCTGCTCGAAGTGGCCCGGGTACCGCAGGGTCTTGTAGTCGAGCCGGCTCACGCGACCCTCGTACGTCTGGCACATCGTGCCGAGACCGCCGGAGGTCAGGGCGGCCTCGAGCTCGATGCCGCCGATGAAGACCCGCTCCTTCTCGGTCATGGCCGGCACCATCTGGCGACGGCCGGAGCGCAGGACCTCGCAGTCGTTGAGGTACTCGTTGACGACGCCCTCGGCCGACCAGTTGAACGCGTAGCCGAGCAGGCCGGTCGGGTTCTGCGGGAGCGCGCCGACCTTGAGCTCGATGTTGCGGATCTGCTCGAAGCCCTGGGCGAGCGACGCCCCGACGATGCCGATGAGCCCGGGCGCCAGGCCGCACTGCGGCACGAACGCCGACTCCGGCCGCTGCCGGCTCAGCTCCACGACGCGGTTCGTCGTCGGGACGTCCTCGGTGAGGTCGAAGTAGTGCGTGCCGGTGTCGTACGCGGCCTCGGCGACGGCGATGTTCAGGTGGTAGGGCAGGCACGACACGACGGCGTCGACGTCGGTGAGCGCCTTGCGGACCGCGGTCGCGTCGGCGACGTCGACCACGTGCGCGGCGAAGTGGAGGTCGTCGCGGGGGGTGGCGTCGTAGCCGACGACGTCGAACTGTGCGCGGACGAGCAGGTCGGCCACCAGCTCGCCGACCTTCCCCAGACCGAACACCGCCACGGTGTTGAGCGAACGGGACACGGGACCTCCTGTGGCCGGCGACGGATCACGTCGCGTGGGTGCGACGTCGAGGGGTGCTCGACGTCACACGATGCTAGCCAGCAGGAGGCCCCATGTCTGTACCGGCTGGACGGTCCAGCGATGACGATCCGGTGAAGTTCCTCGGACCGACCGTCCTCCCCCGATGAGCGTGACGTTCGCGGGCCGGATCGGGTCGCGACGACACCGAAACGTCACACTCAGCGGAGAGGGGCAGGACCCGGCGAGGGGCAGGGCCCGGCGGGGGTGCCGGGCCCTGGGCGGCGGACCAGTGCCGTCTAGACGGCGGGGATGGTCTGGGCCGCGGCGCGGTTGGCGGCGGAGACGACGGCCCGCAGCGAGGCGGTGACGATGTTGGCGTGGATGCCCACGCCCCACACGATCTCGCCGGCGATCTCCGCCTCGACGTACGCCGCGGCGAGCGCGTCGCCGCCGGCCGAGAGCGCGTGCTCGGTGTAGTCGAGCACCCGGATGTCGGCGCCGGCCTGGCGCATCCCGTCGACGAAGGCGTCGACGGGACCGTTGCCCTCGCCCTTGAAGGAGCGCTCCTCGCCGCGGACGACGAGGTCGACGACCTGCTGGTCGTGGCCGTCGGACGACGTCGTGGAGGTGAAGGTCACGAGGGAGTAGGGCTCCTCGCGCTCCAGGTACTCCTGGCTGAACGCCGTCCAGATGCCGTCGGCGGAGATCTCGCCCGCCTCGCCCTCGGTGAGGCCCTGCACGACCCGGCTGAACTCGATCTGCAGGCGACGCGGCAGGTCGAGCTGGTGCTCGGTCTTCAGCAGGTAGGAGACGCCGCCCTTGCCGGACTGGCTGTTGACGCGGATGACCGCCTCGTAGGTGCGGCCCACGTCGTGCGGGTCGATGGGCAGGTAGGGCGCCTCCCACGGCACCTCGGACACGTCGACGCCCTGCTCGGCGGCGATCCGGTCGAGGTCCTCCAGGCCCTTCTTGATGGCGTCCTGGTGGGAGCCGGAGAACGCGGTGTAGACGAGGTCGCCCGCGTACGGGTGGCGCGGGTGCACCGGCAGGCTCGTGCAGTACTCGACCGTGCGGCGCACCTCGTCGATGCCGACGCCGCCGGCGGTGAAGTCGACCTGCGGGTCGATGCCCTGGCTGAACAGGTTCATGCCGACGGTGACGAGGTCGACGTTGCCGGTGCGCTCGCCGTGCCCGAACAGGCAGCCCTCGACCCGGTCCGCGCCGGCCATCAGGGCCAGCTCGGTGGCGGCGACGGCCGTGCCGCGGTCGTTGTGCGGGTGCAGGCTGATCGCGACGTTCTCGCGGTGCTCGACGTGGCGACCGAACCACTCGATCTGGTCGGCGTAGGTGTTCGGCGTGGCCATCTCGACCGTGGCGGGCAGGTTGAGGATGATCTCGCGGCCGTCCTCGGGCTGCCAGACGTCCATGACCGCGTTGCAGACCTCGACGCTGAACTCCAGCTCGGCGCCCGTGAAGATCTCGGGGCTGTACTGGTAGCCGAACGCGGTGCCGGGCATGTTCTGCTCGGCGTGCTTCATGACCAGCTCGGTGCCGCGGGTGGCGATGGCGCGCACCTCGTCCTTCGAGGCGTGGAAGACGACGCGACGGAACAGCGGCGCGACGGCGTTGTAGAGGTGGATGTTGGCGCGCCGGGCGCCGGTCAGCGCCTGCGTGGTCCGCTCGATGAGGTCCTCGCGGGCCTGGGTCAGGACCGAGATCGTGACGTCGTCGGGGATGACGTCCTCCTCGATCAGCGAGCGCACGAACGCGAAGTCGGTCTCGCTGGCCGACGGGAACCCGACCTCGATCTCCTGGTAGCCCATGCGCACGAGCAGCTCGAACATGCGGCGCTTGCGCACCGGGGTCATGGGGTCGATGAGGGCCTGGTTGCCGTCGCGCAGGTCGGTGGACAACCAGCGCGGGGCCTTCGTGATGGTCTGGGACGGCCAGGTGCGGTCGGGCAGGTCGATGGGCGCGAACGGGCGGTAGCGGCCGAACGGCATCGGCGACGCCTTCTGCGGCGAGACGACGTTGCTGGGCAGTCCGGTGCGGTGCGTGGTCATGTCGGTGTCTTCCTCGGGGTGCTCGTCAGGTCGTTGCGGTCGGTGCATGACGAACTCCGCGCCGAGGGGCCCGACCTAGTGGACCTCGACGCGGCAGAGAAGGAGTCGGCTCGCGTACATCGCGGCCAGCCTACCCCACGGTCCTCGGGGACCACCACGCTGCAGCGGTGGGCGGGCTCGGACAGACTGGGGTCATGAGCAGCGACACCAGCAGCGAGGACCAGTCCACGGCGGGCTCCTACGTCACGAGCGGCCAGGAGTTCGACCGCGACATGAACTACATCCCCGACCGCATCACGCGACAGGGAGGCGCCCCGGTCGACGACCGTGCGGGCACCGGCAAGCCGCCCGTGGAGGACGCGCCGACCTGGCCCGTCGAGGCCGGCCGCTACCGCCTGGTCGCCGCGCTCGCGTGCCCCTGGGCGACGCGCACGGTCATCGTGCGCCGCCTCCTCGGGCTGGAGGACGCGCTGTCGCTCGGGCTCGCCGGACCCACGCACGACAAGCGCAGCTGGACGTTCGACCTCGACCCCGACGGGGTCGACCCGGTGCTCGGGATCCCGCGCCTGCAGGACGCGTACTTCGCGCGCTACCCCGACTACCCACGCGGCATCACCGTGCCCGCCGTCGTCGAGGTCGAGAGCGGCAAGGTCGTCACGAACGACTTCCCGTGGATCACGCACGACTTCTTCTTCGAGTGGACCGACCACCACCGGGAGGGTGCGCCCGACCTCTGGCCCGACGCCACGCGCGACGAGATGGAGGAGGTCATGCACCGGGTGTTCACCGAGGTGAACAACGGGGTGTATCGCTGCGGCTTCGCCGGCTCGCAGGAGGCCTACGACTCCGCGTACGACCGGCTGTGGACCGCGCTCGACTGGCTCGAGGAGCGGCTGACGACGCGGCGCTACCTCATGGGCGACACCATCACCGAGGCCGACGTGCGGCTCTTCACGACGCTGGCGCGGTTCGACCCGGTCTACCACGGGCACTTCAAGGCCAACCGCCAGACGCTGGCGACGATGCCGGCGCTGTGGGGGTACGCGCGCGACCTCTACCAGACGCCCGGCTTCGGCGACGCGACCGACTTCGAGCAGATCAAGCAGCACTACTACGTCGTGCAGACCGACATCAATCCCACGAGCGTCGTCCCGAAGGGTCCCGACCTCTCCGGCTGGACGACGGCGCACCACCGCGAGGAGCTCGGCGGGTCGCCGTTCGGCGACGGCACGCCACCCAGCTGAGCGAGGTGCGAGCGCAGGTCAGAGGAGTCGGCCCAGCCTGCGGGCCGACTCGACGACCTGCGTCCCGAGCTCCTCGAAGCGCGCGGGCACGATGCGGATCGAGGGTCCTGACACCGACAGGGCTCCCACGACGCCGGTGCGCGAGACGATCGGCGCGCCGAGCGAGCTGATGCCGGTCGAGAGGCCGTTCTCGTTGATCGAGTAGCCGCGGGCGCGGACGGCGACGAGCTCGGCGCGGATCACGTCGGGGTCGACGAGCGACGCCGGGGTCCGCCGCTCCAGCGGGCCGGCCAGGTAGCGCTCGACCACGTCCTCAGGACACGCCGACAGGTAGGCCAGGCCGGTGGCGGAGGCGTGCAGCGGGATCCGCTCCCCCAGCGGCAGGAACGCGCGGAGGGCGTGGGAGGTGTCGAGCCGCTCGAGGAGCACCAGCACGTCGCCGTCGGGGGCGCAGAGGTGCACCGTCTCGGTCGTGACCAGCTGCAGGTCGCTCATGAGCGGCAGCGCGAGGTCGCGCAGGCTCTGGCGGCCGCCGGCCCCGCCGCACACGGAGAGCGCGCGCAGACTCATCGACCAGCGCGCGCTCGTGCCGCCGGACGACTCGACCCAGCCGACCTCCTGCAGCGTCTGCAGGCAGCGGTGCACGGTGCTCTTCGGCAGGTCCGCGGCGCGGGCGAGGTCGGACAGCCCGACCGGCTGGAGCTCGGCGACACGCTCCAGCACCGAGAACGCGGTCACCACGCTGGCGGTCGTCACAGGCTCCTCCTCGGGCTCGGCCCGTCCGTCCCGCGGTGGTGCTTGCCCCGGGACGTCGGTGTGCTCTACGTTACACGCCCGTCCCGGCTGACGGCCCACTGTTCCATCAGGTGGACCGACCGGGAGCCGTCCCCCACCTGGAGGCGCCATGACCGCCCAGCTCGTCGCCCTCGGCATCTTCGTCGCCGTGTTCGCGATCGCCGCAGCCCGCAACGTCAACATCGGCATCGTCCTGTTCCCCGTGGCCGCGCTCGTCGGCCTGTGGGTCGCCGACCTCAGCCTCGAGGAGGTGGTCGCGGGCTTCCCGCTGTCGATCCTCGTGCTGCTCGTGGGCGTCACCTACTTCTTCGGCATCGCCCACAGCAACGGCACCATCGACTGGCTGATCGAGACGTCGCTGGCACGGGTCGGCGACCGGGACGCCGCGCTGCCCACCACGTTCTTCGCGCTGACCGCCCTCGTGTCGGCCATGGGCGCTCCGCTCGGCGGGCTCGTCATGGCCCCGATGGGCATGAGCGTCGCGCACCGCCGCGGCATCGACCCGATGCTCATGGCGTTGTCGATGGGCTGCGGGCTGAGCGCCGGCGCGTTCGCCCCCACCAGCCTGTTCGGCATCATCACCTGGGGCACCGCCGACGCCGCGGGCATCGCGCTCAGCCCGCTGCTGCTCTTCGCGGTGGCCGTGGTGGTCAACCTGGTCCTGCTGGCCGTGGCGCACGTGCTGTTCGGTCGCGGACGACGTCGCGCGGAGGCCCCGCGCCTGGAGCGCGCCATGGTCGCGCGCGGTGCCGCACTGCCGGAGTACGGCCAGTCCTCGCTCTCCCTCGACGACGACGCCCCGGCCGAGGTCCGCTCGCCCGGTCGGGCGACGCCGCACCAGGTGCTCACGCTCGTGCTGATGGTCGGGCTCGTCGTGGCGGTCGTGGTGATGGCGCTCGGCGGTCTGGAACCCGACATCGGTGTCATCGGCTTCGGCCTGGGTGCGCTTCTGGCGCTGGTCGACCCGGCCGCGGGGAAGGCGGCCATGAGCCGGATCGACTGGGGCTCGGTGCTCCTGGTCGGCGGCATCATCACCTACGTCGGCGTCCTGACGCAGATGGGCGTCATCGACCTCATCGGCGAGCGCGCCGCGCACGTCGGCGCCCCGGTCGTGGCGGCGCTCCTGCTGTGCGCGGCGGCAGGCCTCATCTCGGCCTTCGCGTCGACCACCGGGATGCTCGCCGCGCTCGTGCCCCTCGCCCTGCCGCTCATCGCCGACGGCGGCATCCCCGGCTGGGCGATGATCTGCGCCATCGGCGTCTGCGCGTCGATCGTCGACGTGTCGCCGTTCTCGACCGTGGGAGCCACGTACGTGGCCACGACCGTCGACCCGGACGCCCGTCCCCGCATGACCAGCCTGCTCACGCGGTGGGGGCTGTCGATGGTGGTCGTCGGTCCCGTCGCCCTGACCCTGACCCTCATCCTCCCTGGCATGGTGCTCTCATGACGTCCTCCTCCCCCACGACCCTGCTCCGTGCGCTGCGCGACCTCGACCTGCCGGACCACCCGGAGGCCGTCGTGGTCGACGGACGGGCGCTGTCGCGCGCAGGTCTGCGCGAGGTCGCCGTGGCGTTCGCCTCGCGGCTGCCGGACGCCGGACCGGTGGCCGTGTGCGCCGAGCCGACGCTGGAGACCGTCGTGGCCGTGAGCGGCTGCCTGCTGGCGGGCGTGCCCGTGGTGCCGGTGCCGCCCGACGCGGGCCCGGCCGAGACCGCGCACGTGGTGAGCGACTCCGGTGCGACGTGCTGGGCCGGGCCGCCGCGCGAGGGCGTGGACCTGCCGCTCGTCGAGGTGCCGACCACCCCGACCGCCGGGGACCGACGCGTCGACCTGCCCGAGCCGGTCGCGGAGACCGAGACGGCGATCGTGCTCTACACGTCGGGCACCACCGGGGCGCCCAAGGGCGTGGTGCTCAGCCACCGCGCCCTGCGGACCGGGATCGAGGGCCTGGCCGACGCCTGGGGCTGGACGGGCGACGACGTCGTCGCGCACGGCCTCCCGCTGTTCCACACGCACGGACTCGTGCTGGGCGTGCTCGGGTCGCTGCACCTGGGCTCGCGTGTCGTGCACACCGGCCGCCCGACGCCGCAGGCGTACGCGGCGACGCCCGCCACCGTCTACTTCGGCGTGCCGACCGTCTGGACGCGCGTGGCGCGCGACCCCGAGGCCGCACGGGCCCTGTCCGGTGCCCGGCTGCTCGTGTCGGGCAGCGCCCCGCTGCCCGTGCCGGTCTTCGAGCGGTTGCGCGAGCTCACCGGCCACGCGCTGGTGGAGCGCTACGGCATGACGGAGACCATGATCACCCTCAGCACGCGCGCCGACGGCGAGCGCCGCCCGGGCTGGGTGGGCCTCCCGGTGGGCGAGGCGCGCACGCGCCTGCGGGCCGAGGACGGCGGCGAGGTGCCGCCGGACGGCGAGACCGTCGGTCGGCTCGAGGTGAGCGGTCCGATGCTGTTCGACGGCTACCTGAACCTGCCGGGGACGACCGCCGAGGTGCTCGGGGCCGACGGGTGGTTCGCCACGGGCGACCTCGCCGTCGTGGACGCCGACGGCTTCCACCGGATCGTCGGCCGCGAGTCGGTCGACCTCATCAAGTCCGGGGGCTACCGCATCGGCGCCGGGGAGATCGAGACGTCGCTGCTCGCGCTGCCGGAGGTGCTGGAGGTGGCGGTGCTGGGTCTGCCCGACGAGGACCTCGGCCAGCGCATCGTCGCCTACGCGGTGGTCGCACCCGACGACGCCGACGACGCCCTCGCCGCACGCATGGTCGAGCACGTCGCGACGGACCTGTCGTGGCACAAGCGGCCGCGCGAGGTCCGGTTCGTGCCGTCGCTGCCGCGCAACGCGATGGGCAAGGTGCAGAAGAAGCTCATCCTCGACGGGCCGGGCTGAGCCGCGCGTCAGCGTCGGCGCAGCAGCGACCGCGGCAGCAGCAGCGCCCGGAGCCGCTCCCCTCGCGACCCGGCCGCACGGACCCGCTCGACCACCCGGCGCGCAGCGTCGCGCTCGTCGGCGACGTCGGTGCCCGGACGGGCGTAGCGCGAGCGCTCGACGGCGGTGAGCACCCGGCGCAGGTCGTCGGGGTCGGCACGAGGACCGACCACCTCGACGAGCCCCCGCGGCGTCCCGGTCCGCGGGACCACCAGCCCGACGTCGACCGCCGACGCCTCCACCTCGCGCCACCACGGCTCGGGGTCGGAGGCGGCCAGCCGGCGACGTCGCAGCAGGCTGCGCAGCAGACCGGGCAGCAGAGCCGCGAGCAGCAGGACGACGGCGACGGTGAGGGCGGTGCGCGGCGCCGTCGGGGCCTCGGAGTCGGCGGCCGACGCCTCGGTCGTGACCGAGCCCTCCTCCGAGGCGGCGTCGCTCGGTCGCTGCGACGGCTGGTCCTGCGGTGCTGCCTGCTCGGTGCTCTCCGGGGTGCCCTCAGGCTCCTCGAAGCCGGTGCGCGAGCCCACGCCCGGCGTCGGCTCGAAGCCCACCCAGCCGACACCGTCGAAGTAGATCTCGGGCCACGCGTGGAGGTCGTCGGAGGTGACCTCGTACTCGGTGTTCCCGTCGTCGTCGACGCCCGCGGCCTGGCCGGGCGCGTAGCCGACCGCGATCCGCGACGGCATCCCCAGCTCGCGGGCCATGACCGCCATCGCGGAGGAGAAGTGCACGCAGTAGCCGGCCTTCTCCTCCAGGAAGGTGCCGAGCACGCCGACGCCGTTGCCGTCGTAGTCCTCGGCGACCGGGGCGGTCTCGGAGTAGACGAAGTTCTGGCGGAAGTAGTCCTGCAGCGCGAGGGCGCGGTCGTAGTCGTTGGTGGCGTCGGCGGTGACCTCGCGGGCCGTCGAGGCGACGACCGGCGGCACGTCGTCGGGCAGCGCGGTGTAGTCGGCCGGGACCGCGCTCGGCGAGGTGACGAGCGCCCGCATCTGCTCGGCCGTCGGGAGGCGCTCGAGGCTCGTGACCGTGTACTGCTGGTCGCGCGTGGTGGAGCTGTCGGAGCTGATGGTCAGACCGGTGCGGCGCAGCGACCATGCGCCGCGCAGACCGTCGACGTCGAGCACCGGGTACGGCACCGGCAGCATGCTGCTGCGCAGGTCGGCGATCCGGATCGTGGTGGTCTCCTGGCTCGTCTCGACCTCGGGCTCGATGCCGATGCGGCTCTCGAACGGGTCGCCGTCGCTGGCCGTGGCCGGACGCCACGTGCGGCCCCGGAAGTCGCGCAGCGTCGCGACCTTGAGGTACGGCGGGTCCTGCAGCGTGGTCGTGTAGCGCGCGGAGACGGTGGTGCTGTTGCGGCGCAGGTTCTGCCCCAGCTGCAGCATCGGATTGATCCCGCGACCGAACACCTGGGGCGGCGGCTCGCCCCAGGGCTTGGCGACGGCGGTGACGTCGGGCAGGACGGGAGGCAGCAGGACCCCGACGAGCAGGGCCGAGCCACCGAGACCCAAGGCCGGCACCAGCGACGCCCAGCCTGCGGACGTCGCCGCCGTGCGGGTGCGCAGGAGCGCGAGCCAGCAGGCCGCGGCGCCGGCGAAGACCCAGAGCGAGGGCGTCTCGCCCGAGACCAGGGCCGGGGCGGCGTAGACCACCAGCAGCACGGCTCCGGTGAGGAGCACGCCGACGCGGAGGCGGAGCACGAGGTCGAGCACCAGGACGAGCAGGCCGAAGGCACCGGCGAGGAGCAGCACGAGCGGACGCGCCGCCGCCGCCGGTGCGGCCTCCTCCATCACGATCACCTGCGCCCGCGACAGCGCCTCGCCGAGGCCCTGGAAGGTCGCGGTGGTGGGCAGGGGTCCGGCGAACGTCTCGGGGACGAACACCCACCCGAGCACGACCACCAGCACGAGGAGCCCGACGGGCACGGCGAACCGTGGCGCGAGGCTGCCGAGCACCGCGCAGACGAGGGCGACGAGGCCGGCCACGAGCGTCGTGGTCACCCACCAGTCGCGGCCCTCGACGACCGTGTCGTAGCCCAGCAGGAGGACGGCGAGCGCGCCGACGACGAGGAGCTGGTCGAGCCAGGGACGCCGCGGCACGGCGGCGGCGCGACGTCGGGTGGAGGCCTCAGGACGCAGCACGGGTGCGACTCACCCCCAGGCGCGACCAGACCTCGGAGACGTCGTCGTGGGCGGCGTAGGGGACGTGCCGCCAGCCGGCACGCTCGAGCACCTCGAGCGCCGGTCCGCGCGTCCCGGCGGAGACGAGCGCGAGCACGCTGGTGGCGCCCGCGAGCGCCTCGGTCCAGGCCTGGGCACGCGCGATGTCGGGACGCCCGAGCACGGCCACCACGGTCCGCTCCCCGGGATCGGCGTCGGCAGGGTCGGCGCCCGGCAGCGGCTCGAGCACCGCGAGGTCGACGAGGGCCTCCTCGACGGCCTCGACGTGGTCGAGCTGGCGGTCGACCACGTCGAGCGGCGAGCGGAGGGTGACGGCGAAGCCGGCGTGCACGAGGTGGTCGACCATCGACGCCGCGGCGCTGACCGCCCACTCCAGCTCGGGCGAGTACGACCAGCCGTCCCGCTCCCGGGCGGTGCCGAAGGACGCCGCGTCGGGGTCGACGACGACGCCGATCCTCGGGTCGTCCTGCTGCTCCTCCTGGCGCACCATGAGCTCGCCGCGGTGCGCGGTGGCCTTCCAGTGCATCCGCTTCAGCGCGTCGCCGGGCAGGTACGTGCGGGCGACCAGGTCGTCCTCGCCGATGCCGGCGCGGTGTGCCGCGCCCTGGGCGGCGACCCCCTCGTCGAGCCCCCGGGTCGATCCCGCGTCGAGCGCGTGCCGCCGCGGGAGCACCACGAGATCCTGGGCGTCGCCGAAGGTGTGGCGGCGCAGCACGAGGCCGAACGGGTCGACGACCTCGACCCGCAGCGGCCCGAGCGCGTGCCGACCTCGCCGCAGGCCCTGCACGGGGTAGCGGAACTGCGCCCGCGACCGGCGGGTGCGACTGCCGCCGAGCGGCGGGAGCACGCCGCTGGCATCGGCGCTCAGCCCGTGCGGCACGGTGTCGCTCCAGCGGGCCTCGAGGGCGGGCAGCACCGACAGGTTGGTCACCTCGACGGTGGCGGTCGTGGTGTCGCCCGGCGAGAGCACCTCGGGCGCGAAGCGCCGCTCGACGACGACCCGCGCCTGCCCGAGGAGCACGAAGACGGCCGCCAGCACGACGACGCCGAGCAGCATCGCCGAGACGCTCAGCAGAGCAGGGAGCGACAGCAACGGCGCCGCGGCGAGCAGGACCACCGACGTCACGAGGAAGCCGGCACCACGACGCGTCAGTCGCAGACCAGGCCACACGAGACCAGCACGGGGCGGACCAGGACGAGGCAGCCGTCGCAGGAGCATCACGCCCGGGTCACCGACCGGTGCGTCATCGGGGCTCCACCGCACCCTGCGGCACGGGCGTCTCCGCGACGATGCGGCGCACCGTCTCCTCCACGGGCGCCGAGCCGCGGGCCGGGACCAGCCGGTGCGGGAGCACGAGCGGGGCGAGGGCGTCGACGTCGTCGGGCAGCACGTAGTCGCGGTTGTCGAGGTAGGCGCGGGCCTTCGCGACACGCACCAGCTGCAGGGTCGCGCGGGGGCTGGCACCGAGGCGCAGGGCGGCGTCCTCGCGCGTGGCCCGGGCGATCGCGACGCAGTACCGCTCCACCGACTCCGACGCGAACACCGCACGCGCCTGGGCGATCATCACGCGGACGTCGTCGATGGTCACGACCGGCTGCAACCGGTCGAGGGGGTTGTCGACGTCGCGGTCGCGCAGCATCTCCAGCTCGGCGTCGACGTCGGGGTAGCCCATCGAGATCCGGGCGGTGAACCGGTCGCGCTGGGCCTCGGGCAGCGCGTACGTGCCCTCCATCTCGTACGGGTTCTGCGTGGCGATCACGCTGAACGGCGTCGCGAGCCGGTGGGTGCGTCCGTCGACCGTGACCTGCCGCTCCTCCATGGCCTCCAGGAGCGCGGACTGGGTCTTCGGCGAGGCGCGGTTGATCTCGTCGCCGATGACGATGTTCGCGAACACCGCACCGGGCTTGAACTCGAACTCGCCCTTCTGCTGGTTGAAGGCCGAGACGCCGGTGACGTCGGAGGGCAGCAGGTCGGGCGTGAACTGGATGCGACGCACGGAGCCGTCGACGCTGCGCGCGAGTGCGCGGGCGAGCACCGTCTTGCCGACGCCGGGGACGTCCTCGATCAGCAGATGACCCTCGGCGAGGAGCACCACGACGGCGGTCTGGACCGCCTCGGGCTTGCCGTCGACGACGGACTCGATGTTCGTGAGGACACGGCGGGCGGCGGCTCGGGCGTCGTCCATGGGACTCCCTCGGTCGGTGGCGGGGGGTCGGTCCATCATCCCCTGCTCCCCCCAACGTCGCAGGACGACCAGGAGTTTCCGCCGGCTCTCTCCCCGTCCCCGCGATTTGTGGACCTGATGACGGTTCCGGGGCGGAAGATCGTCACCAGGTCCACAGAACGAGTCGGAGGCGCGAGGCGTCTCAGTCCTCGTCGTCGCCGAGGAGGGCGGCGTGGGCGAGACCGGCGATCGCTGCGCCGACGAGGGGCGCCAGGATGAACACCCAGACCTGCGAGAGCGCGTCGCCGCCCGCGAACCACGCCACGCCGAGCGAGCGTGCCGGGTTCACCGACGTGTTGCTGACGGGGATGCTCACGAGGTGGATCAGCGTGAGGGCCAGACCGATGGCGAGGCCCGAGAAGCCGACTGCCGCGCGGCGGGCCGAGGCGCCGAGGATCACGAAGAGGAAGAACGCCGTGAGCACGACCTCGGTGACGACGACCGCCCAGAACCCGTACCCGCCCGGGGAGCGGTCGCCGTAGCCGTTCGTGGCGAACCCGGAGGCGACGGCGTCGAAGCCCGGCTTGCCCGAGGCGATGGCGAGCAGGAGCGCGCCGGCCACGGTCGCGCCGACCACCTGCGCCGCTGCGTACGCCGGCACGTCCTTCCAGGGGAACCGGCGGGCGGTCGCGAGTCCGACCGACACCGCGGGGTTGAAGTGCCCGCCGGAGACGGGCCCGAACGCGTAGGCGCCGGTGAGGACGGTCAGGCCGAACGCCAGCGCGACGCCGGCGAAGCCGACCTGGTCGCCGGCGAGCACGGCGGTGCCGCAGCCGCCGAGGACGAGCCAGAAGGTGCCGAGCGCCTCCGCCGTCAGGCGCTGCGACGTGGTGAAGACGGGCGTGGTGGTGGACATGGGGACCTCTCTCGTGTCGGTGGGGACGGGGTGCGGCGCCGTCAGCGCCGACGCGACCGGCGCGAGCCGCGGTCGTGACGACGCTCCTCGAGCTTCCGCTTGGCGATCGGGAGGCCGACGAGCGACAGCAGCTTCCAGACGAGCCAGCCGAGCAGGGCGAACAGGTTGCGCTTGGGTCGAGCCATGGGGGACTCCTCGGGGAGACGGGGGTGGGGGACGACGGTGAGAGTCCCGGAGCGCGCCGATCGTCACGTCCGACGACGTGCGACTCAGGTCACGTCCGGCGTGGCACGGGCGGCGCCGGAGCCCGGCGACGCACGTCCGTCGATACTGGGGCGCATGCCCCTCGACACCAGGACGTCGCCGTGAGCACGCTCCTGCTCGTGCTGCACACGCCCACGGCGGCCACCCGCGTCCTGGGCGGTCAGCTCGCGGCCGGCGCCCAGGACGACGCGATCGAGGGCGTCGACGTCCGCGTCCTCTCCCCCGACGCGACCACGGCCGACGACGTCCTGGCGGCGGACGGTCTCGTGCTGCTCTGCCCGGCCAACTTCGGGTACATGTCGGGGCTGCTGAAGGACCTCTTCGACCGCACCTTCCTGGCCGTCGGTGGGGCGCTGGGCGACGACGGTGGCGGGACTCGCACCGACGCCGGGGGCGGGACGTCCGACGGCGGTCGCCTCCCGTGGGCGCTGTGCGTGCACGGCCGCTACGACACCGAGGGCGCCGTGCGCTCGGTCGAGTCGATCGCCCAGGCCCTCCCCTGGCGCCGCGTCGCCGCACCGCTGCAGCTGCTCGGCGACGTCGGCGACGACGAGCGCGCCGCGGCCTACGAGCTCGGTGCCACGGTGGCCGCCCTGCTCGCCGTCGGCTGACGGTCACGTCGACCGACCGGTGCCGCCCTAGGCTGGCGGGGTGGACCTGCTCGTCGCCGCGGCCGTGATGGCCGGTCTGCCGTGCGCGCTGGTCACCGTCGGCGTCGGGCCGGTCGTGGTCGCTCAGGCGCGCTCGCGCGGGTGGCGCGTCGGCGTCGTCCTCCTGGCGCTGGCCTCGCTGGGTTCCGCAGCCGTCGTGTGGCAGGCCTGGGGCAGCGGCTTCGACGCCGCCGACGGCCTCCGTGAGGAACCCTCGTGGGTCGACCCCACGCTGCAGGGCGGCGCACTCGCCTGGACCCTGACCACCGTCGCCCTCGGCTTCGTGGTGGTCGCGGCCCACCGGCGCCGTCGAGCCGTCGACAGGACGCGCCTGGACCGTCCTGGGACCATGGAGTCATGAACCTCCCCGAGGGACTGCCCACGCTGACGGCCGGGGCGCACGACGCCGACGCGGGCGAGGCCTGCGTCATGGAGTACGTCTCGGTCCTGGCCGGCGAGCCGTGGAGCGACCGGCCCGAGTGCACCCACCCGGTGCTCGCCCATGAGGCGCGCACCGCCAACGACCTCGCGAGCGACGCCGACCGGCACCGTCTGGTGCCGCTCGTCGGTCGTCTCTTCGGCACGGGCGACGACTCCGTCGAGCTGCGCACCCGGCTGCGTCTCGCCCAGGCCGCGCAGGTGCTCCGCCTCGTGGACCCGATGGCACGCGTCAGCGTGCAGGGCTACGCCGACCACGCGCAGGTGCTGCTCGCGTCGTACGACGTCGACGCGCTCGACGCCGTCGCCCAGGCACGCGAGGTCGCGGCCGCCTGGGACGTCGCCCGCAGCGCACCGCTGCACGGGGGCGACCTCGACCCGGCCCACGCCGAGCACCACCGCACCGCGTCGCGCGTCATGGCCTTCGCGGCCGCGCC
>NZ_JAMXRU010000032.1 GCF_024124745.1 Aeromicrobium sp. CnD17-E
CACGCTGGCCGGGGCGCTGCGTCTGGAGGGTCGCGCGGCGGAGGCCGAGGCGGAGCTGCGTCTCGCGGTGACCGAGCTGACGGCCCTGGGACGCCAGCTCAGCGCGGCCGCTGCCTGGCGCGCTCTCGCGGTCCTGCTGGACGAGGCCGGGCGCAGCGAGGAGGCCGCGGAGGCCCTCCGGCTGGAACGGGAGGCCTCCGCGGCTGCTCAGGCTGGGGGAGCGCCCCCTGGCGCGTCCCCCGTCCTCACTCCGCCGACGTGAAGCCGCGGAACGTCTTGTTGTTGATCGTCGGTCCGTCGCCGTCCCAGAGGTAGTACTTGTAGCCGATCTCGTCGCCGCCGACGTTGCCCTCGACGGTGTAGATCTTGTTGCCGTTGACCTGGACGACCACGCCGACGTGACCGCCGCCCTCGTTGTTGTTTCTCCACACCAGGACGTCGCCGGGCAGGGGTCGTGCCGTCGACGACGCCGAGAACGGCTTGAACCGCGAACCGGTCTGGTCCGCCCAGCTCTGCGATGCGGGGTAGGACCGCGGGATGGCGGGGAAGTCGTCCTTCGACGGGACGAGGCGGTTGGTCCAGGCCCAGGCGGCGAAGTACCCGCACCACTCGTGGCCGTTGTAGTTGTTGAACAGGTTCTTGTTGGTGTTGCTGCCGCCGTACTCGAACAGGTTGCGGTTCTCCACCGGCGTGCTGTTGCGCTTCGTGCCGTAGCGGTCGATGTACGGCAGGGGCTTGCCGAGCGCCCACATCGCGCGCTCCACCACGGCCTGGCGGTTCGCGGAGATCGCCGTGGTGGACGACGTCGAGCTGGTGCCGGCGGTGTCGGCCTGTGCGGACCCGGCGACGGCCGGTCCGGCGAGGAGGGCCGCTGCGGTGAGGGCAGCGGCGGCGAGACGGGTGCGCTTCATGAGGTGTCCTCGGTTCGTGGGTGCCTGGCGACGCCGGGCGGCGCCGTGCCTCAGCCTGCCGAGGGCCGCTGCGAACTCGCTGCGAACGGCTCGGAGCGTGATCGCAGGGCGCGTCGGCAGGCTCTCGGCATCGGCGCGACGGGGGTCGCGCCACGACACCAGGAGGACTGATGGACCGACGACGCACGATCGCCCTGACGGTCGCAGCAGCTGCGCCCGTGACCCTGCTCGCCGGCTCGCTCGCGGCTGCCGCCGACGCGGCACCCACCGCGAGCGAGGCGGCGGCGTCGCAGGCCCGGCCACCGCTGCAGGTGCCCTTCCGCTGCGGCGAGGCCTGGCCGACCAAGACCCGCTCCGACCACTCGCCCAGCCGTCTCGCGGTGGACTTCAACATCGCCGGGACGTCCGACGCGGGGCGTCCCGTGCTCGCCAGCGCCGCGGGCAAGGTCATCGGCGTCTCGAAGAAGTTCACGAGCTACGGCCACGCGGTCGAGATCGACCACGGGAACGGCTGGCGCAGCTTCTACGCCCACCTGCAGGAGGACAGCATCACCGTCTCCGTGGGGCAGCAGGTCTCGCCGATCACGCAGATCGGGCGCGTCGGCAGCACCGGCAACAGCAGCGGACCTCACCTGCACTACGAGCAGCGTCAGGTGGTGGACGGACGGTCGGTCATCCGTCCGGTCATCCTCAACGGGCACGCGTTCAACTACGAGAAGACGGGCGCGCAGACGTTCACGCGGCCCTGCTGACCCGCCGCCGTGCGGCGCCGTGGACCCCTGAGCCCGGCGCCGCACGGTCGCGCGTCAGGCGACGACGTCCTCGACCGGGGTGGCGGGGCGCCCGGTGAGGTCCTCCACGGCCGAGGAGACGGCGGCGAGCCGACCCTCGCGGATGGCCGTGCCGAACGACGCGAGCAGGTGGGCGACCGGCGTCGGCAGCCCGGCCTGCTCGAGCCCGGCCACGTAGGCGGCGTCGTCGACCTGGACGACCTCGACCGGCTCGCCACGACGCTGCGAGGCGAGCGCCGCGACGTCGTCGGCCGTGATCGTGCGCGGCCCCGTGACGTCGAGCGCGACGTCGTCGAGCTCGGTGCTCAGCAGCGCGGCGACCGCGGCGGCGGCGCAGTCGGCGCGGGTCACGTAGGCGGCACCGCCGTCGCCGGTGTTGGTGACGTGCTGGCCCGACGCGGCGGCCTGCGCGATCGTGTCGGCCTGCATGTCGGCGTAGAGGTTGTTGCGCAGGAACGTCCACCGCAGACCGCTCTCGCGCAGGTCACGCTCGGTGGCCACGTGGTCGGGGGTCACGGCGGCGGGGTTGTCGTCGGAGGGGTCGACGACCGAGGTGTAGAGCACGCGGCGCACGCCGGCGGCCTTCGCGGCCTCGACGGCGCGGCGCTGGCCCTCGACGCGGCTGCCGACGGCGTCGGTCGAGACGAGGAGCAGCTCGTCGACGCCCTCGAACGCGGTGGCGAGCGTGGTCGGGTCGTCGAAGTCGGCGGCGCGCACCGTGACTCCGGGGCGGTCGAGCTTCTCGGGGGAGCGGGTGAGCAGGACGACGTCGGACGGGTCGGCCTGCTGGAGCAGGAGGTCGGCGGCGAGCGAGCCGAGCTGGCCGGAGGCTCCGGTGATGGCGTAGGTGGTCATGGCGTCCTCATTCGTGTGCAGAGTGATTGCGGTTGACACAACTATAACCACGCTGATGACGGATGTGCCAGACTGGGGTCATGGCCAGTCCGCAGAGCACCCAGTTCGCCGTCGCGGTGCACGTGCTCACGTACCTGGCGGGCGCTGGCGCCGGACCCGGGTCGCAGCCCGGCCGTCTCGTCGGCGCCACCGAGCTGGCCGCCAGCACGCAGGTGACGGCCGTCCACGTCCGACGCGTGCTCGCGCCGTTGCGCGAGGCGGGGCTCCTGGCCTCGACGCCCGGCGCCCACGGCGGCTGGCAGCTGCTGGTCGACCCCGCCGACATCCGTCTGGACACGGTCTGGCGCCTGGTGCGCGGGGAGGAGCCCGTGCTGGCGATCCACCTGCCCAGCCCCCGCTGCCCGGTGGGGCGCAGCATCCAGGACGGGCTCACCCAGGTCGACGCCGAGGTCGCGCGGGCCACCGAGGCGACCCTCGCGCGCACGACCGTCGCCGACCTCGTCCCCCGCTGAGCGTGATCTCGACGATCAACCCGTGCGGACGACCACGTCGGTGCCGAAGCGCTGGGTGCCCGTCCGCCACAGGTGCTTCCAGTCGTCCGTGTACGTGACGTCGACACCCTCGATGCGCACCACGCCCGGTCGTCGGGGAGTGATCCGTGCGACCAGGCTCTCGTCGGTCCAGTCGACGTCGTCGAGGTCGAGGTCGGCCAGGGGCTGGAAGGAGGGGCACTCGGCGACCGTGAGGACGCCGCACGTCAGCCAGGTGAGTCGTGCTCGGCTCATGGCACCGTCAGCCGCGATCCGCCACCGGCGCGCTCGGACCCGGACTGCCAGAGATGCTTCGCGTCCCGCGTGTAGGTGACCTCGACGCCGGCCAGCTGCACCACGCCGGCCCGGCGCGGTGTCACCCTCGCCACGACGGTCTCGGACGACCAGTCGACGTCACCGGCATCGTCGAGGGGTCGGACCTCGGGGCAGGTCTCGGCGTCGGGAAGGGGTTCGGAGCTGGAGCCGAGCGTGGTGCCTCCGGCGCCCCGGGCGCAGACGACGAGCTCGATGTCGGCGTCGGCCGTGTTCACCGGGACCACGGGGCGGATGCGACGGGTGGTGATCGGCCCGTCGGGCTCCGCCCCGGCCGTCAGGCCGACGTTCATGGTCCGGCCGACCTGCGTCTCGCCCGACCAGCTGTACGACTCGTCCCACCTGCCGAACGCGTCCGGTCGCGACCACCAGGACAGGGAAGCGGCGGCGAGCAGGGCGATGACGACGACGGCGACCGCAGCGGACGCGACGACGGTGCGTCGGCGGGTCCGCGGCGCCGTGGTGGTGGCGGTCATGCCCGGAGCCTCTCAGGTCCGCGCGCCGCTGTCCGGGGTTTCGCCGAACCTCAGTCCTGCGCACGGCCCGCTCGCAGGCGCAGGCCCGCGAGGAGGAGGTCGAGGCCGGCCTGGAACTGGTCGGAGTCGTCGTGGTCGGCGAAGACGTCGACGATCGTGTGCAGGAACGGCCACTCGTCGGGGTCGAGCTCGCGCCACTCGGCCACGGTCCGGGCCAGGTAGTCCGAGCGTGTGGTGCTGCCGTCGACGACCTCCTCGGGCGGCTGCTGGCCGAGGTCGGCCGCGATGCCGATGACGTAGCCGACGACGGCCGACGCGGCGTTGAAGGTCTCGAGCGGGTCCAGGCCCAGGCGGAGCACGTGCTGGCCGACCCGCTCGTAGTAGCGCAGCGAGTTGGGCTGCGACCCGGTGTTGCGCATGAAGTAGGCGCCGAGCCACGGGCGGTCGGCCACGGCGTCGAAGAGGGCGATCGCGGTGCGGCGCAGGTCGTCGACCGGGTCGCCGTCGACGAAGCCGTCCGTGGCGTCCAGGACGCCCTCGAGGACGAAGTCGGCGGCGCGCTCGAGCAGCTCGTCCTTGCTGGAGACGTACCAGTAGATGCTGGCCACGCCGCCGCCCAGCCGTGCCGCGAGGGCGCGGAAGGTCAGCGCGGGCTCGCCCGCCTCGTCGAGGAGCCCGACCGCCTCGGTGAGGACCGACTCCATCGAGTGGGTGGTCCGGCTGCGCGGGGGCGGCTGACGTCGCGGACCGGGCGGGCGCGGTGGGCGCGGCTGGCGG
Organism: Aeromicrobium sp. CnD17-E; assembly: GCF_024124745.1. Classification (GTDB taxonomy): domain Bacteria; phylum Actinomycetota; class Actinomycetes; order Propionibacteriales; family Nocardioidaceae; genus Aeromicrobium. The sequence goes on from NZ_JAMXRU010000032.1 coordinate 4,674, forward strand.
GGCGTGCCGGCAGCAGGTCGTCGAGGGCTCACGCTTGCATCTTATCGAACGATGTTCTATCGTCTCGAACAGCGTTCGATGGTCGAACGCTGTTCGAGACTTCCGGAGGTGGCCCATGACGACCACGACCACGACTCCGACGACCCGCACCTACCCCTCGCTGCGCGCCGCCTGGATCCCCCTCACCGCCCTCTGCCTCGCGTTCTTCGTCGAGATGGTCGACAACACGCTGCTGTCGATCGCCCTGCCCACCATCGGCCGCGACCTGCACGGCACCACGACGTCGCTGCAGTGGGTCACGGGCGCCTACGCCCTGACCTTCGGCGGCCTCATGCTCACCGCCGGCTCGGTGGCCGACCGCTTCGGGCGGCGCCGGGTGCTCCTCGTGGGCCTCGCCGCGTTCGGCACCATCAGCCTGGGCGCACTGCTCGTCGGCTCGACAGCCGAGCTCATCGCCCTGCGTGCCGCACTCGGGCTCTGCGCCGCCGCGATGGCGCCCATCACCAACTCGCTCGTCTTCCGCCTCTTCGACGACGAGGCCCTGCGACGTCGCGCCTTCCCGATCATGATGATGGTCGGCATGGCGGGCTTCGTGCTCGGACCGGTGCTCGGTGGCACCGCGCTGGAGCACGTGGGCTGGGAGTGGCTGCTCGCCGTGAACGCCCCGATCGCGCTGGTGGCCTGGATCGGCGTGCGCGTCGGCGTCGCCGCGGACCACGCCGACGACCTCACCGACGACACGCTCGACCTGCCCGGAGCGGCGCTCAGCGTCGCCGCCATCGGCCTCGGCGCGTACGCCCTCACCAGCGGCGTCGAGCGCGGCTGGCTGTCGGCCGTCACCCTCGCCTGCGTGCTCGGGTCGGTGGCCGCCGCGGTCCTCTTCGTCCGCCACGAGCGCCGCACCGCGTCGCCCATGCTCGACCTCGACGTCTTCAGGCGCGGCACCGTCCGCGGGGCCACGATCGCGCAGCTCGGCACGTCCGTCGCGATGACCGGCGTGATGTTCTCGCTCGTCCTGCACTTCCAGTACGCCTACGGCTGGAGCCCGGTCCGTGCCGGCCTGGCGAGCCTGCCGATGATCGTCACGATGTTGCTGTCGAACCCGCTGACGGAGTCGATGGTCACGCGCCTCGGGCACCGCGTCGCCTGCCTCGTCGGCGCGGGTCTGCTCGCGGTCGGCCTGGTCACGATGGCGTACGCGGTCGAGCACGGGTACCCCGCGATCGTCGTCGCGATGGTCGTCATGGTCGTCGGCCTGCGCACCGTCATGATGACCTGCGCGGTCGCGCTGATCGGCGCGATGCCCGGCAACCGGACGTCGCTCGGAGCAGCCCTGAACGACACGGCGCAGGAGCTCGGCACCAGCGTCGGCACGGCGCTCGTGGGCACGCTGCTCGCCACGCTCGTGATGCAGGTGCTGCCGACCGGAGCCTGGACGCCGGACCTCGTCGCCTCGTTCTTCCACGGCGAGCGGATCGTCTTCCTCGTGCTCGCGGTCGTGTCCGGGTCGATCGCCGCCTACGGCGCGAGCACCCTCACCGACTCCCGCGACACCGAGGAGGCCTGACCCCTCCCCCCACCCCGCTGAGCGTGACGTTTGCGGGCCAGATCGCGTTGATCCGGCCCGCAAACGTCACACTCAGCGGGGTGGGGGGAGGCGGAGGAGGAAGAGGTCCATGACCCAGCCGGCCTCGGCCTTCGCGGCCGCACGCGCCGACGCGACCTCCTCGGCGACGTCGCCGACCCGGCCCGCGACGAGCCGCTCCGACGGGGAGCCGAGGTTGGCGCCCCACCAGACGTGCCAGTCGTCGAGCCCGGTCAGGTCGGTGCCGGACGTGAGGAACACGGCGACGTTGCGCTGCCCCTGCTCCACCGCCTCGCGCAGACGCCGCTCCGTCGTCACGTGCACCGGCTGCCCGACCTCGTGCAGCACGACCCGGTGCCGCGCGGCGAGCAGCTGCAGCGCCGAGATGCCCGGCAGCACCGACCAGTCGACCGCGACCGCGCCCCGCGCGAGCACCCGCTCCACCACCCGGATGGTCGAGTCGTAGAACGCCGGGTCGCCCCACACGAGCACGACGGCGTCGCCGTCGGGGTGCTCGAGCAGTGCCCGCTCCCACGCCGCGGCGCGTGCCCCGTGCCAGTCGCCGACGACGCCCTCGTACCCCGACGTGGTCGACGTCGACGCTGCCGACCGGTCACGCTCGGGGTCGACGACCTCCACGACCTCCAGGTCGGGGGCGTGGACCGCGAGCAGCTCGCGGCGCAGCGCGGCGAGCGGGTCCCCCGTCCGCTTCACCGTCACCAGCGCCACCGATGCCGACTGCAGCGTGTGGACCGCCTCCAGCGTCAGGTGGTCGGGATGGCCGAGGCCGATCCCGACGAGCGTCAATCGCCGCCCCCCGCGGTCATGGAGCCCCGGCACCCCCGCCGGGGTCAGCCGCCGGGTCACGCGTGCCGGTCCTCCAGGTCGCCCTCGAGGTCGAGGTACACCTGCTGCATGGCCGCGACGACCTCCGGGTCGGGCTCGGCCCACAGACCACGCTCGGCCGCCTCGCCGAGCCGCTCGACGATGCCGCGCAGCGCCCACGGGTTCGACGTGCGCATGAACTCCTGGTTGGTCTCGTCGAGGACGTACTCGGTGGCGAGCTTCTCGTACATCCAGTCGTGCACGACGCCCGCGGTCGCGTCGAAGCCGAACAGGTAGTCGACGGTGGCCGCCAGCTCGAACGCGCCCTTGTAGCCGTGGCGCTGCATGGCCGAGATCCAGCGCGGGTTCACCACACGGGCGCGGAAGACGCGCGTCGTCTCCTCCTGCAGCGTGCGGGTGCGCACCGCGTCGGGCGTGGTCGAGTCGCCGACGTAGGCCTTCGGCTCGGCGCCGGTGAGCGCACGGACCGTCGCGACCATGCCGCCGTGGTACTGGAAGTAGTCGTCGGAGTCGGCGATGTCGTGCTCGCGGGTGTCGATGTTCTTCGCCGCCACCGCGATGCGCCGGTAGTTGGCGCGCATGTCCTCCGCCGCCGGACGGCCGTCGAGGTCGCGGCCGTAGGCGAAGCCGCCCCACGCCGTGTAGACCTCGGCGAGGTCGTCGTCGGTCTTCCAGTTGCCGGCCTCGATGACCTGCAGGATGCCCGCGCCGTAGGAGCCCGGCTTGGAGCCGTAGATGCGGGTGGTGGCGCGACGCTGGTCGCCGTGCTCGGCGAGGTCGGCCTCGGTGTGCGCGCGGACGTAGTTCTGCTCCAGGGGCTCGTCGAGCTCGGCCACCTGGCGGATGGCGTCGTCGAGGATGCCGATGACGTGCGGGAACGCGTCGCGGAAGAAGCCGGAGATGCGGACCGTGACGTCGATGCGGGGGCGCCCGAGCTCCTCCAGCGGCACGACGCGCAGGCCGTTGACGCGGCGCGAGGCAGGGTCCCACTCGGGCTCGACGCCGATGAGCGCCAGCACCTCGGCGACGTCGTCGCCCGACGTGCGCATGGCCGAGGTGCCCCACACCGACAGGCCGACGGAGCGCGGGTACTCGCCGGTGTCGGACAGGTGCTTGTCGAGCAGGGAGTCGGCCATCGCGCGGCCGGTCTCCCAGGCCAGCCGCGACGGCACGGCCTTCGGGTCGACGGTGTAGAAGTTGCGGCCGGTGGGCAGCACGTTGACCAGGCCGCGCAGCGGCGAGCCCGACGGGCCGGCGGGGATGAAGCCGCCCTCGAGCGCGTGCAGCACGTGGTCGAGCTCGTCGGTGGTCTGCGCGAGGCGCGGCACGACCTGCTCGGCGGCGAAGCGCAGCACGTCGCGGACCACCGGGTCGTCGTGCAGGCCCTCGACGGCGGCGGTGTCCCAGCCGGCGTCCTCCATGCCCTGCACGAGGGCGCGCGCCTGCTCCTCGACGGCGTCGATGCGCTGCAGCGACTCGCGGTCCTCGCCGTCGTCGGTGTCGCCCTTGAGCCCGAGCGCGGCGCGCAGGCCGGGCACGGCGCCGGTCTCGCCGCCCCAGATCTGCGCGGCCCGCAGGATCGAGAGCACGAGGTTCACGCGCGCCTCGCCGCCCGGCGCCTGCCCGAGCACGTGGAGGCCGTCGCGGATCTGGGCGTCCTTGATCTCGCAGAGCCAGCCGTCGACGTGGAAGATGAAGTCGTCGAAGCCCTCGTCGTCGGGCTGGTCGTCGAGGCCGAGGTCGCGGTGCATCTCGGCGGCCCGCATGTGGGTCCAGATCTGCTCGCGGATCGCGGGCAGCTTGGCCGGGTCCATCGCGCCGATGTTCGCGTACTCGTCGAGCAGCTGCTCGAGCTTGGCGATGTCGCCGTAGCTCTCGGCGCGTGCCATCGGCGGGATCAGGTGGTCGACGATGGTCGCGTGCGCGCGACGCTTGGCCTGCGCGCCCTCGCCCGGGTCGTTGACGAGGAACGGGTAGATCAGCGGCAGGTTGCCGATGGCGGCGTCGGTGCCGCACGACGCCGACAGCGCCGCGTTCTTGCCCGGCAGCCACTCCATCGAGCCGTGCTTGCCGAGGTGGACGACGGCGTGTGCACCGAACTCCTCTTCCACCCAGCGGTAGGCGGCGAGGTAGTGGTGCGAGGGCGCCATGTCGGGGTCGTGGTAGATCGCGACGGGGTTCTCGCCGTAGCCGCGGGGCGGCTGGATCATCAGCACGACGTTCCCGGCGCGGATGGTGGCGAGGACGATCTCGCTGTCGTCGTTCACGAAGAGCCTGCCGGGCGCGGGACCCCACGCCTCGAGCATCGCGTCGCGCAGGTCGGGGTGGAAGCGCTCGAACCACTCGGTGTAGCGGGCGGCAGGGATGCGCACGTGGCTCTCGGTGAGCTGCGTGTGGGTGAGCCACTCCTCGTCCTGGCCGCCGGCGTCGATGAGCGCGTGGATGAGGGCGTCGCCGGCCTCGGTGAGGTCGTCGTGCTCGAGGCCGGGGATCTCGCCCGGGGCGCCGAGGTCGTAGCCGGCGTCGCGCATGGCGCGCAGCAGGCGGATGGTCGATGCGGGGGTGTCGAGGCCGACGGCATTGCCCACGCGGCTGTGCTTCGTGGGGTACGCCGACAGCATGAGCACGACCTTGCGCTCGGCCGGCGGCGTGTGGCGCAGGCGGGCGTGGGCGGCGGCGATGCCGGCCACGCGGGCGCTGCGCTCGGGGTCGGCGACGTAGCGCGGCAGGCCGTCCTCGTCGACCTCCTTGAACGAGAACGGGGCGGTGATGATGCGCCCGTCGAACTCGGGGATCGCGATCTGGTTGGCGGAGTCCAGCGGCGAGACGCCGTCGTCGGAGGCCTCCCACTCGGCGCGGCTCGACGTGAGGCTGAGGCCCTGCAGGATCGGGATGTCGAGGGCCTTGAGCCGCGCGACGTCCCACGACTCGTCGTCGCCGCCGGCGCTCACGGTGCCGGGCTTGGTGCCGCCGGCTGCGAGGACGGTGACGATCAGCGCGTCGAGGCTCGCCATCTCCTCGAAGAGCGCGTCGGGCGCGGCGCGCAGCGACGAGCTGAAGATCGGGACGCCGACGGCGTCGCCCGTGGCGTCGACGGCGTCGGCCAGCGCGTGCGCGAAGCCGCTGTTGCCGCTCGCCTCGTGGGCGCGGTAGTAGAGGACGCCGATGCGGGCCTTGCCCGCGTTCTCCGCGGCGTCGGCGCCCTGCGGGCGGGGCGCCAGGCCCCACTCCGGCAGCACCTTCGGCGGCTCGAAGCCCTCGCCCGTCAGCAGGACGGTGTCGGAGAGGAAGGCGTGCAGCTGGGCGAGGTTCTCCGGCCCGCCCTCCGCGAGGTACACGTGGGCGTCGGCGCACACGCCGATCGGCACGGTCGACTGCTCCATCAGCTCGGCGCTGGGTGACTGCTCGCCACCGAGCACGACCATCGGCTTGCCGGTGGCGCGGATCCGCGCGAAGCCGGGGCACAGGTCCTGCGGCGACCCGAGGATGCGGGCGACGACGAGGTCGGCCGCCTCGATGGCCGCGGCCATGTCGGTGTGGCCCGGCTTGGCGGGGTTCGCGTACACGTAGTCGGCGCCGCTGGCGCGGGCCGAGAGCAGGTCGGTGTCGGACGTCGAGAGCAGCGCGATGCGGGTCATCGGGGTTCCTCCTCGGGGTTCTCGCCCCGTACGGCGGGAGTCGCCGCGAAGGGTGTCTGGCTGTACCTGCGCGCAGGCGTCACAGTGGCGGAACCGCGCCGGACTCGCACCGGCTTCCCCGACCCGCGGCGACGGGTCCCGGTCAGCCTAGTCGGCCGACCGCCCGAACCCCCTATCGGTGGACGACGACGACGGCTGACGTCGTCGTCGAGTGGTACGCTTTCTCGTACCACTCGAGGAGGCGTCATGGCGATCACGGCGAGCGAGGCGCGGCGGGAGCTCTTCCCGCTCATCAAGACGATCAACGAGGACCGCGTGCCGGTCGAGGTCACGTCGAAGCACGGATCGGTCACCGTCATGGCGACCGAGGACTACGACGCGTGGGTCGAGACGGCCTACCTGTTCCGCTCGCCCGCGAACGCGCGTCGGCTGCTCGACGCCGCCGACGCCGCCCGCGGCGGAGACGTCGAGCGGCACGGGCTGGTGGATTGATCTCCTTCACGCCTCAGGGCTGGGAGGACTACGTGTCCTGGCAGGTCACCGACCGCAAGATCCTGAAGCGGGTCAACCGGCTCATCGAGGACGCCGTGCGGGATCCGTTCTCCGGCATCGGCAAGCCCGAACCCCTGAAGTACGGCGTTGCGAACGCCTGGTCGCGCCGCATCGACCAGGAGCACCGACTCGTCTACCTGGTCGCCGACGACGAGATCGTCATCCTGCAGGCCCGCTACCACTACTGAGCACGCAGTCGCCGCAGGTGCCGCCGCCGGGGATCCGGTAGAAGAGGCAGCAGGAGCGGCGCCGGAACGGCAGGTCGGGCTCGCCCGTGCCCACGAGGTAGGGGTGAGCGAGCGCCTGGGCGCCGACGTCGAGCGCCCGGTCGGCGAGGTCGGGCCGGGCGAGGGTGGCCATGCGCAGCGCCCCGAACACGGCCGAGGTCGCGTTGCCGGCCAGCACCCGCTCCGAGACCGAGTGCTCCGTGCGCAGGCGAGCGGCGAGCGGCGCCACGACCTCGGACAGCACGGTGTCGAGGTCGGGCGGCGACCACGCACCGGCGGCGAGCGGGAGGGTGCCGGTCGGCTGCTCGCGCCAGTGCACGTCGGCCGGTGCGTCGACGTCGAGGAGCATCGCACCCACGGTCGGCGACAGCAGGCGCGCGAAGAGACCGAGCGAGGCGACGGAGGCTGCCACGCGCGGCTCCACCGTCGACCGCCCGTCGTCCGGCACCCCCGGCGGGGTCGCGGCGTCGACCCGCGACGCCAGCGCGAGGTGCGTCGCCACCACGCGGGTGTGCAGGTAGGTGCCCTCGACGAGGTCGGCCAGCGGCCGCCAGCCGTCGCCCTCGACGGTCCGCTCGACGGCGAAGAACTCGCCGAGGCGGTCGATCTCAGGCATGGCGACGGCTCATGACGCGTCGTCGGTGCGGTCCTGGGGGGCCTGGTCCCGGGCGCGTTCCCACTCGAGCTCACGCTTGAGCCGGTCGAGCGTGCGACGGATGTTGCCCCGCTGGAAGGTCGCGAAGGAGTCGCGCCCCGTGGCCACCCGGTCGAACACCGACGCCGTCCAGTCGGGCCAGCCGGTGCGACCGTCGAGCCACGTCTCGGTCACGAGCGTGCCGCCCACGGCGGGCTCGAACGTGTACTCCCACGACGCCACCCGCACCGGCAGCAGACGTCGGCCCGGACCCCAGGCGCGCACGTCGAACGCGAAGCGTCGGCCCGGGTCGGCCGCCGTCACGACGCAGCGGGTGCTCCAGCGGGCGCGGCCGCGGCGGTTGGTGCCCACGAACACGGTGCCGACCCCGATCGGCGCGCCCGGCTCCGCCAGCTCCGCGCCCGTGTTCTCCGGGCTCCAGCGGCCCATCTGTCGCACGTCGCTGAGGGCGGCGTAGACGACGTCGGGCTCGACGCCGACCACGACGGTGTCGCTGACGGTGAGGGCTCGGGACATGCACGGGAGGCTACCCGCGGTGCCGTGCTCGCGCCGACGCGAGGGGCGCCCACGGAGCAGGGTCGCCGCGACCGTCACCCGCACCACCCTCACCAGTGCTGGGCCCAGGCCGCCACCGACCGCACCGTCGGGGAGGAGTCGGCGCAGAGCCGAGCGAGCAGGTCGGGCGAGGCGGCCGGGTTCGCGGCCACCCATCCGCGGACCGTCTCGTGCGCGTCGGTCGCGAGCCGGTCGAGCAGGTCCGGCGGCGTCGCGGGCTGACGCGCGACGGCGCTGCGCACGCCCAGGTCGGGGTCGACCGACAGCCGCTGCAGCACCCCCGTCGACGCCAGCGACGAACCCGCCGCCGCGGCCCGCACCAGCGGGTCGGGCGACGTGGCCATCTCGGCCACCCGCCGCCGCTTCGACGCCGACGCCTCGGGCGACCGGAACGTCGACACCGGGCGGGGGTCGTCGCCCGCGGCGCGCACCCGTGCCAGCTGCTCGGCGGTGAAGAACCCCACGCACGACATGCTCGCCCTCCCTGCTCAGGAGCCCGCGCGGGCGTTGACCTCGTAGGAGGTGTTGATCGACTCGAAGAAGTTGACGAGCTGCAGGGTGTCGTTGGCCGTCGCCATCCACTTGGCCGGGTTCGCCACGCCGTAGTGCGGCTCGAAGCCGAGCTCCTCCAGGCGGCGGTCGGCGAGGTAGCGGACGTAGGTGTTGATGTAGTCGGCGTTGAGCCCGAGGATCCCGTGCGGCAGCAGGTCGCGGTTGTAGGCCTCCTCCATGGCCACCGCGTCGAGGACCATCTGCCGGATCTCCGCCGCGAACTCCTCGGTGGCGATCTCGGGGTTCTCGTCGAGCACCGTGAGGATCAGGTTGATGCCGAACTTCAGGTGCAGGCTCTCGTCGCGCACGATCCAGTCGACGAGGGAGCCGAAGTTGCGCAGCAGGTTCCGCTGCCGGAAGCTCAGCGCCACCATGAAGCCGGAGTAGAACCAGATCCCCTCGAGGATCACGTTGTACGCCACGAGGTTGCGGACGAAGTCCTGCTTGCCCGTGGTGGTCGTGATGTCGAGGGTCTGCTCGGTCATCCGCTGGATGAAGCGCACCTCGAAGGCCTCCTTGGCGGCCATCGACGGGACGTTCACGTGCGACTCGTAGGCCGCGACCCGGTCGATGGGGAACGTCTCGAGCACGTACTCGAAGCTCATGCAGTGGTTGGCCTCCTCCCACATCTGCTTGGCGAGGTAGAGGTGGCACTCGGCCGCGTTGACGTAGGGGTACACGCCGAACGCGAGCGCCTTGTTGACGAGCAGCTCGTTGGGGTTGAAGTAGCTCATGAGGAAGGTGAGCGCGTGGCGCTCGTCGTCGCTCATGCGCTCGAAGTCGGCGAGGTCCTCACCGAGCTGGACCTCGTTGGGGAACCAGGTGTTGGCGACGGCCTGGTCGTACAGCTCCATCGCCCACGGGTAGGTGACGGGCTTGAGCAGCAGGCCTTCCTGGATGCCGGTGCCGAGGATGGGCATGGGGGGGGTTCTCGCTCTCTGGGGTCGGGGTGGTGAGGCGGCCGTCGCGGAGCTGGCTCGCGCGACGGCCGCCGAGTGGTCTCGATACGTCCGTCCCTGTTCGTGCCTCACGGGACGGACTACTCGACCAGCGGGTCCATCGTCACTGGCAGGACTCGCACTGCAGGCGCTCCTGCGGGTCGATCGGGCAGGCGGACCCGTCGACGACGTCGAGCTCCTGGACCGCGTCGGGGACGACGGGCGTCGGCTCCTCGACGACGGGGGTGGTCGGGGCCGGGGCGGCGGTCGCGGCGCCGAACCCGCGGCGGGCGCCGAAGCCCCGGCCGCCCGACGTCGTCGCGCCCTGCGGGGCGACGGCCTCGGCCTTGTTCACCTTGACGGTGCTCTGCTCGGCGGTGTGCCGCGGCATCATGTGCAGGTAGTAGGTCGTCTTGACGCCCCTGCGCCACGCGGCCGTGTAGAGGTCGACCATGTCGCCGACGTCGCGGCTGGCGAGGTAGATGTTGCGGCTGATCGCCTGGTCGATCCACTTCTGCGCGCGGGCCGCCACCTCGAGGAACGCGTACGGCGACAGCTGGAAGCTGGTCCGGTAGATCTCGACCAGGTCGGCTGGCGCCCCCTCGACCTTGGACAGGTCGCCCTGGTGGCGCAGCAGGTCCTCGCGCAGCGTCTCCCACAGGCCCCGCTCGCGCAGGTCCTCGACGAGGTTGCGGTTGACCTCGAGGAACTTGCCCGCCGCGGTCGCCCGGCTGAAGATCTGGCTGAACTGCGGGTCCAGCCCGGGGGTGGTGCCGGCGACGAGGCCGATCGAGGCGGTGGGCGCGATGGCCATCAGGGTGGAGTTGCGGACACCGCCCGCGACCTTGGCGCGCAGCGCGTCCCAGTCCAGGCGGGAGCGACGCGTGACGTCGACGGGCACCCCGCGGTCGGCCTCGAGCAGGTCGAGGGAGTCGAACGGGACCATGCCCTGGCTCCAGCGCGACCCGGCGAAGTTCGGGTACGCGCCGCGCTCGCGGGCGAGGTCGGCGGAGGCGTCGATCGCGTGCCAGCTGACGAACTCCATGACCTCGTCCATGAGGTCGTAGGCGCGCTCGCTCTCGTAGGACCAGCCGAACCGCTCCACGACGTCGGTGAAGCCCATGACGCCGAGACCGAGGGCGCGGTTCTCCTCGTTCGAGCGCTCCGACTCCGGCACCGAGCTGATCGTGATGTCGATGAGGTTGTCGAGCTGGCGGACGGCGAGCCGCGTGGACTCCGCGAGCCGGTCCCAGTCGACGCGTGCGTCGCCGCGGCGTCCGACCACGTGCCGGGAGAGGTTGATCGACGCCAGGTTGCAGACGCTGATGTTCTCGCGGTCCTGCGGCAGGCAGATCTCGGTGCACAGGTTCGACAGGTGGATCGTGCCGGTGTTCTGGTTGAGGGCACGGGTGTTGACCGTGTCCTTCCAGGTGAGCCACGGGTGCGACGTCGTCTGCAACGTCGTGAGGATGGCGCGGAACTGCTCGCGGGCCTTCAGCTTCTTGTGCCGGATCTCGCCGCGCTCGGCCTGCGCCGCGTACTCGGCGTAGCGGCGGCTGAACGCCTGGCCGAACAGCTCCGGCAGGTCGCCGACCTCGAGCGGGTCGAACAGGTACCAGTCGGCGTCGGCCTCGACCCGCTTCATGAACTCGTCGGAGATCCAGACGGCGGTGTTGGCCGTGCGCGTGCGTCGGTAGGGGTCGCCGGAGTTCTGCCGCAGGTCGAGGAACTGGCCGAAGTCGAGGTGCCAGTTCTCCATGTAGAAGCACAGGGCGCCGAACTTCTTGCCGCCCCGGCTCACGGCGCGCAACGTCGAGTCGATGGTGTGCATGAACGGGATGGGACCGGTCGAGGTCGTGTTGTTCGAGCGGATGGGGGAGCCCTCGGCACGCAGCTGCGTGACCGAGAGACCGATCCCGCCGGTGCCCTTCGTCAGCCACATGACGTCGCGGACGCTCTTGGCGATGTGCTCGATGTCGTCCTCCATCTGCATGACGAAGCAGTTGGAGAGCTGGCTGTACGACGTGCCCGCGTTGACCAGCGTGGAGCCGGCGGCGAGGTACTCCAGCCGCGACATCTTGTCGTAGAACGACAGCGCGGCCGACGTGGCGTCCTCCTCGTTCAGCGCGAGGCCCATCGCCACGCGCATCCAAAAGAACTGCGGCACCTCCAGCGGCGTGCCGTCGGGCTCGGTGATCATGTAGCGGTTGCGCATGGTCTGCGCGCCGACGTAGCGCAGCAGGTCGTCGCGGTCGGGGTCGAGCGCGGACCCGAGCCGCTCGAGGTCGAAGACCTCGGCGAGCCGCGCGTCGAGCAGCCCCAGCTCGACGCCGCGCAGGATCGCGCGGACGAACGCCGGCCCGTGGAAGGCGTACACCTCCTCGCGCGTGACGCCCTCGCCGAAGATCTTCTTGTAGAGCGTCTTGACGAGCAGCCGCGAGGCGATCGTGTCGAAGGCCGGGTCGTCCTTGACGTTCTGCAGCGCGACGCCGATGACGGCCTCGTCGAGCTGCTCGCTGCTGATCCCGTCGAACAGCGTGATCTCCAGCTCGGCGCGCAGCTGCGTCGCCCGGGAGACCTGGTCGGGCAGGCCGGTGGCGGCCTCCTCGATGGACTTCGCGATCTCGTAGCCGTCGTAGTCCGCTCGGCTGCCGTCGCGCTTGATGACGGTGATGGTCATCGGTTCACCCCTCGTGAACTCGTCGTGACTGACGCAGTCCGCGGGCACGCGGGGAGAGGAGGACGGGTCGTCTAGGTGCCACGACGTCGTCTGATCCTTGGACCTTCCCACGAGGTCGCGGACCTCCACCGGTGGCGGTGGAGCACTGGCAGGTCTTCGGACTCGCGGGCCAGGCATCGCTGCCGCCTACTGGGTGTCGCTTCCCAGGCCTGCATCGCTGCAGGGACCCAGTGCTGATGACACCGTTCGTTCCCACTCACCGCTGCGGGGCAGTTCCGGTCTCTCACCGGATTCCCTCTTGCGACGACCCGTCTGGCTGACGGGCCGAACCAGCTGCACGAGCCACCATATACGGGGAACTACACGAATGTAACCCCTACATCTTGGGTTCATGAGAACGCCGCCTCCCCGGGGTCGTGGGGAGGCGGCGTTCGCGGACGAGGTCAGAGCGCGGCGGCGGCCGCCCGGCGCTCGACGTCGGCCTGGTGGGCACGCCAGGTGCGGGCGGTGAGCCCGGTGAGGGCCAGGGCGACCCCGGCCCAGAGGGCCGTGCTCGTGGCGAGCGAGCCGATGCGGAAGGCGTAGAGGGTGGTGGCCGGGAAGCTGTCCGGGACCTCGTCGATCGGGGCGAGGACGAGGCCGGCGACGCCGACCACGGCGAGGTACAGGGCGGCCCCGGCGACGACCGCGACCCACGGGCCGCGGGCCAGGAGGGCGCGTGCGAGGAGGACGGCGGCGACCACCGCCAGCAACGACACGGCGACGAAGCTGAAGTACAGGGCGGTGCGCTCGCCGATCGTGTCGGCCGAGCCGACCGCCGGCGGGTTCGGCGGGTACTTCAGCCAGGGCACGACCGTGTACGCCAGGTACGCGAGCAGCACCACGACGGCGGTGGAGGCCACGGGGCCGAGACCGCCCAGGCGTCCGACGGCGAAGGCGGAGGCGATGCCGACGACCCCGCCGGCGACGAGGCCCACGATGATCGTGGCGGTCGCGAGGCCGGGCCCGGCCTGCTCCCCGCGGCTGATCGCGGCGTCGTCGTCGCCGTGGGAGTGACCGCCGGACTCCTCGTGGGAGTGCGCGCCCTCCTCGTGGGAGTGGCCCGTGTCGGCGGCGGCGCCGCCCGACTCCTCGAGGGCGATCGCGCGGTCGATGGGCGGCTCGCCGACCACGGAGGCGGCGGCGAAGGCCAGCACGCCGCCGAGCAGCCCGGCGAGCAGGCCGTGGACGAGGAAGGTGCGGGCGGTGAGGTGCGGTGTGCGGGTGGTGCTCATGGGTCGGGTCCTTCCCGAGCGGGAGCAGCGCGACACGGCCCGTCGTGGTGACGGGTCGCTCGGGCCGCGGTTCGACGACAGGGAGCCCGCGGTGTCGTCGCGGGCTCGGGGCGGTGACCCGGAGGGCGGGTCCCGCGGGCAGGGCCGGCCAGGCTCAGGCCCGGTCGGTCGCGGTGCCCGTCAGTGGCAGGGGAAGCCCAGCAGGTGGCGTCCGTCGTGGACCCACTCGTGCACGCCGGTGCCGGAGATGAGGGAGGTCGCGCCCTGCTCGGCGCCGACGAAGTAGAGCGCCACGAGGGCGAGGAGCGCGATGAACAGCGCCCAGGGGGCGAGCTCGCGGACCGGGATGGAGACGACCGGCACCGCGGAGGTGTCGACGGAGGGGTTCAGCTGCGACATGGCAGGCCTTTCCTGAGGGATGAGTGCGTCCCGTGGATGGAGGGCTGTCGACGACCAGGGTCTGGCTCCGTCGCCCCGGTGCTGCTGGGGTGACGTCACAGTAGCGCTACTGCGCCGGACTCCCACCGGCTTCCGTGGTGGTCGACGTGCCGAGCGTAGGGCATGGGGCGGTCCGCGCCACCGGGGTGTGGTGCGCGTCTCACCGTGCGAGCGCGGGTGCCTCCTGCTCCGGCGGCTCGTCGGGACGACGTCGTACCGTTCACCCGTGACCGTCGAGCCCGTGAGCACCCCGTCCGCCGTCCGTCCTCCTGACCCGGCGGTGCACGCCGCGGCACGCGAGCGGCTCGCGAGCCTCGCCACGCCTCCCGGGGCGCTGGGTCGGTTGGGCGACCTCGCCTGCTGGGTGGCGGCGACGCAGGGCGAGGTGCCGCCGCGTCCGGTCGATGACGTGCGCGCCGTGGTGCTCGCCGGCGACCACGGCGTGACCGCGTCGGGCGTCTCCGCCTTCCCGAGCGCCGTCACGCCCGCGATGGTCCGCACGTTCGCCGCCGGCCGCGCCGGCGCGAGCGTCCTCGCCGCCCAGCACGGCGTGAGCCTGCGCGTGCTCGATCTCGGCGTCGACGACGACCTCGCCGACCTGCCCGACGCGGTGCGCGCCCACAAGGTGCGGCGGGGCAGCGGGTCGATCGACGTCGAGGACGCGCTGACCGCCGACGAGACGGCTCGGGCGCTGGCCGCTGGGAGGACGATCGCGGCGGAGGAGATCGCCGCCGGTGCGCAGCTGCTCGTCACGGGCGACATGGGCATCGGCAATACGACGCCGACGGCCGCGCTGGTGGCCGCGTCGCTCGGCCTGCCGGGGTCGGAGGTCGTCGGTCGCGGCACGGGCATCGACGACGCGTCGCTCGTGCGCAAGGGCGAGGTCGTGCAGGCGGCCCTGGACCGGGCGGGCGACCGCGTGGCCGACCCCGTGGAGCGGCTCGCGGCGCTCGGCAGCGCCGACCTCGCCGCGACGGTCGGCTTCCTGGTCGCGGCGGCAGAGGCCGGTGTGCCGGTGCTGCTCGACGGGCTGATCTCCGTCGCGTGCGCGCTCACCGCCGACGACCTCGCGCCTGGCGCGTCGGCGTGGTTCGCCGCCGGGCACCGCTCGACCGAGCCGGCACAGTCGCTCGGGCTGGAGAAGCTCGGCCTCGAGCCCCTGCTCGACCTCGGCCTGCGTCTCGGGGAGGGCAGTGGCGCGCTCGCGGCCGTCCCGCTCGTGCGCTCCGCCGCCCTCCTGCTGCGCGACGTCGCGCTGCTGTCGGAGGTCCTCGGCTAGCGCCCGTCGGGCACGACGCCCAGGTCGCGCAGACCCTGGGCGAGCTGCTCGATCCCGTCGACGTTGCGGATCGACGGGTCCATCGTCGTGCCGCCGAGGACGACGTAGCGCCGCTTCTTGACGGCGGTGAGCTGACGCGCGACGGGGTCGGACTCGAGGAAGCGGATCTTGGCCTCCGCGCTGTCGCCGTCGCCACCGCGCTCGAGGTCGGCGAGCACGAGGACGGTCGGGTCGGCGTCGAGGATCGACTCCCAGCTCGTCTCGGGCCAGAGCCGCTCGTTGTCGCCGAACGCGTTCGTGGCGCCGACGGCGCGTGTCATCAGCCCCGGGGCGCCGCAGCACCCGGCCATGTAGGGGCTCTTCGTCGACGCGTACCACCAGCCGAGCGTCACGTCGTCGGCGTCGAGGTCGACCGTCACCGTCCGCGCGCGCTCCCTCAGCTCGGCGACGAGCTGCTCGCCGCGCTCCTCGACACCGGTCAGGCGCGACACGTCGCCGATCTCGGCGTACAGGTCGTCGAGGGTGAGCGGCTCCTCGTGCGGGGCGTCCTGGCCGCCGCACTCGCTGGGGGACTGGTAGGTGGGGATGCCGACCTCGTCGAACTTCGCGCGGGGCGCGACGCCCTCGCCGGTGAAGGCGTAGGCGAAGGTGGCGTAGACGAGGTCGGGCTCGAGCGAGAGCATCGCCTCGAAGCCGGGGAACTCGGCGTCGAGGGCCTTCGTCCTGCGGGCCTGTGCCTCCAGCCCCGGCAGGAAGTCGTGGTCGCTGACGCCGTAGCCGGCCATCCGGTCGGCGAGGCCGAGGCTCAGCAGCAGCTCGGTGGCGGGCTGGTTGATGGCGACGATGCGCTGGGGCGGTGCCGCCTCGGTGACGTCGTGCCCGCAGTTCTCGACGGTGACGGGGAAGCCGGCTGTCGCGGCGGCGTCGTTCGCGGGCCGCGAGAACGGGGAGCCGCAGGCAGCGAGCGGGGCGGTGAGGCAGAGGGTGGCCAGGAGGGCGGCGGGGCGACGCAGGCGTGCGCCGACGGGGGAGGACATGGGGTCTCGTCTCGGGTCCGGGGGCCCCGTGCGCGAGAGCCCCGTGTCGGGTGACGCCGCCCCGGCGGGGTGGCGGCCAGCAGGTCTTCGGACTCGGGGTCGCGGTGACGGACCGCCTTCCCAGGAGCGAGCTCCCAGTGGCGTCGTGGCCCGCCACGTCTCCCACACCGCTGCGCGTCAGTCCCGGAGTCGCACCGGGTTCCCTGACCCTCTGCGAGGGTGACTGGCGCGCTCACCGTAGCAGCGGCGGGGGTGCCGGGCCCCGGGCAGGAGGGAGCGCGGCGAACAGGACCGGGGCCCCGGCGGGCCGGGTGCTACGGTGCGGCTGCCACGTGAGGGAACCCGGTCGAAGTCCGGGACTGACGCGCAACGGTAGGGGCCACGGCCCGAGTCCGACACCCGGTGGCGACCCGCGGCGTCCGCCGCGGGGCTCCCGACGGGTCTCGCGACACGGACCCCTGAGCGAAGGATCGCGATGCGACCACGCCGCCCCCTCTCCCTCCTCGCGTCGGCCGCCCTGGCGGCGCCGCTGCTCGCCGGCTGCGGCTCCTCGACGTCGGCCTCGTCGGCCGGCGGCGCCGAGGCCGCCGGGTTCCCCGCCAGCGTCGAGCGCTGCGACCGTCGGACCACGGTCGACGCGCCGCCGCAGCGCATCGCGTCGCTGAACCAGGGCAGCACGGAGATCCTGCTGAGCCTCGGCCTCGCCGACCGGATGGTGGGCGCCGCCGGCTGGACCGACCCGATCTTGCCGTCGCTGGCCGACGAGAACGAGAAGGTCGACCGGTTGGCCGACCAGGCGCCGTCGTTCGAGGAGCTGCTGGCCACCGAGCCCGACCTCGTGACGGCGTCGTTCGCGAACACCCTGAGCGAGGGCGGTGTCGCGACGCCGCAGCAGCTGGCCGACGTCGGCGTGCCGGCGTACCTGTCGGCCGCGGAGTGCGAGAAGTCCGACTTCGGTGGCGGCGACGGTGCGCGCGACCGGCCGCTGGAGATGTCGACGATCTACGCCGAGGTGCGCGACCTCGCCGCGCTGACGGGCACCGAGGAGCGTGGCGAGGAGGTCGTGTCGTCGCTCCAGGAGCGGCTCGAGGCGGCGTCGCGGACGCAGTTCGACGGCGTGTCGGTCTTCTACTGGTTCGCCAACGCCGAGGCGCCCTATGGTGCGGGCTGCTGCGGCGGTCCCGGCATCGTGACGCGCGCGCTCGGCCTGACCAACGTCTTCGAGGACCAGCGGGCGGAGTGGCCGCAGGTCGGCTGGGAGTCGATCGCCGCCGCCGACCCCGACGTGCTGGTGGTCGGCGACCTGACGCGCAAGAGCCAGACCGCGGAGTCGGCGCGCGCGAAGATCGCGTTCCTCGAGTCCAACCCCGTCACCCGGCGCATGACCGCGGTGCAGGAGAAGCGCTACGTGCTGCTGCCGGGCGCCGCCCTGAACCCGTCGATCCGCACGGTCGACGCCGTCGAGGCGGTGGCCGAGGGGCTGCGCGGCCTGGGGTACGAGCCGTCGTGACCCTGCTGCCGCCGGCGCTGCGCAGGACGGCGCCCTCGACCTCAGGATCCGCGCGTCCGGCGCGTGCCGGACGCGCGGCCGTCCTGTGGTCGGCGGCGCTCGTGGGCCTGCTGGTCTCGATCGCGGTCGCGACGACGATCGGGCCGTCGGGTCTCGGCCCGGGCGACGCGTTCGCGGTCGCGCTGTCGCGGCTGGGCGTCGCGCCGTCGGGCCTCACGGGCATCCAGGAGGCGATCATCTGGGACCTGCGCCTGCCGCGGGCCGTGCTGGCGGCTGCCTGTGGTGCAGGGCTGGCGCTCTGCGGCGTGGTGCTGCAGTCGCTGCTGCGCAACCCGCTGGCCGACCCGTTCGTGCTCGGGATCTCCTCGGGGGCCTCGGCCGGTGCGGTCGCGATCGTGGTGCTCGGGGTGGGTGCCGGGGCCGCGACGCTCGCCTCCGGTGCGTTCGTCGGGGCGCTGCTGGCCTTCGGCCTGGTGCTGCTGCTCGGCACGCTGGCCGGCGGCACGACCGACCGGATGATCCTCGCAGGCGTCGCAGCCACGCAGCTGTTCTCGGCGCTGACGTCGTTCATCGTCTTCACCGCGGCCGACGCGGAGCAGACCCGCGGGGTGCTGTTCTGGCTGCTCGGCTCGCTCGGCACGGCGTCGTGGCGCGACGTCGTGGTGTGCGGGAGCGTCGTGCTCGTCGGGCTGCTGCTGTGCTGGCTCGCGGCGGGCTCGCTCGACGCGTTCACGTTCGGCGAGGACGCCGCCTCGGCGCTGGGCGTCTCCGTGCAGCGCACCCGGCTGCTGCTGCTGGTGGTCACCGCGCTCATGACGGCCGTCATCGTGTCGACGTCGGGGGCGATCGGTTTCGTCGGGCTCGTGCTGCCGCACGCCGCCCGCGCGGTGGTCGGCTCGCGGCACCGCGTGCTGCTGCCGGTGTCGGCGGTGCTCGGCGCGGTGTTCCTGGTGTGGGTCGACGTCGGCGCGCGGACGGTCATCGCACCGCAGGAGCTGCCGGTGGGCGTCGCGACGGCACTCGTGGGCGTGCCGGCGTTCGTCGTGATCCTGGTGCGGAGGCGGCGTCGTGGCTGAGGCGGGACGGGCATGAGCATCCTCGCGGTCGACGTGCGGTGGGGCGTGCGCGGCAAGGTCGTGGTCGACGGCGTGAGCCTCGACGTCGCCCCGGGCAGCACGGTGGGGCTGCTGGGCCCGAACGGGTCGGGCAAGTCGTCGCTGCTGCGGCTGCTCGCGGGGCTGCGGCCGGCGTCGTCGGGCGTGGTGCGCCTGGGCGACGACGACCTCTCTGCCCTGGGTCGTCGCCAGGTGGCGCGCCGGCTCGCGATGGTCGACCAGGAGGTCGTGACCGACACCGACCCGACCGTGCGCGACGTCGTGGGCCTCGGCCGGCTCCCGCACCGGCCGTCGTGGGCGCCGCTGAGCGCCACCGACCGCGCCGTCGTGGAGGCGTCCGCGGCGACCACGCGCACCGCGCACCTGCTGGAGCGCCCCTACTCGACGTTGTCGGGCGGGGAGCGCCAGCGGGTGCAGATCGCCCGCGCGCTCGCGCAGGAGCCGACCGAGCTGCTGCTCGACGAGCCGACCAACCACCTCGACGTCCGGCACCAGCTGGAGCTGCTGGAGCTGGTGCGGGCCGCCTCGACCACGACGGTGATGGCGCTGCACGACCTGAACCTGGCGGCCCGCTACTGCGACGCGCTGGTCGTGCTCGCGGACGGGCGGGTGCGGGCGGCGGGGCGCCCGGCGGACGTGCTCACGACCGACCTCGTCGCCGACGTCTACGGCGTCGCCGCGCAGGTGCAGAGCGTCGACGGTGCGCCGCACGTCAGGTTCACCGGGGTGCTCGCGTGACCCTCCTCTCCTGGACGGCGGCCCCGTCGTGCGGGAGCGGTGTGACAGGATCGACGCCGTCCTGGAGCGGTCCGGCAGGCCGCCGGACCCCCGTCCGTGCCCGAGGGACAGGTGAGGAGGCGGCGTGACGAGCTCACGTGAGCGCGCCGACCGGTGCCCCGGCGTGTGCCGGCCGTGGATCGCCGACGACGGTGCGCTGGTGCGCCTTCGTCTGGTGGGCGGCCGGCTGCCCACGGTGGCCCTCGCGCGTCTGCTCGACGTCGCGGAGCGGCACGGTGACGGCACGGTCGGGCTCACGCGTCGCGCCAACCTGCAGGTGCGCGGCATCGCGTCGGTCGACGGCAGGCTGCCGGAGCCGGTCGTGGCCGACCTCGCGTCGACCGGCCTGCTGCCGAGCCGCAGCCACGAGCTCGTGCGCAACGTGATGGTCTCGCCGCTCTCGGGCCGGCTGGGCGGTCGGGCCGACCTGCGGCCCGTGGCCGAGCGCTACGACGCGCTCGTGTGTGCCGACCCGGACCTCGCCGATCTCTCGGCACGCTTCCTCGTGGTCCTCGACGACGGGCGCGGCGACCTCGTCGACCGCTCGCTCGACGTCGGCGCCGTCGCGGTCGACGACGGTCATGCGCAGGTGCGCGCCGGTCGGCACTGGGGCGAGGTCGTGCCGCTCGAGGCGCTGCCCGAGGTGCTGGGCGCGCTGGCCCACCGCTTCCGGCGCATGCGTCCCGACGTGGGCACGTGGCACGTCGACGACCTGCCGCGTGGGGGCGCGGCCGTGCTGGGCGACCTGCACGCCCGCGACCTGCGCACCCAGGTCCGGGCCCTCCCGCTGCCGGAGGGGCCCGGGCTGCAGGACGACGGACGTCGGTTCGTCCACGTGCCGGTCGAGGGAGGCGTGCTGCGTCGGCCCGACGTCGACCGGCTGCTCGCCCTGGCCGAGGGCGAGCTGCTCGTGACCCCGTGGCGCAGCGTGGTCGTGCCCGACCTGACCGTGACCTCCGACCTGTCGAGGGAGACCGCATGAGACCCCCCACCCGGCGCTTCGAGTACGAGGGCAGCGGCGCTGCCATCTACGTCGACTCCTTCGCGACCATCCGGCGCGAGACCGACCTGACGGGCATCCCGGCCGATGCGGAGAAGGTGGCCGTGCGGATGATCCACGGCACGGGCCAGACCGACCTGGTCGACGACATGGTGGTGCACCCGCGGCTCGTGTCGGCGGCGCGCGAGGCGTTGCAGGCCGGCGCGCCGATCCTGTGCGACGCGACGATGGTGGCGTCGGGCGTCACGCGCGCACGGCTGCCGAAGGACAACGACGTGCTCTGCCTGCTGCGCGACGAGCGGGTGCCCGACCTCGCGCGGGAGTGGCGCACGACCCGCTCCGCGGCCGCCGTGTCGCTCTGGGGCGACCGGCTCGACGGCGCCGTCGTCGCGATCGGCAACGCGCCCACCGCCCTGTTCCACCTGCTCGAGCTGCTCGCCGACGGCGCGCCCCGCCCGGCCGCGGTCGTCGGCGTGCCGGTGGGGTTCATCGGTGCGGCCGAGTCGAAGGACGCGCTCGCCGCGTTCGCGCAGACGCACGGCATCGACGTCCCGTTCGTGACCGTGCGCGGACGTCGCGGCGGCTCCGCCATGGCGGCGTCGGCGCTCAACGCGCTCGCGCAGGAGAAGGAGTGAGCGGCGCGGGCCCGCGGCAGGACAGCACCGGCCGGCTGTGGGGCGTGGGCGTCGGCCCCGGAGACCCCGAGCTGGTGACGCTGAAGACCGCGCGGCTCATCCGCGAGGCCGACGTCGTGGCGTACCACCAGGGGGTCGGCAAGCGCTCGAACGCGCGGCGCATCGTCGACGGCCTCGTGCCGGCGGACGTCGTGGAGGAGGTGCTGCAGTACCCGGTGACCACCGGCACGGCGGAGCACCCCGGCGGCTACGCGGGGGCGATGGCCGACTTCTACGAGGAGTGCGCGCAGCGCCTGCGCGAGCACCTCGCGGCGGGTCGCGACGTCGTGGTGCTGGCCGAGGGCGACCCGATGTTCTACGGATCGTTCATGTACCTGCACGACCGGTTGTCCGAGGAGTTCGAGACCGAGGTCGTGGCGGGGGTGCCGGCCTTCGCGGCGGCCACGGCACTGGCCGCGACGCCCCTGGTGCGCCAGACCGACGTGCTCACGGTGCTGCCGGGCACGCTGCCGGAGGCGGAGCTGGCGCGACGCCTCGCCGACACCGACGGCGCCATCATCATGAAGCTCGGCCGCACGTTCCCGGCCGTCCGCTCGGCCCTGGAGCAGGCCGGCCGGCTCGACACCGCGCTCTACGTCGAGCGTGCCTCGATGCCCGAGCAGCGCTGGCTGCCGGTCGCCGACGTCGACCCCACGTCGGTCCCCTACTTCTCCCTCGTCGTGGTCCCCGGCGACGGCCACGGCACCCGCTACGACGAGCAGTCCCCACGATTCGGAACGTCATCGCCCCTTTCCTCGCCCGGAACGGGCGATGACGTTCCGAACCAGGGGGAGGTGGTGGTCGTCGGGCTCGGGCCGGGCCCCGACGCCTGGCTCACCCCCGAGGCCTCCGACGAGCTGGCGCAGGTCGGGCACGTCGTCGGGTACGCGCCGTACGTCGCCCGCGTGCCGCAGCGGGTGGGGCTGCAGCGTCACGCGTCGGGCAACACGGTCGAGATCGACCGCGCCACGCACGCGCTCGAGCTGGCGAGGTCGGGCGAGCGGGTGGCCGTCGTGTCCGGCGGCGACGCCGGCGTCTTCGGCATGGCCACCGCGGTGCTGGAGGCGCAGGAGGCTCAGCCGCACCTGCACGACGTCACCGTCCGTGTGGTGCCCGGCGTCTCGGCGGTGCAGGCGGTCGCCGCCCGCGCCGGAGCGCCGATCGGCGGCGACTTCGCGGTCATGAGCCTGTCGGACCGGCTCAAGCCGTGGTCGGTCGTCGAGAGGCGGCTGCGCGCCGTGGCCGACGCCGACCTCGTCCTCGCCGTCTACAACCCGCGCTCGCGCTCGCGCACCACGCAGGTGGCCGACATGCGGCGGACCCTGCTCGAGCACCGCGACCCGTCCACCGTCGTGGTCGTGGGCCGCGACGTCGGCCGCGCCGAGGAGTCGCTGCACGTGACCACCCTCGCCGACCTCGACCCCGAGTCCATCGACATGAAGTGCCTGCTCGTCGTCGGCTCCTCCCGCACCCGCGTCAGCCCCACCGGCGCCGTCTGGACGTCGCGCTCGGTCGAGGCCTGACCCGCCCCGACTTCTGGACACGTCCGGGGCGCCGCGGGCGCCGCCAGTGCCCCGGAAGTGTCCACGACGCATGGATGTGCGCGGGAGGTCGAGCGCTGAGACGATCGGCGAGTCGGGAACTCGCCGGCCCGTCGGCTCGTTCCCCCACTGATCCCGACCCTCCACAGAGAGAGCCATGGACCCCAGTCGAAGTCCCCGGACCGTGACCACCCGCGACCCGGAGAGGCGCGTGCGGTGATCACGGTCCTCCTCCTGCTGCTCGGCCTGCTGGTCGTGCTCGCCATCACCGCCGCGACGGGCTACTTCGTCGCCCAGGAGTTCGCCTACATGGCGGTCGACCGGTCGCGGCTCAACTCCCTCGCGGCGCAGGGCGACAAGGGCGCCCAACGCGCCCTCGCGGTCACGAACCGCACCTCGTTCATGCTGTCCGGCGCCCAGCTCGGCATCACCGTCACGGGCCTGCTCGTCGGCTACGTCGCCGAGCCGCTCATCGGCCGCGCGTTCGGCGACATCCTCGGCGGCGTCGGCGTGCCCACCGCGGTCGGCATCGGCATCGGCACGGTGCTGGCGCTGGTCTTCGCGACGTTCGTGCAGATGCTCTTCGGCGAGCTGTTCCCGAAGAACCTGGCGATCGCCCGACCCGAGCCCGTCGCCCGCTGGCTGGCGCGCTCCACCAACCTCTACCTCGCGGTCTTCGGCTGGCTGATCTGGTTCTTCGACCAGGCCTCGAACGTCCTTCTGCGGGCGCTGCGGATCGAGCCCGTGCACGACGTCGACAGCACCGCGACCGCGCGCGACCTCGAGCACATCGTCGCCGAGTCCCGGGAGAGCGGCGACCTCCCGCGCGACCTCTCCCTGCTCCTCGACCGCGTGATCGACTTCCCGCGCCGCGACGTCGAGCACGCCATGATCCCGCGCTCGCGCGTCGACGTCGTGCGACCCGACGACACCGTCGACGCCGTGCGCGAGCAGATGTCGACCGGCCACTCGCGCTACCCCGTCCTCGACGACGACGACCGGCTCGTCGGCGTCGTGCACCTGGTCGACGTCATGACCGCCCGCGAGGGCACCGCCGCCGACCTCGCCCGCGAGCCCGTCGTCGTGCCCGAGGTCATGCTGCTGCCCGTCGCGCGCCGCACGCTCGAGCGCGCCAAGCAGCAGCTGGCCTGCGTGATCGACGAGTACGGCGGGCTCTCCGGCGTGCTCACGATCGAGGACCTCGCGGAGGAGCTGGTCGGCGAGATCACCGACGAGCACGACGACGAGCGACCCCTCGCGGTGGTCGACGGCGACGACGCGTGGCTGTTCTCCGGCGACGCCCCGCTCGACGAGGTCGAGCGGGTCATCGACCACGACCTGCCCGAGCTCGACGACGTCGAGACCGTGTCCGGCCTCGTCATCGCGCAGGCCGGTGCCCTGCCCGAGGCCGGCGACGCCGTCGAGCTCGACCTCCCGCCCGACGCCGCCACCCTCGTCCTCGACGACCAGCCCGCCGCGCCGCGGCTGCGCTTCGACGTCCTCGAGGTCGAGCACTACGTGCCGTCGTCGGTGCGGGTCAGCTGGGTCGTCCGGCCCTACGTGGAGCCGTCCGACGACGCCGACGACGTCGCGCCCCAGCCTGCCGACGAGACCGAGGTGTCCCGGTGATGAGCAACCCCTGGGTGGTCCTCGCGGTCACCGTCGTGATCATCGCGGCGAGCGCGTTCTTCGTCGCGATCGAGTTCGCGCTGCTGGCGGCCAAGCGCCACCGGCTCGAGGACGCCGCCCCGCACAGCCGCGCAGCCCGCGCAGCGCTGCGCTCCTCGTCCGAGCTCACGGTGCTGCTCGCCGGCGCGCAGCTCGGCATCACGTTGTGCGTCCTGGCGCTCGGCGCGACCGCCAAGCCCGCCGTGCACTACGCGCTCACGCCCCTGTTCGAGGGCTGGGGCATGCCGTACTGGGTGGCCGACGCTGCCGGGTTCGTCATCGCGCTGGTCGTCATGACCTTCCTGCACCTGGTGATCGGCGAGATGATGCCCAAGTCGTGGGCGATCGCGCACCCCGAGAAGTCGGCGACGATGCTCGCCATCCCGATGCGGGGCTTCATGTGGTTCACCCGCCCGGTGCTGACGCTGCTGAACGAGGCCGCCAACCGGTGCCTCGTCGTCGTCGGCGTCCAGCCGGTCGAGACGGTCGCGGGCGGCTCCACGCCCGACGACCTGCGCCACCTGGTCAAGCACTCCGCCGAGGTGGGCGCGCTCGACGCGGGCTACTCGGCGTCGCTGTCGCGGGCGCTCGGCCTGCGCGACCTGACGGTCGCGGACCTGCTGAAGCCGGGCGCGGTGCCCACCTCGGTCCCGCCCGGCAGCACGGTCGCCGACGTGCAGGCCGCGGCGGAGCGCAGCGGGCACCTGCGGATCCTCGTCGTCGACGGCGGGGAGGTCTCCGGCGTCGTGCACGTGCGCGAGACCCTGGTGCGCGACGCCGAGGAGGGCGTGGCCGACCTGGTGCGCGAGCCGTTCCACCTCGACCCGGCGACGCCGGTGCACGAGGCCCTCGCGGTCATGCGCGAGACCAGCCAGCACCTCGCCGTCGTCCGCACCGAGCGCGGCATCGGTGTCGTGACCCTCGCCGACGTCCTCCGCCGCCTCCTCGACGAGGTCCCCGCCTGACCGCACGCACGGTCAGCCCCCGTTTCGGAACGTCACCGCCCGTTCTCGTCGCCAGAACAGGCGATGACGTTCCGAATCCGGGGGGAGCTCAGCGGCGCTTGGAGGTGCGGTCGCGGGTGGGGGAGTAGAGGTAGGACTCCGCGCCGTCGGGGCGGGCCACGGCGGGGCCGACGAGGATCACCGCGGCCTGGCGCAGGCCGGCGGCCTCGACCTGGTCGGCGACGTCGGCGAGGGTGCCGCGCAGCACGACCTCGGCCTCCTGCGACGCGTTCGCGACGACGGCGACGGGGGTGTCGGCCCCGAGCACG